>NZ_KQ058826.1:22500-84036 GCF_000982955.1 Micromonospora sp. HK10 | reverse complement strand
CCATCCGGATGGCGAAGGACCAGGACCTGCCGCTCAACCCGCTGCGCATCTCCGGCGCCTGCGGCCGGCTGATGTGCTGCCTGAAGTATGAGCACCCGCTGTATCAGAAATTCCAGGAGTCCGCCCCAGCGGTCGGCACCCGCGTCACGACTCCGGATGGGGACGGCCGGGTGGCCGGTCACAGCGTCCCCAGGGACGCGGTGACGGTGCGCCTGGACGCCGTTCCCCTGACGCCCCCCAGCCCCCACCCCGCCCCCCACCTGTTCCCCACCCGGCCTCCGCCCGGCCTCCGCACGGCCTCCACCCGGCCTCCGCCCGGTTGATCAAGGAGTTTGGGTCGGAAATCGCGCGACTCCTGACGCAAACTCCTTGATCAACGCGGCTGGGGGCGTCAGCGGAGGGTGATGGGGGGTTCGGCTAGGCGGGGGTGGAGGGGAGTCCTGGGGGTCAGCCAGGAGGCTTCGGGGGACTGGTCGGGGTTGAGCTGCCACGCGTGGGCGACCTTGTCGACCGCGATCGGGTAGATGGTCAGGGTGCCGTCCGGGTCGATCCGCAGCCGCAGGAACGCCTTCGAGTCCTCGATGCCCTGGCCGGCGAAGAGTTCGTTGACGTTCACCCCGAACGCGCCGGCCACCAGCAGGTACAGCGCCACCAACTGGCTGGCGACCAGGCCGATCACCGGCCCGTACAGCACCGCCGCGGCGACCGCCGGCAGCGGCCACGGCCAGTCGTAGAAGGGCAGGCGCAGCCAGAGCCAGGTGCCGGCGGCGGCCAGCGCCACGTGGGCCAACCCGTGTCCCACGCCGAGGATCCAGTGCCGGGCGTGCCGCTTGCCGCCGGCGCTGGGCGGCTTGGCGAAGAATGCCGCCCCGAGCAGGGTCACCAGCAGCATGATCACCAACGGGACGCTGAACAGCCGCTGCTCCGTGGTGCCGGCGTGGTCCGCCGCTACTCCGGCCATGGCCAGCATCAGCAGCGTGTGCAGGGTGCCCAGCAGGGTGGTGAAACCGGGGTTGCGGAACGGCAACCGGGCGAAGATCCCCCAGCCGTAGCGGCGCGAGCGGGCCTTGTCCGGGTAGCGCGCCGCCAGGGCGTACTCCCGGGTGCGGCTGGCCCGGCGGGACAGCGTGTCGCGCGGCGGCACCTCCAGCCGCTCCGGCAACTGGTGTGTCGGGTAGAGGTAGGCGCCGCCGCCCCCACAGGTGATCAGCTGCCGCTCCGGGCCGGTGTACCGGGCGTAGTGGTGCAGGTCGCCGGAGAGCAGCAGCCGCACCTGGGCGCCGGTGGGGGCGATGATCGTACGGATGAAATAGTCGATCGAGTCGTACGCGGCCGGATGATCCGCGGCCTTGACCCAGGTGGGCGCCGGTACCGCGAGAATGATCTTGTCGCGCGGGGTCAGCTTCCGGGCCACCTCGTCGAAGTAGGTGAGCTGCGGGTCGTCCAGGTACGAGCCGGACTGGTCGTCGAGGCCGAGCAGCCACCAGCCGGCGGGCAACTCGACCGCGAAGTACGACCGGGACTGCCCGGTGCCCCAGCCCGCGAAGTGCCGGTCCCGGGACCGGACGAACAGGCGCAGGAAGGCGGTCAGGCCGTCGTACCAGTCGTGGTTGCCGGGCACCGCGAACAGCGTCGGCCGCTCGGGCGGCGACAGCGGCATCGCCGCCTGGTACGGCCCCTTGCACCGGTCCTCGTACGCCTCGTAGGCGGCCGACGGGTAGACCTGGTCGCCCCCCATCACCAGAGTCTGCGCCCGCGGCAGCCGGTGGCCGTCCACGGTCAGCTCCGGCTGCGCCAGCAGGTACGCCACCGAGTAGGTGGCGTCGAAGCCGTCGCCCAGGTCGGCCACGTAGTCCAGCCAGAGCCCGCCGTCCGGCCCGACCTGCCGGGAGGTGGCGTCGTCGAACGCGTTCTGCAGCTCCCGCTTGTCCAGGTACGCCCCGAACAGCATCGCCAGCAGCGTCCGCAGGCCGGTGCTGATCAGCAGCAGCGGCGCCAGCCAGGGCACCGGCTTGCGCGGGGTGAAGCCCAGCTCCAACGGGTCGAGGCTGCGCGGCCGCCGGCCGGCCCGCTCCCCGGCATGTGCCTCGGGAATCGGCCGCTCCGCCGGTACGTGATCGTCGCTCACCCGCCGCAGGGTAGTCGGGGCCAATCGGAACCGCTCTCCGGCGAACGTACCGAACCTTCCTCGATGTCCGGATCGGGCGGGCGGGGGATCCCGTTCGGCGGCCGGCGCGGTGTGCCGTACACTTGACGATCGTTGCCGCCTTAGCTCAGTCGGCTAGAGCGACGCACTCGTAATGCGTAGGTCGACGGTTCGATTCCGTCAGGCGGCTCGGCAACGGAAAGGGCCCTTGGCCTCGGGAAACATCCCGGGAGCCAGCGGCCCTTTCCCATGCGCTCAACATCAACAGTGTACGAGCAGGTGTACTACGCCCCCCCCCGAGCAGCAGGCGGCCCATACGGTCCGTAGCCTCCCTCGTCAGGTCACTGACCACCTTCGCGTACCCCTGCGTGGTGCGGATGTCCGTGTGTCCGAGCACGTCCTTCACCACGTGCAGGTCCACCCCCTTGCGCCACCATCAGCGTCGCCGCCATGTGCCGCGCGTCGTGCAACCTGACCCGCTTCACCTCGGCCGCGTCGAGCAGGTCCCGCAAAGCCTGGTAGTCCTGCCGCGGGTCCAGCGGGCAGCCGTCGTTTTGGGTGAACACGAAGTCCCCCTCGTGCCACCACTCGCCGGCGGCGGGGCGTTCGGCCAGCTGGAGCCGGTGGTGGGTGCGCAGCTTCGCCACCAGCGGTGCCGGGATCGGCAGCGTCCGCTCGCTCTTGCCCTTTGGCTCCACCAGCTGGAGGCCGCCCCCGAGCGTTGCGGGCAGTCGGCACCCCCGCTTGCGCCGCACGTGCCGCCGCAGCCGTGCTCGTAGATCCGCCGCCGCAACTGCTTCGGGATCTCCATGTGACCGGCGTCCAGGTCGACGTGCGACCACCGCAGGCCGAGCGCCTTACCCTGCCGCAGCCCCAACGCCAACGCCACCGACCAGCGGGCCGCGTTGCGCTGCCCGGCCGCCGCCGCGAGCACCTTCATCGCTTCCTGCTCGGTCAGGAACGTCATCTTCGGCGACCGGCCTGATGGTGCGTCGATCAGCTTCGCCACGTTCCTGCCGACCAGCCCGCGGCGCAGCGCCACCTCCAGCGCCCTTTCCCGTCGGCGCCCCAGCCGAGCGCCCCGGTAGGCAGCGGCGGTGGGGATGTCGAGGCCGGCGCAGAACGCGTCGACCTGGCTGGGCCGCGGGTCGGCTGTCCAGTCGCCGTCGCGCCACCGGTACAAGGTGGTGGAGCCGACGCCGGTACGCCGTTCGATCTCTTTGATGGTGATGCGCCGGTCCTTGGCGTCTTGGAGAGCACGCCGTACGAATTGTCCGAAGGCAGCACGACGCGCCTCAAGAGACACCATGGGATCAAGATAGGCCCCGATATCGGGACACCACTGCCGTTGATAAGCCAAATCCGGCTCCCCCCAGCGGGGGTCAGCCTCGGTCGCCGGCGGACTGGCTGTCGACAGTAACGCTGACATAAAACCGCGCCGGACAACAGCACGCTGACGAGCCCTGCCATGGACAAGGCTCCGAGCGTGCAGCCGCCGACGGACAAGTACGGACGGGGTGCACAGAGCTCGTAAGCGAGCGAAGGCTGGTGAAGGACTGCAAGGGCGCGCCGACGCCGACGCCACTCGCCGTCACTGATCGGCGAATCGCCCGCCGCGGTGAGCCGCCTTTGCGAGACGGATGTCCGGGGTTCAAGTCCCATGCCTTGACGTCGACGGCAGTCGTTTCCTGGGGCTGAGCACCGCTACTGAAGGTTGGCGTCCGGCTCCATACTGAGCCTTTTCCAACTGATCTTGCAGCTCAGGGTAAGTGTGGCAGGTCCGGTGATCGATGGGTGCGAGGCTCCAGGTAGGACAGCTGTCGACCAAGACTCGAAGCCCCGACCGGGAGCCTCGCCATGCTGTCCTACCCCGCCACGATTCCGTTGTCCAGCCGCACCCTGAACCACCTCGCCGAACGCCTCCGCGGCCATCGCAAGCTGCGCCGATCCCGGTGGTGGCGCCTCGAACCCGGTCGGCAGGCGCTGCTGGCTCTGGCCCATCTGCGTAACGGCGACACCTACACCCGACTCGCGGCCGGCTTTCAGATCGGCGTCGCCGCCGCCTGGCGGTACGTGCAGGAAGCGATAGCCCTGCTCGCGGCGGCCGCCGACGACCTGGCTACCGCCATGGAACGGATCCGCCGGTTGGCGTACGCGATCCTGGACGGCACCCTGATCTACTGGCGGTGGCAGCGCCGCTGATCCTCATGTCCGCCCTCGGCGAGTGGGGCGGCCATGTCATGTTCATCGTGGCTGCGCTTGTCGCTATCGCGGTGTCCAGCGAGCAGGCGGTGCCCAGAGAGCAGAAGGTGCAGATCGCGCTCGTCAGGCCTCGCGGCATGGCGCTGATCGCTGCCGGTCCGCCGTCGATCGTCGCGGGACTGCGTGGCCCCGAAGATGATGGCTTTCTGCGTGCCTACCTGGTGTTCGGTGGTTTCGCCGAGATCGCCATCGGTACGGCGCTGTTATCGATCCCGCGTATGCACCTTTCCGGTCCAGTTCGCGCGGTTCGTTGACCAGGCGGTGGCGATTCGGCTTGTCGTGGGTGGGTGCGTGGGCTTGTTCTTCGCCGTCGGCGGCTTGGGTGCAGTTTTTCGCTCGCCGAGCGTGGCCAGGGCCGTTCTGCCCGCGATCGGCCTTGCTGTCGCGTTGACCGGTTGCGGTCTCGTCGTGCTCTTGACCCCTGATCGGGTCGGTCGGATCAAGGGTGGTAGGCGCGTCATGGTTCGGGCGCGGGAACCGGATGATCCGGCCCCGTCGTTCGGGCAGCTCGTGCAGCGCTTCCTCGAATGGGTCGGAGAACGCTACGGTATGGGGCCACCGCCCTGGTCGCGTCCGCCGCAGGCCCCTCCGGACGCTGACTCCCCGCCGCCGTCCTAGGGACCGCACCCATTCGGCTAACAGGAAGTCTCGCCTCCGCCTAGTCAATTTTTTCGAGCGACAAATGCCCCTGTGTGAGTGCCAAGGCGACGGCAGACAGCGTAAATCCGTCTGTGATGTCACCGGTGGCGATCTTCCGCAATAGCGTGTGTGTGGAAAGCCAGGTCGCCTCCTGTACCTCTGCAACATCCTCTGGATTCAACTCACTGTCCTCGACTATTGCGAGGAAGAAAGCTACATTAACGGCAAGCATGCCTGAATCTGGGGTGACGTTTCCAAGTCTCCTCCAGTCTCGCGCGCTAACCCCAAGTTCCTGACGCAGTTCGGTCTCGGCGGTCTTGAGCACATCTCCACCTTGGCCGAACCCACGCGGCAATCCCCATTGCCACTCACCGATTGGATACCTATAAGTTCTTACAAGTGCGACCTGTCCTTCCCTGATCGGCAGGACGACGACGGCCTGACCGTCGGCAGCAGGATGCGTTATGCGGAGATAGGTGCCTTCGGAGCCATCTGGGAATCTGACCTCGTCATCAAACACCTCTACATAACGATTCGCATACTTCAACACGGGCCTTACTCGCTCTATCAACTTTTTTCCTCCGCCGTCACAACCTGTACAACATGCGCCATCGCTCGGGCGACTCGATCCTTCGTGTCGATGCGACGCAGTCCCTCCCACATGTCGGTCGCTCCAGCTGTCAGCGCGGCGACGACGGCGGAAAGAAGCCAGTTATGCGTGATGGTTCCCGCGACAGATCCAGCAGCCGCGGCGCTCATCGCAATGTTAACTCTGATCCATCCGGAATGCGACTCCACTGGCGTAAGTCCTGCCAAAGCATTTCCAACGAGACGCGTATGCGCGTCTAGCAGCGAAAGATATTTTGCGTCCCCATGTTGCAACGCTAACTGCAACCGGCCGGCGCTCTTCCTAAAATCGTTCGTCTTCCTTAGCTCAAGAAGCACCTCGAATGCTTCCTGCGTCTTCTGCTGCAGTTGGTTCAAAGTTCTGCTTACTGCCTCCGGAGTGGCTCCTCCGCCGTCTTTTATGACAAGGTCGAAGGTGGGCGGAAGGCTGGCCGCAGAAACCTCAGCCGCAGGCAGATCAGAATCTAGGGAGAAACCCAGCCGGGCCCGGCGCTTGACCTCGTAGAAGGCAATAGCGACTTCTTGAGCAAGCGTGGCGCGGCCTAGGGTTTGGCCAGCGAAAAGCACCTTGGTGGAAAAAGCACTGCCCGACGCCCCACTCGTCCCTGCAACACGTGCATTGTAAAGCGTATCTACACATTCTTTAACCATCTCCAGATTGTCGGCGTCACCAACAATTTCGAGCGGAGACCTCCCGTAAATGTCGTTAGGCCACGGTTTGGTGCTGTGCACGGGACTTCTACTCTTGAATGCTTGCGAGCCGCCGGCGTCAACAAGTTTTTTGATCGCGTCCGCAAGAGCTAAGAAGTCCGCCCTATCTTCGAATCCCTCAGCGGCGAGTACACGCCTCACGTTCGATTGAGGATCGGCCAATGCGGGAACCGTAACACTAAGCTCATCAAAAGCGCCATCATGGTTCCCGTTGGTAACCATGCGGCTGCCCACGCGCGCCGTGGAGAAATGGGTCCACACCCGCTGAAACGGCTCCCTGATGGTCTCGGGAGCGAGTTCGATAAGCTTTGAGGGGAAGACTCCCTCGCTAATCTGACCGGCTGCGGCTGTCGCCTCCATGCTATTCAACTGGAAGTCGTCGTAGTCGAGTAGAGAGCTAACAAAAGTATTTCCCTTGCTGTCCATGCGTCGAAGCATGGAGACGACAGCTTCCTTGTAGCTCGCATGCCCGTGCAGATGCAATACTATCGGAAACTCCGTATCGATTGCTGACCTGCGAGAAGGGCCAGATTGGGCTCGGATCAATGCGTCCGCAATCTTGAGGAAGGATAGCGAGTCGAGTGCGTAAGATTGGGGGACTACCAGCTTGCGTCCGAGCGAGAGGGTTGCGAGAACGTCGGCAAACGCCTGCAACGATTCGGCTTCCGTGGCGTATTCATGTGCCCGGATATTTGTTCGAATCGAGTCAAGCGATTCCAAATATTGGAACGTATTTCCACTCACTTTGCACCTGCATGGAGCGTTGCAAGTCGCATCTGCGCGCCGGACATCGATAGTCTGCGGCCTTCTCGTCCCCACGGGCTCGGTTGCGCCGGCATTGTCTCCCCTTCGGCCGGAAGATTCTTCAGGTGAATGCCCTGCGCATCGAGTCAACCATCGATGCTGCTACCCCTGGTATCCAGCAACCGGCTGAGTCGCCATGGGCGGCCAGCGGAATGCCATGAGAGCCGGGGTCGAGCAGCGACGCCACCCTCCCACCTTCCTCTCACTTGTTGTCTCGTTCGTGGCCGTCCGGGGGGGCGACCGTAGACGAACGACTGGTCGAGTTCGCCTTGGTAGCGAACCGCCCCGGTCAAGCGTGTACGGGGACGAGCAGACTTGGAAAGCGTGCCGGGGTCCTGCTCACGCCGGCCCTGGCTCGGCTGATCTCAGCTGTTCCATCACTGGGCGAAAGCTCAGGACTGGTCTCGCTCCGCAGCCTCACGCTGTGATCGTGGCAGGCCGGCGGCCCGACAGCGGGCAGCCGGGCGACTCCCACCGGACGGGGGCGCACGGGCGGCTGTCAGCGAGGCGTCGGCCGAGCAGCCAACGGAGCAGCCAACGGAGCAGCCAAGCCAGCGAGCATGAGCGGACGATCACGGACGCAGACGTCCAGCCGCCCGGCGGGAGCAACTGCCGGAACAGGAGTCCGGGACCGACTCGTAATGCGTAGGTCGACGGTTCGATTCCGTCAGGCGGCTCGGTACAGAAGCCCAGGTCAACGACCTGGGCTTCGCCGTTTCCCGAGGTCGAGAACAGCGCCGCCGACCGTGCCGGTCCGCAAATAGTCCGCATCCCGCGCGGCGACTGCTTCGTCCAGCCGGTTGGCGACCGCGTCCAGGTCGTCACCGAACAGCCCGGCGTACACGTCCAAGGTCATCGACGCCGAGGCGTGCCCGAGCATCCGCTGCACCGCCTTGACGTTGGCGCCCGCCGCGACGGCCAGACTCGCCGCCGTGTGCCGCAGGTCGTGCGGAGTCAGTCCCGCCAACCCGACCGACGCCGCAGCCGGCGCAAAGACCCGCGAACGGAAGTTGGTGTTCCGCAGCGGCCCGCCGAGTCTAAGCGCTGCAAGAGTCAGGAGCGAGAACTGAGCGAGAACTGACGACGTTGCCGAATTGCGCTCTATCAGATCAAGGCGGCCCGCAAGCGGGCCGCGCCGGCCCGGCCCCGGCCTGCTGGCGACCTTCGGCCGGCATCGGCCGGCCCAGCCGGCCACGCTGACGGACGACCAGGACGTAGAAGACCTCGGGGCTCCGCCCCGAACCCCGGCCCTCCTCAGAGATCGGCCAGGAGCGGATCACCTCGCCGGGCACCACAAGGGCTACCAGCCTCCCCGGACGGGGCCAAGGTCGTTCGGCTGGTGAGGCGCTCCACCTTGTCCCCGTCCGGGGAGGCTGGACGGTCTACGACTGCCCGACGAGGAGATCCGCCCAGCTGGCGATGCCAGCCCAGATCACAACTCCTAGAACAGCTCCCACTGGATGTTGTCCGGGTCGCGGAAGACAATCATGGCTGGACCCTTCGAGTCCGCCTTCACTCCGCTGTTCGGGACCTCGTTCGCCGCCAGCACGTCGGCGAGGCGTGCGACTTCGCCCGCGGGCACGCCGATGGCGATGTGGTCCAGGCCGATGCGCGTTTCGGTGAAGCGGTCGCCGGAAGGCGTGCCGGGCAGGCCCGGGTGAAGCACGAGGCTGGTTGATGTGCCTCCCAGCCTGAACCGCAGCTTCTCACCCGGAAAGTCTTGATCCACCCGCAGCCCAAGGACTCCCTCATAGAAGCGGCGAGAACGTTCCAAGTCGCTTACGCACAGCGTGATGTGATGAAACTGGTAAGTCACCGAGCGGACGTTAGGTTCGAGTCCACTGCCCGTCAACGACATTCCAGCCCGGGCCATCCGTGGGCCAGTAACCGGGGCGCGCAGCGGTCACGAGCGGGCACGAAACGCAACCGGTCAGCCGCCGGCGGCAGGCCTTTCAGGCATCACGACCGGTTGAGCACGCTCTTCCAAACTGACGCTCCGCCGCCTGACCAGCAGTCCGCGTCTAGTCCGCAAGAGGCCGACCGACAGCGGGGGAGTGGTGCGAGATGTCGAGAGGTGTTTCCGCTGCTAGGCCGCCATGTACCGAGGTCGGAGGGACACGCAGTTCGATCTCGTAATGCGTAGGTCGACGGTTCGATTCCGTCAGGCGGCTCGGTACGGAAGCCCAGGTCACAGGCCTGGGCTTCGCCCTTTCCCGAGGTCCACGACGGTACGAGCATCGGTGCCGGTCCGGTCTCCTTGTCGCGCAGCTGGTCGTCGCCGTGGCCGCGCTTGTCGAAGTCCGTGGCCGGCTCGACGCCGAGGCGCACTCCGACGAGGTGCGTGCACTCGGGCGTGTCCGGCTACGTGACGAAGTCGTCTGCGCGGGGGTCGGCATCCCACCCGAGCTGAGCCAGTTGCCGGAGGACTGCTCGCGCCCGAGGCGTCCAGAAGAGCAGAACGTGATCACGTTCTGCGGTCCCGAAGGACACTGCGAGTGCAATGGCCCAATGCCCGCCCAGGACCGGTCCGTATGGCAGGGCGGTTACCTCAGCGTGTTGCAGCACGTCGGAGCCGGCGCGCGACGAGAAAGTCAACCTGCTGTCCTCGACCCAGAGGCACACCGACGGCCAGCGCATCCGCTTGACGACGCGGGGTGAATCGCCGCGAGTGAAGTCACGACGATCGACATAGGTTAATCCACCGCGTGCCAACAAGATCTTGGGAGCCATCACGGGATGATATGCGTAGAGTCCGAGAGCTCGGAGTGTGTCGATTTCCGGGTTTGGGCCTGGCACCCTGTTCGCCGTGGAAGACCTCATCGGGACCCAGGAACCACAGCAGCGGATCACGGACCCGGCTGCGGCAGTCCACGCGCTGGAGCGGGCGATCCCCGGCCTCGTCGAGCACAGACGCCCCGAGCCGGCCCCCGTCAACTGGCGGCTGCTGGAGGAAGGGCTTGGCACCCGCCTACCAACGGACTACAAGCTGCTCGCCGCGCTCTACCCCACCTTCACCCTGGGCGACTTCCTGGTCGTCGGCCTGCCCGCGCCCGGCGCGGAGCATCGCCGGCTGCACGGCATCCGTGACGATCTGGAGATCGTCCAGGACTGGTGGGAGGCGGACATGTCCATCGGCCTGCGCCCCCACCCAGCCCCGGGTGGCCTGCTTCCCTGGGCCCAATCGAACCAGGGCGACCTCTTTCTCTGGACTACAACTACGGCCGAACCCGATGACTGGCCGGTCACCGTCGCATCCCGCAACGGCGGCTGGTGGAACTACCTGGGCGGGGCCGTCCAGTTCGTGGCCGAGCTGATCGACGGCACACTGCAACCGTGGGAGCTGCCGCCGGTGCGCCCCGAGGTTATCGCCCACCGGCACTGAGCGAGCTGGACCCAAGGCGGGATCGTCTAGCCGACGTGTCGCCCACGGCGGCGGTCGGCGCGCTGCGGGTGTCGTAGCTCAGTTGACGAGGAAGGCGCTGGTCAGCGCAGCCCGCACCGCTTCAGGATGTCGATGATGACCGCCGACTTGCCCTGGACGTACAGCGCCATGTCCATCGGGTGTTCCCGGGCGACCCGGTGCTTCTCGGCCGCGTAGCGATCGCGGTCTTCCGGGTGGGTGCGAAGCCAGTCCCGGAGGATCAGGTGCCGCAGGTACTCATCGCAGTCAGGGCCGAAGACGTGCAGATTCACGCTGTGGTCGTGGTTCCAGAGACAGCGGTGCTCGTACCAGTCAGGGTCGCGGGTGCGGAGGAGGTAGCCGGCGGCCTCCAGCGGTGGCACGTACGCGGCTTCGTCTGCCGGATCCGCGACGATGAGGTCGATGTCGAGTCGATTCTTGGCCGCCAGCCCGGGCACGGCGGTCGACCCGACGTGCTCGACGGCGAGCGCCCTGGCGCCGAGTGCAGCCCGGACGACAGCCTCCTCCTTGGCGAACCTGGCGGGCCACTCAGGGTTGTAGGCGTCGATCGTGATGGGTGAGGTGACGTTCGCCGGACGGTTGCCGACTGCTCGCTTCGCAGCCTTGTCGCCGGTGAGATCCAGCGATGCCCGAGGCAGCGGTGGAATGCGCATTGCCGGCACGTTAGTGTGGCCGCCCGTGATTCGCCGCCCCGTTCGACTGGCTTCGCGGGATTCCGCCCGGCGGATCGCAACAGAAGCCCAGGTCAACGGGCGTGAGCTGGTGCCCGTCTGGTCGTACCATCCGGCTGCCGGTGGCGGCACGGAGGCGGCCGGACAGGGAGTACGACCAGGCGAACCCGGCCGGACGCGCTGATCGGCCGCCTCGGCGCGATGCGCGATGGAACGGGCTGTCATAGTGGCCGCATGCGCTTGATCAAATATGGCCACGCCTGCGTGCGCCTGGAGGCGGACGACCGGGTACTGGTGATCGACCCGGGGACGTTCTCCGAGGCCGAGGCGCTCGACGGGGTGGACGAGGTGCTGGTGACGCACGAGCACTTCGACCATCTCGACATCGCCAAGCTCGTGGCGGCGAGTCAGCGCAACTCCGCGTTCCGGGTGTACCTGCCGTCGGCGGCGATCGAGTCGGCCCCCGAGCTGGGCGGCGCAGCGGTCGCGGTCGATGCGGGGCAGCGGTTCACGGCGGCCGGGTTCGCCGTCGACGTGGTGGGCGGGGCACACGCCGAGATCTACGACGGTCTGCCCGGCTGCGCCAACGTCGGGTTCGTCGTCGACGGCACGCTCTACCACCCGGGCGACTCGCTGTTCGTCCCGCCGTCGCCGGTGGCGACGTTGCTCGTGCCGGCTGCCGCACCCTGGCTCAAGCTCAGCGAGGCGTTGGACTTCGTGCGGGCGGTACGGCCGAAACGGGCGTTCCCGATCCACGACGCCACGCTCAACGAGCTCGGCCAGGAATATTTCGACGGCTGGTTGGACCTCAAGGGCGGCACCGATTACGCGCGCATCCCGGTCGGGAAGTCGGTGACAATCCACTAGGTGGTGTCACCGCGGGTCGCCTCCTGACCTGCGAAAACTTCACTGTGGCCGGCCATGGAGCCGGCTTGGACGCGCGTCCTTCGTGGCCCGGCAGGCGGGATCCGTACGCCAGGACCGGTGGTCCCGGCCGGCCTGGCCGCAGGTTTGCCTACCCGGACGGCGGGGAGACTCGGCGCATGGGCTACCCCGACGAGTCCCCCGAGAGCCAGTTCATTCGGCAGGTGACAGCGCTGAGCGGAGAGCAGGCTGCGCTCTGGTTCTGGTCCGGTCTGGAAGACATAGCGGATGCGGCCGCCGTCCATCGTGACGAGGATCTGTACCTGGCGGTCCGCAAGATGGCCATCGCCGCGTTGTCCCAGGGCATGCCGTTGTCGTCGTGCAGCCCGGAGTACGTGTCCTGCCCCGCCTGCCATGCGTACACCGGTCAGAACTGCATCAACCTGCCCGGTCGGATGCTGCAGGACAAGCTGCATCCGGAGCGGGTCGAGCGGGTCCGGAAGCTCTGCGAGTTGATGGGCGTCGAGGCGTAGCCCGCTGCTGTTCCCGCCTCGCACCATCAGGGGTAGAGGTGCGGCGACAGGCACGACGCGAAGACCAACGCGAACCCCGCGTCGAGAATCGATGGCAGGCACAGCCACGCCAGCAGACCCGGCCGCGGCGGACGCCGTGCCGCACGGGTGCGGGGCGGCCCGAGGCGGCGGTCCAGATCGGGCGTGAAGTACTGCGCCAGTGCCCACTTCAACCCGCTGACCAGGGCCATGCCCAGGGTGAACATGCCCAGGGTTGCGGCCACCGCCATGACGGTTCCGAGGACCGGCATCGACGGCAGGTGCGGTCGGAGTTGAGCTGCGCCGATGTACCCGGCCAGCGGGACCATGGCCAGGCCGAACCACGCCTGGGTGCGGAACAGGTTGGCCATCTCGGCGTCCCCGCCGGTGGGTGGCCGGTCCCGCGCGTGGCCGCGTACCTCCGGCAGCGTCCAGACGAACCGCTTGTCCCGGTTGGCCAGGCGCACCAGCAGCGGCGCGGCCAGGACCACCACGGGCCGGCCCAGGTCCCACAACTGCCGGCGCCCACCACCGCGGCGGTCGACCATCAGCGGATCACCTGGCCACGACGCATCGCACCATTCTCGCCAGCGACCGCCAGCGACCGCCAGCGACCGCCAGCGACCGCCAGCGACCGCCAGCGACCGCCAGCGACCGGCAGCGACCGCCAGCGACCGGCAGGGGCCGGCCCGGCCGATGACCCCACGGTCCGGGGCCGGGGCCGGGCCGGCCCGGACGGCTTCGACGAAGCCAGCCCGCGCCGGCCCGGACTGCTTTGACGAAGCGAGCCCGGCGGGCACGGCTCGGGGCCGGCCCACCGGGCTCGCTCCGGCAGGGAGGTGAAAGGTCAGCGGTCGCGGTGCGGGTCGGCCGGGTCCGGCGGGAAGGTGCCCGCCCGCTGCGCCGGCAGGTCGGTCACCGCGTACCCGGTCTGCGGGTTGTCGTCCTGGCTGTCCCTACGGTGCCGGGCCAGCGCGGCTGCGCCGGCCGTCGCGCCGGCGGCCACGGCGCCCGCGGCCACCGCGGTGCCGGAGACGCCGGCCTTGCCGTCGTCACCGACCGAGCCGGCGGCGTGCGCGAGGCCGGGCGTGCCGAGGGTACGGCCGTCGTCGACGGTGCCGCGCCAGGCGCCGGTCTCGGCGCCCCGGCTCTCGATATACGCCTTGAACTTCTCCAGGTCGGCCTCGGTCCGCTTCTCGACGATGTGCAGCTTGTCGCCGGCCTTCTCGACGAGCCCTTCCGGCTCGTACTCCAGGCAGAGGCGGACCTGCGTGCGGTCGGTGTCGATCGGCTGGAAGTAGACCGCGCCGGCGTTGGTGGCGCCGCTGGTGGCCGCCCAGGCCACCTTCCGGTCCGGCACCTGCTCCAGGACCGTGGCGTCCCATTCGCGCTTCACTCCGCCGATCTCGGCGACCCAGTGCATCCGCCGGTCGTCGAGCTGGCGCACCTCCCGCACGCCGCCCATGAACCGGGGGAACTCCTCGAACTGCGTCCACTGGTTGTACGCGGTGCTCACCGGAACATTCACGTCGATGGACTTCTCGACCTTCGTGGTCATGGATCCTCCTCGTCGTTCAGTCGTCGGCTGAGAAATCCGTACCCCGGGAAGGCGCCCTCAACCTCGGGCGCTGCTGGAGGCCGTCGGCGTCGAGCCCGATGAGGAGCAGGTCTACCTGGCGCACAGCGCCCGACGGACGGTGCCCCTGCCACTCCTCCGGGCTGCTCATCTCCTGCGTCGGCACGCCTGCCTCCCCCCGTCGGTCGACGGTGACGGCGAAACCGTCCCGCGGGCGGCCGGTTTCCGTCATCGTCAGCTAGGGGCGCGCGGCAGACCAGGTTTGCCCCCGGTCGGCCCGGGTACGGGCTAACCCGCAGCGCGCCCGGATCGATCGACGGAGGCGGAGATGGAGAGCCGGCTGAAGGTGCTCGGGCACCCGGTGCACCCGATGCTGGTCATGTTCCCGGTGGCGCTCCTGGTCACCGCGGTGATCTTCGACGTGGTGGACACCGTCGGCGGGCCGGACTTCCTGGGCGAGGTCGCGTACTGGAACATCGCGGTCGGCCTGATCGGTGGCCTGCTGGCCGCGGCGGCCGGCGCGGTCGACCTGCTGGCCCTGCCGACCGGCACCCGCGCGAAGCGGGTCGGGCTCACCCACGCCGCCGCCAACCTCGCGGTGATCCTGCTCTTCGCCGCGGTCTGGGTGGTCCGGCTCAACGCCGACTCCCGGGCCGCCGGCGGCGCCCTGATCGCCATCGAGGTGGTCGCGGTGGCGATCCTCGGGGTCAGCGCCTGGCTCGGCGGTGAGCTGGTCGACCGGCTCGGCGTCGGGGTGGACCCGGAGCACGACCTGAACGCCCCGAGCTCGCTGCGACCCCCCTCGGCGAACCAGCGGATCGGAGAGGCGCGATGACGGAACAGAGTGGCGGTCGGGGCTGGCGCGGACGCCAGCAGGGCTGGGACCCGATGGGTGAGCTCCAGTCGCTGCGCGCGGAGCTGAGCCGGCTGGTCGGTGGCCGGTCCGGCAGCCCCGACGTGGAGCTGACCGAGGCCGCCGACGGCTGGGAGGTGGTGGTCCGGCTGCCGGGCGTGGCACCCGAGGAGGTCGCCGTCGAGCTGGACGACCGGGAGCTGTGCGTACGGGCCCGCTCGGAGGCCGAGGTCAACGCCGATCACGGCATCCCGGGCGGCTTCGAGACGCGCGGCTTCGAGTACCGGGTGGACCTGCCGTCCCGGGTGGACCCCGACCGGATCGACGCGGTGATGGACCACGGCCTGCTCCGGGTGCACCTGCCCCGGGCCGCCCGGCCCGCGCCGCGCACCATCACCGTCGGCCGGTCCGGTCCCCGTGCCGCCACCGGGAACGGCCGGCGGCTGGCCGATCCGGCCGCGGACCGGGAGCTGCACCACCCGGACACCACGGTCGACGAGATCGACCGGCCGTAGGGGTCGCGTGGGCACCCCGGGCGACAACCCCAGCTCGCCGCGCCGCGACCTGCCGCCGTCGCCGGTGCTCGGCCCGATCGGGGAGCGGGTGCCCAATGTCGAACGGATCGCCGTGCTGCGGGCCAACGCGCTCGGCGACTTCATCTTCATCCTGCCCGCGCTGGAGGCGCTGCGGGCCGCGTACCCGGCGGCGGAGCTGGTGCTGCTCGGCGCGCCGTGGCACGCGAAGCTCTGGGCGGACCGGCCCGGCCCGGTGGACCGGGTGCTGGTGGTGCCGCCGGCGCCCGGCATCCGGGAACCGGGGCCGGGCGAGGAACCGGCGGCCATGGCGGACTTCCTGGCCGCGGCGCGCGCGGAACGGTTCGACCTGGCGTTGCAGGTGCACGGCGGCGGCGCCAACTCCAACCCGGTGGTGGCCGGGCTGGGCGCCCGGGTCACCGCCGGCCTGCGCGCCGAGGACGCGCCGCCGCTGGACCGCTGGCTGCGCTACGTCTACTACCAGCACGAGGTGATCCGGGCCCTGGAGGTGGTGGCCCTGGTCGGGGCGCCCGCCGTCACCATCACCCCGGCCCTGGCGGTCACCGACGCCGACCGGGCCGAGGCCGGCCGGGTGCTCGGCGCGCCCACCCGGCCCCGGGTGGCGCTGCATCCCGGCGCCACCGACAATCGCCGCCGCTGGCCGCCGGACCGGTTCGGCGCGGTGGCCCGGGCGCTGGCCGGCGACGGGTACGAGGTGCTGGTCACCGGCACCCCGGCCGAGCAGGAGACGGTCGACGCGGTGGTCGCCGCGGCCGGCGTGCCGGTCAGTCCGCAGGTCGGCACGCTCAGCCTCGGCGGGCTGGCCGCCTGCTACCAGGGCTGCGCGCTGGTGGTCTCCAACGACACCGGGCCGCTGCACCTGGCCGCCGCCGTCGGCACCGCGACCGTGGGCGTCTACTGGGTCGGCAACCTGATCAACGGGGCCACCCCGCTGCGCGCCCGGCACCGCCCGATCGCCTCGTGGACCACCCACTGCCCGGTCTGCGGCGTGGACTGCACCCCGGGGATCTACCCGCACCGCCCCGGCGACGGGGAGTGCCCGCACCGCGACTCTTTCGTCGCCGACGTACCGGTGATCGAGGTGGTCGAGGCCGCCCGCGAGCTGCTCGCGGACGTCGGCGTCTCCGGCGGCGTCCGGGTCGAGCAGGTCAGGCCGGCTGGTCGGTGAGGAGCACCTCCCACGCCTCCACCTCCCGTTCGGTCACCGTGGTCGGCGACTCCAGGTGGTACGCCCCGCTGGGCAGCACGCCCGCGCCGCCGTGCCGCGCCATTACCGCGAGCTGGGCGGCGACGTCCTCGCCCTGGTGCCGCTCGTGCACCCGCCGCCAGAACTCGAAGCCGCCCGCGTCGACCAGCCGGGCCCGGTCGTAGAGCACGCACCCGCCGATCCAGGAGATCTTGTACGCCCGCCAGGCGCCCGGCGGCAGCCGCAGCTTCTCGGTGACGTGCAGCAGGTTCGCGGCCGGGTGGATGGACGCCCGCTGCCACTGCGGGGTGCCGGGGCGGATCCGTTCCGGCACGGGCCGGCCCGGCCACTCCTCGTAGTGCCGGTGGGTCTCCGGCCGGACGTCGTCGGCGTACGACAGGCCGTGCACCGCGTTGCCGACGAACCCGCAGCCCAGCTCGCGGATCGCGGTGACCAGCCGGGACAGCGTGCCGGGTTCCAGCCAGACGTCGTCGTCGAGGCAGAGCACGTACTCGGCGACCGACCGGCTCAACAGGTAGGCGCGGTGTTCGGCCAGGCCGCGTCGGGGCAGCCGGCGGGTCAGCAGCACCGGGTGACCCCGGTGGCGCAGCGCCCGCACCATGGTGGCCGCGGCCGGGTGGGCGTACGCGGGGTCCCCGTCGGACTGGTCGCTGACCACCACGCCGAAGCCGGGTACGTCCTCCTGGGCGGCCAGCCCGGAGAGGGTGACCGCCAGTTCGGCCGGGCGGTTGCGGGTGGGGATCAGCACGTCGAGCTGCCGGGGGCGGCGGAACCCTGCCGGGTCGCCGAGGTCGAGCGGTCGGTTCACGCCGACCTGCCCTCGCCGACCGGCGGGGTGACCGACTGGGCCCGGATCCGGTCGATGATCGCCGAGGTGGACCGGTCCGGCACGTACCCGAGGGTGCGGACCTGCCCGCCGAGCCGGCGGACCAGGGGGGCCTCGGGAACCATCTCGGGCGGGTAGTCGCCGCCCTTGACGTAGACGTCCGGGCGGACCGCCTCAATCAGCCCGGCCGGGGAGTCCTCCTCGAAGACCACCACGTGGTCGACGCACTCGAGCGCGGCGAGCAGCGCGGCCCGGTCCTCCACCGGGTTGACCGGCCGGTCCGGCCCCTTCAGCCGCCGTACGCTGCCGTCGGAGTTGACCGCCACGACCAGCAGGTCGCCGAGCGCGCGGGCCTGGGTGAGGTAACGGACGTGCCCCGGGTGCAGCACGTCGAAGCAGCCGTTGGTGAACACGATCGAGCGGCCGGCCCGCCGGTGCTCGGTGACGATCGCGCCCAGCTCGGCGGCGCCGACCAGGGTGGGATGGTCGCCCTCCTCCGGGCCGGTGCCGAGCGCGTCCAGCAGGTCCTCGCGCCGGCACACGCAGGTCCCGGTGTCGGAGACGGTGATGGTGGCGGCGAGTTGGGCGAGCTGGGCGGCGGTCGGCAGGCTCGCCTCCGCCGCCAGCGCCAGGGTCATCGCGGCCAGGTACGCGTCCCCGGCGCCCACCGCGTGGCTGGCCGGGACCGGGGTGCTGTGGCTGCGCCGGGGCTCGCCGTCGGCCCCGCCGACCACCGCGCCCTCGGTGTCCAGGGTCACCGCCACCACGTCCGCGCCGGTGTGCGCGCGCAGCTCGTCGAGGCGCGACTGGGCCAGCACGGCCCGGTCGACGCCCTCGCCGACCTCGGCGTTCACGGTCACGCCGGTGCCGGTCACGCTCAGCCCGTCGCCGGTGAGCGCGACCCGTTCCTCGCCGGGCGTCGGCTCGCCGGTCGGTCCGGCGGCGGCCGGCGCGGTGCCGGAGGTCGGGTGTGGGGTGCCGGGCGGCCGGTGCCCGGCGGGGGCGGAGCCCATGGCCAGGCTGCTGCCGTCGCGGAGCGGGTCCGGGACCGGCGCGGGCTCACCGGCGCCGCCGGGGGCCGCGCCGACGACCAGCTCGGAAGGGCCGTCGGCCGGGTCGTCCTGGTGGTCCAGGTGCAGGCCGTCCACCCGCCTCGGCGGGTGCCCGGCGCCGTTGAACCCGGCGGCCGCCCGGGCCAGCAGCCGGGTGGCCTCGGCGAAGCTCGGCGTCACCACGGTGGGGTTCAGGCCGCGCCAGTCGGCCAAATCGTGCGCGTCGAGGGCGACCGTGGCGTAGCGGTCCCGGTTGGCGACCAGCCAGGCGCGGACCCCGCCGGGCAGCGCCCCCAGGCCGTAGTCGCAGACGACCAGGGTGAGCGGCTGACCGTGCGCGGCGGCGTGCAGCTCCTCGGTGGCGCAGTGCAGCGCGGTCAGCAGCCGGGCCACCCCGTCGTCGTCGAGCGCGTCGTCCGGGTCGCCGGAGTCCTCGCGGAGCAGGATCTGGTTACCGGCCAGCATCCGCCGCTTCACCGGGGTCGGCCGGCCCGGCTGGTTGACCGTACGGTCCCAGACGCCGGCCCGGTCGAGGCAGTCGTGCAGTTCGTCGCCGGCCACGTCGGCGCCGACCGGCGCGACCAGGGCGGCCCGCCCGCCGAGCGCGGCGACGTTGACCGCGGTGTTCGCCGCGCCGCCGGCCGCGGAGATGCGCCGGCGCAGGGTGAGGACGGGGGCGGGCGCCTCCCGGCAGAGCCGGTCGGACTCCGCGAACCGCCACTCGTCCAGCATGGCGTCGCCGACCACCAGCACGGGGCGCCCCAGCCAGCTCTCCACGACGGTGGCGAGCCGGCGCTCTTCCGCTGCTGCTCCTGCCATGCCCCTTCGGGTCCCCCGAGCCGGTCCGGCCAAACCTGCCCGGCTGAGGGGCGGGCCACGCCGGGGTCCGGTTTCGTCGCGCCGGCCCCGGGAACGGGTCAAGAACACCCCGGAGAGGAGAAAGCACCATGGCAGCGACACTGCAGGGCAAGCGGATCGCGTTCCTGGCCGCCGACGGCGTCGAGGAGGTCGAGTACACCAAGCCCCGCGAGGCGGTGGAGAGCGCCGGCGCCCGGGTCGAGCTGGTCTCGATCGAGCCCGGTGAGATCCAGGCCTTCAACCACCTGGACCACGGCGGGAAGCACCCGGTCGACGTGACGACGAAGGAGGCGGACGCCGGGGCGTACGACGCGCTGGTGCTGCCCGGCGGCGTGGCGAACCCGGACTTCCTGCGGACGGACCCGGAGGCGGTCCGGTTCGTGAAGTCGTTCTTCGACGCCGGCAAGCCGGTCGGCGTGATCTGCCACGGGCCGTGGACGCTGGTCGAGGCGGACGTGGTGCGGGGCCGGCGGATCACCTCCTGGCCGAGCCTGCGTACCGACCTCACCAACGCCGGCGCCACCTGGGTCGACGAGCCGGTGGTGACCGACAACGGGCTGGTCAGCAGCCGCAAGCCGGACGACCTGCCGGCGTTCTGCGCCAAGATCGTCGAGGAGTTCGCCGAGGGTCGGCACTGACTTCTTCTCCCGCCGGGGGCATGATCCGCCCCCGGTGGGAAAGGAAGCGGGATGACAGCCCAGGCCGCTCGTCCCGTGCTGCCCGCCCGCCAGATCCGCCTGCTGATGCTCGGCCTGATGACCGGCATGCTGCTGGCGGCCCTGGACCAGACCATCGTCGGCACCGCGCTGCCCACCATCGTCGGCGAGCTGGGCGGGATCAACCACTACTCGTGGGTGGTCACCGCGTACCTGCTCGCCTCCACCGCCTCGACGCCGTTGTACGGCAAGATGGCCGACCTGTACGGGCGCCGCCCGGTCTTCCTCTTCTCGATCGGCACGTTCCTGCTCGGCTCGCTGCTGGCCGGCCTGTCGCAGAACATGACCCAGCTGATCGTCACCCGGGGTGTGCAGGGCCTCGGCGCGGGTGGCCTGCTGACCCTGGCGTTCACCATCATCTCGGACGTGGTCTCGCCCCGGGAGCGCGGCCGCTACCAGGGATTGTTCGGGGCCGTCTTCGGCATCTCCTCGGTGGCCGGGCCGCTGGTCGGCGGTTACTTCGCGGAGACCAACTGGCGGTGGATCTTCTACATCAACGTGCCGCTGGGCATCCTCGCGATCGTGGTCTGCTATCACGTGATGCGGCTGGTGCCGTTCCAGCGCCGGGACCACGCCGTCGACTGGCTCGGCGCGGGGCTGCTGGTCGCCGGGGTGAGCTGCCTGCTGCTCGCGCTGAGCTGGGGCGGCAACGAGTACGCCTGGGGCTCCGGGGTGATCATCGGGCTGCTGGTGGCCGGCGCGGTGCTCGCGGTGCTCTTCGTGCTCCAGGAGGCCCGGGTGGCGGAACCGATCCTGTCGCTGCGGCTGTTCCGCAACCGCACCTTCTCGCTGGCCAACCTGGCCGGGTTCGTGCTCGGTCTGGTGATGTTCGGGTCGATCATCTTCATCCCGCTCTATCTCCAGCTGGTCAAGGGCGCCTCGCCGACCCGCAGCGGTCTGCTGATGCTGCCGATGATGGCCGGCATCATCATCACCTCGATCCTGACCGGCCGGGCGATGAGCCGGATCGGGCGGTACAAGTGGTTCCCGGTGGCCGGCTCGGCCGTGCTGGTCGCCGGCATGCTGCTGTTCCGGCAGCTCCAGGTGGCCACCTCGCTCTGGGTCGCGTTCGGCTTCATGGTGGTGATCGGGGTCGGGCTGGGGCTGTGCATGCAGTCGCTGATCCTGGCCGTGCAGAACGCGGTCGACCCCCGGGACCTGGGCGCGGGCACCTCCTCGGCGACCTTCTTCCGGTCGCTGGGCGGCTCGTTCGGGGTGGCCATCCTGGGGGCGGTGCTGTCGTCCCAGCTCACCCGCCACCTCGCCGACCGGCTGCCGGGCGCCATCGCGCAGCTGCCGCCGGACCAGCGGGCGGCCGTGGCGGCCAGCGGCGGCACCGACATCTCGATCAACGATCCGGCGACGGTGCTGGCCCTGCCCGGCCCGGTGCGGGCCGCCATCCAGGGCGCCTTCGTCGACGCGCTGCACCTGGTCTTCCTCACCACCGGGCTGATCGCCATTCTGGCCGTGCTGGTGACCCTGCTGATGCCGAACGCCCAGCTGCGCGGGGCGGGGCCGCAGGGCGCCACCGGCGGGGCGGACCCGCTGGGCGGCAAGGCGCCCGCGCCGGGCGGCAAGCCGCTGGCGAAGGAGTCGAAGGAGGAGGCCGCCGCCGAGATGGAGGCGAAGTCGCAGACGATGCTCTGACCGGCGGTCAGCCGCGCCGGCCGGGCCCGGCCGGCGCGGGCCGGCGGGTCGGCCGGCGGCCCGTCGGGGTCACCGTCACGTCGCGGCGACGCTGCGGCGGGGGGCCCGCCGGGGTCGCCGTCACTTGAGGATCAGCCGGTTGGTCTGCTCGAAGACGTCCAGGTCGGCGAGGGTTTCGTGGACGCTGGCGGAGAGCGGGGTGGGCAGTTCCTCGGGGTGGAAGAAGCCGGCGTCGGTGGTCTCGTCGGTCATCCGGAGCAGGTCACCGTCCCACTCCTCGACCCGGAACGCGGTGGTGAAGACCTGGTAGGTGTGGCCGTACATGTTGGTGTGGGTGCGGTCGGGGCCGGTGTAGAGGGCGAAGGCGCTGACCCGCAGGGCGCGCAGCCCGGTCTCCTCGCGGACCTCCCGGACGGCGCAGTCGGCGATCGACTCGCCCAGCTCCATGGCCCCGGCCGGCAGCGCCCACTGGCCGTTGTCGGAGCGGCGGATCAGCAGCACCCGGGCGGCGTTGTCGCGGACCACGGCCCGGGCGCCCACGAACATCAGGGTGCGGTCGCCGGCGAGGGCGCGGAGCTGCCCGACGTACGAGTCGGCCCACGAGATGCTCACCCGGACAATCTACGCACCCCGCCGGGGTACGTCGGCCGTTCCGGGGGTTCCGTACGTGTGACCGGCGACACTACGTTGTTACCCATGCGTAGCACGATGATGGACGCCCCCCTCCAGGTCGCCCGGATCCTCGAACACGGCTCCACCGTGCACGGCACGGCCGAGGTCGTCACCTGGACCGGCGCGGAACCCCGCCGGATGTCGTACGCCGAGGTGGGCCGCACCGCCGCCCGGCTGGCCCACGCGCTGCGCGACGAGTGCGGGGTGACCGGCGACGAGCGGGTCGCCACCTTCATGTGGAACAACAACGAGCACCTGGTGGCGTACTTCGCCGTGCCGAGCATGGGCGCGGTGCTGCACACCTTGAACATCCGGCTCTTCCCGGACCAGGTCGCCTACATCGCCAACCACGCCGAGGACCGCGTGGTGCTGGTCGACACCACGCTGATCCCGCTGCTGGCCCGGGTGATCGGCGAGCTGGTCACGGTGCGGCACGTCGTGGTGGTCGGGGGCGGCGATCCCGCGCCGCTGCTGGCGGCGGCCGGCGACCGGATCACCGTGCACCACTGGGACGCGCTGCTGGACGGCCGGCCGGAGGTCTACGACTGGCCCGAGGTGGACGAGCGGGACGCCGCCGCGCTCTGCTACACCTCCGGGACCACCGGCAACCCCAAGGGGGTGGCCTACTCGCACCGCTCCATCTACCTGCACTCGCTCCAGGTCTGCATGCCGGAGGGCTTCGGCCTCGGCCCGGAGGACCGCGAGCTGGCCATCGTGCCGATGTTCCACGCGATGTCCTGGGGCCTGCCGTACGCGGCGTTCCTCTCCGGGGCGTCGCTGATCATGCCGGACCGGTTCCTCCAGGCCGAGCCGATCGCCGCGATGATCGCCGCCGAGCGCCCCACCCTGGCCGGCGCGGTGCCGACCATCTGGACCGACCTGCTGGCCTACCTGGACAGCCACGAGGTGGACACCTCCTCGCTGCGGGAGGTGATCGTCGGTGGCTCGGCCTGCCCGCCGGCGCTGATGCACGCCTTCCACGACCGGCACCGGATCGAGGTCATCCACGCCTGGGGCATGACCGAGATGTCGCCGCTCGGCTCGGTCTCCCGGCCGCCGGCAGGCGCGACCGGCGAGACGGCCTGGCGCTACCGCTACACCCAGGGCCGGGTGCCCGCCGGGGTCGCCGCCCGTATCGTCGGCCCGCTCGGGGAGCCGCTGCCCGCCGACGGGACCTCCGTGGGTGAGCTGGAGGTCTGCGGGCCGTGGGTGACCGCCCGGTACGTCGGGGACGAGACCCCGGACGAGGAGAAGTTCCGGGACGGCTGGCTGCGTACCGGGGACGTGGGCACGCTGTCGCCGGACGGCTACATCACGCTGACCGACCGGGCCAAGGACGTGATCAAGTCGGGCGGGGAGTGGATCTCCTCGGTGGAGCTGGAGAACGCCCTGATGGGTCACCCGGCGGTGCTGGAGGCCTGCGTGGTGGGCGTGCCCGACGAGCGTTGGGACGAGCGGCCGCTGGCCACCGTGGTGATCCGGGAGGGCGCCGCGGTCACCGCCGAGGAGCTGCGCGACTTCCTGTCGAAGTCGGTGGCGCGCTGGCAGTTGCCGGAGCGCTGGGCGTTCATCGACGCGGTCCCGAAGACCAGCGTCGGCAAGTTCGACAAGAAGGTGGTCCGGTCCCGGTACGCGGAAGGCGGCCTGGAGGTACGCGAACTGACCGCGCCGTAACGCATTCCGGCGTACCGTCGCCAACACGGGTAGGGGCATCGGTCCTCGCGGACATCCCTCCCCAGAGGGCGGCCCCGGCGTTCGCACCGCGCCGGGGCCGCCCGTCCCTTTGTGCGGGGCGACCCGCACCGTCATTCTCGCGAAACTTGTTCGCCTCTGTCCCGATGATGGGGAAATCTGCTTCGGGTCAGCCCGCCTCGCTGGTCGTGATCAGCACCTTGCCGACCGCCGAGTTCTCCACCGCCTCGTGCGCCGCCCGGGCCGCCTCCAGCGGGTGGTGGTGCAGCGGCAGGCCGGCCTCCTCGCCCACCCGGACCGCGCCCTGCGCCACCGCCGCCGCGATGTCCGACACCGCCTGCGCCTTCGCCGCCTTCGGCGCCGTGTAGATCAGCACGAACTGCCAGCGGGCGTTCGGCATCATCAGCGGCCGGATCGGCAGCGTCACCTCCGTGCCGCCGTCGTCGGCGTACACGCAGACCGCGCCGCCGGTGCGCAGGAGCTGCACGTCGGTGGCGGCGTTGCGGGCCGCGGAGACCTCGACGACCGTGTGCACCCCGTCGGGAGCGACCTTGCGGACCTCCTCGACCACGTCCTGCTCCCGGTAGTTGATCACGAAGCTGGCCCCGGCCGCCGCGGCGAGCTGCGCCTTCTCCGGGCTGCTGACCGTGGCGATCACGCAGGCGTCGGCCCACCGGGCGAGCTGGATCGCCGCGTTGCCCACCGCGCCCGCCCCGCCCTGCACCAGCACCACATGGTCGCTGAGCGCGCCCGCGTGCAGCTTCTCCGGCATGAACTCGCCGGCGGTCAGGCAGCGGTGCGCGGTCATGAACGGGATGCCCAGGGCCGCCCCGAGGTCGAACGGGGCCGAACCGAGCCGCACCGCGTGCCGGACCGGCACCACGGTGTACTCGGCGGCCGTGCCCCAGGGCCGCTGCCAGGCCGCCTCCCAGAGCCACACCCGCTCGCCGATCAGGATCTGGTCGACCCCCTCGCCGACCGCCTCGACCACCCCGGCGCCGTCCTGCCCGGGAATCTGCCAGCCCTGCGGCAGCGGCCACGCCCGACGGGCCTTCCAGTCGGTCGGGTTCACCCCGGCCACCGCCATCCGCACCAGCACCTCGCCGGGGCCTGGCTCAGGGATCGGCCGCTCGACCACCGCCAGCACCGAGGCGTCCCCGTTGCGCTCGTACACGACCGCCTTCATCGCCGTCCCCTCCCCGTCGCGACGTCCCCAACGGCTGCGCTACCCGGACCCTGCCTGATCATTCGGCCGGGCGCGCCCCCGAAACCGTACAACCAGGCACAGCCGGGCAGGAGGATGGCATGCCGGACGTACCACCGCGCGGACCGGACGTGCGGCCGGCGGCTCAGCCGAGCCCGGCCACCAGCTCCGGGGTGAGCGCGCCGATCTCCGGCAGCAGCACTGCGGCGAGGGCCGCCGCGTCCGGGTCCAGCGGGTACGACCCGTGCGGCACGGCCACCACCCGCATCCCGGCGGCGGCCGCCGACCGCACCCCGTTGGAGGAGTCCTCGATTGCCACGCAGCGGGCCGGGTCCACGCCGAGCCGGGCCGCCACGGCCAGCCAGACGTCCGGCGCCGGCTTGCCCCGGGCCGTCTCCTCGGTCGACAGCGTGGCGCCGAAGGCGTCGGCCAGGCCCATCGCGTCCAGCGCCGCCGCGATCAGCCGGGTGGGGGAGGAACTGGCCAGCCCGAGCGGCCAGCGCGCGGCCATCCGGCGCACCACCGCGTCGGCGTCGTCGATCAGCGGTACGCGCTGCGCGTACCGGCGGGTCATCTCGGCCACCACCTCGGCGGCGACCTGCTCGGCGCTGCGGTCCACGCCCAGCTCGCCGCTGAGATAGGACGCCCACTCGGCGGTGCTCATCCCCATCAGCCGGCGCTGGGTGTCCGGCTGCCAGGTGCCACCGTGCGCGGCCACGTACGCCCGCCGGACCTCCTCCCAGACCGGCTCGGAGTCCACCAGCACGCCGTCGAGGTCGAAGAGCACCGCGTCCACCACGTACCCATCCTGCCGGATCGACGGTCGGGTGTCCGCCGCTCGCTCGGCGCCTTCGGGGCGGGCCGGCCGGTGGCCGGACCGCGGGTCCGCTACGTGTCCGGCTGGCGGGACGGGGCGGATTTCGTCGCGGACACGCTGCTGACCGGCACCCGGCACCGCAACCGCCGGAACACCGTCCGGCAGCGGTATCGTTCGGCGAGTTCACCCGGATGAGAAGGGCGGGCAAGGCCGGTGCGGTTCCTCGCGATCATCTACGGAAACCGGGACTTCTGGGCGTCGGTTCCGCCCGAGGAGTGGCCGGTGGCGATCGCCGCCCAGGATGCCTTCAACGACAAACACCGCCGCTCAGGGGAGCTGGTCGCCTCCTTCGGGCTGGCCGACGAGACCCAGGCCAAGGTCGTGCGGGTACGCGCCGGGGTCCCGGTGGTGACGGACGGGCCCTACCTGGAGACCAGGGAGTACATCGCCAGCAGTTGGATCCTCGACGTGCCAAGCCTGGAGCGGGCGCTGGAGATCGCCGCCGAAATCCCGTTCGCCGCCAAGGGCGCGGTCGAGGTGTGGCCGATCGCGCACGGGGACGGGGTCGACCCGGAGCGTCCCCGCTGACCGCCGCGGACACGTTCAGCCCCATCCTGCGCGAGCACGCACCGCGGGTACTCGGGGCGCTGCTCCGTCGCTACGGCGGCCTGGACAGCTGCGAGGACGCGGTCCAGGAGGCCCTTCTGGCCGCAGTGAAGTCCTGGCCGGACGACGGGGTGCCCGACAACCCGTTCGGCTGGCTGTACGCCGTCGCATCCCGGCGGGTCGTCGACATTGCCCGCAGCGACACGGCGCGGCGCGCACGTGAACTGACACATGCCCGGCTCCAGGAGGCAGCCGCGGCCGAGCCCGCGCCAGAAGCCCAGGACGACTCGCTGGAGCTGCTCCTGCTCTGCTGCCATCCGGTGCTGAGCACCGCGAGCAGCATCGCCCTCACCCTACGTGCGGTCGCGGGCCTGACGACCGGCGAGATCGCGCGCGCTTTCCTGGTGCCCGAGACGACGATGGCCCGACGCATCACCCGGGCGAAGGAGGCGATCCACGCGGCCGGGGCATGCTTTCCCGAGCCCGAGCCGCCGGAGCGCGCTGTCCGCCTCGCCAGCGCGCTGCACGTTCTGTACCTGCTCTTCAATGAGGGATACGCGGCCAGTTCGGGTGAGCGCCTGACCCGGCCGGACCTCGCGGCCGAGGCCATTCGGCTGGCCCGAATGGCGCATCGGGCCGCTCCGCAAATGCCCGAGACGGCCGGGCTGCTCGCGCTGATGCTGCTGGCCGAGGCCCGCGGAGCCGCCCGCCTCGACGACGGCGGCGACATCGTCACCATCGATCAACAGGACCGCTCGCGATGGGACCGCTCGCTCATCGCCGAGGGCGTGGCGCTTGCCGAGCAGGCGCTCGCCTCCGGGCCGGTCGGCCCCTATCAACTGCTGGCCGCGATCTCCGCGCTGCACAGCGAGGCGGCGACGGCTGAGGAGACCGACTGGCCGCAGATTCTGGCCCTCTACGAGCTTCTCGACAGGGTCGCCCCGAACCCGATGGCCGGCCTCGGCCGGGCCGTCGCGCTCGCCGAGGTACGGGGTCCGGACGCGGCGCTCGCTCTTCTGGCGGAGCTCGCGGAAGATCCCCGGCTCGCTGAACACCACCGTTTCCTGGCGACCCGAGCTCATGTGCTGGAACGGCTCGGCGAACGCGCCGCCGCCCGGACCGAGTGGGCCCGGGCCGGGGCGTCCGCCGGAAACGCCGTCGAGCGGCGTTGGCTCGAGGCGCGGGCGACGCGCCTCGAGCCGTGCGACCAGCGTCAGCGCAGCACGTCGTAGCTCAGATGGGTGGCGCCGGCCCCCGCGACTGTCCGGATCGGACGCAGCCGGAGGGGCGTGGCGACCGCATCGAAGAACCGCTCGCCGTGACCGAGCACCACATGGGCAACGTGCAGGGAGAGTTCGTCGACCAGTCCGGCCTCCAGCGCCTGGCGGGCAAGCTGCACGCCGCCGGCGATCAGAACGTCACGGTCACCGGCCAGCTCGCGCGCCCGGCGCACCGACTCCTCGATGCCGCCGGTGACGAAGATGTAGGTCGTCCCACCCAGCTTCTCCATCGGGGCTTCGGGGCGGTGGGTGTTCACCACGACCGGTACGCGGAACGGCGGGTTCTCGCCCCAGTGCGGGTTACCGAAGTCGAACATCCGGCGGCCGACAACCTGCGCGCCCCACCGGGAGAAGTCTTCCGCCCACAACCGCGACTCCTCCGTGTCCTCACCCCCGGACATGCCCTGGCGCTCCTGCCAACTCCGGAGCGGGAACTGCCAGCCGAGGACGGCCTCGTGCACGGCCATCGACTCCCCCGGTACGTCAAGGTTGCTGCTCCCGGCGATCCCGTCGAGCGAGACCGACATGCCCAGGACGATCCTTCCCATGGTTCCTGCTCCTCCAGCCGGGGACGCCCAGCGCGTCCTTCGACCCCCTAGTCGGAGCAGAACCGCGGCCCACGACATCGGTCCGCAAGATTTTTTCGGACGTTTGCCGATCCGCCCGCCCGGTGTCGCTGCAGAGGCGTC
Organism: Micromonospora sp. HK10; assembly: GCF_000982955.1. Taxonomy (GTDB): domain Bacteria; phylum Actinomycetota; class Actinomycetes; order Mycobacteriales; family Micromonosporaceae; genus Micromonospora. The sequence continues at coordinate 55,091 of NZ_KQ058826.1, read as the reverse complement.
CTCGCTGCGATCACGCCATCGGCGTGGCCATCCCCCACGGCGCTACGACCTGCACCACAACCATGGCCAGGTCAGCGTCGGCACCAGCCGGGAGACACCGCAGTTCGCCGTCGCCGGCCTCGCGGCGACGCCTGTCCAGACGGCGGGACGCGTCCGTCGTGGTGGCGATCCGTGAGTAAAGGGGCGGCGGGCTGTCACCCGTGCGGGCTAGTCTGCGCAGGACCCAGCCAATCGATACATGGGAGTATGCATGCAATTCGATGGACGGTTACGACGAAGAAGCCTGGCTGCGGCGGTGGCGACCGCCGTCGTGGCGCAGCTGGCGCTCTTCGGCAGTTCGGCGTCGGCGGGGGAGACGCCGCTCTGGAAGACGGAGGTCGGGAAGATCCCGACCGCGAAGTACACCCGCGACGCGAAGCTCTACATCACCGAGTCCGGCGAGGCGTTGGCCCCGTACGTGACCGGTGGCCTGGGTGACAGCCGGCTCGCCCCGGTGCTGGCCGACGTGCAGAGCCGGTACTTCGACGGCGCGCGGCTCAAGAGCGCCGCCGACGGCGAGGTCGCCTTCGACCACCTGGAGCCCCTGGAATCGTTCCTCAAGAGCCGGCTGACCGGGGCCAGCCCGCCGAACGGTGCGGCGGAGCAGGCGCACGTCCGGGCGCTGGTGGAGACCCTCTCCGGTGCTCGGCTGCTGGCCGACGCGGCGATCCAGGACGCCGAGGCGACCATCGGCCCGTTCCGGGCCAGCCCACCACCCGCGCCCGCCCCGGCGGGGCTGACCGAGGCGTTCGCGGATCTGGAGGCGGCCCGGGGCAACCTGGCCAAGGCCGACGAGATGCTGGTCAAGGCCAACGTCGAGCCGGCGACGATCCAGGCCGGGCGGGCCTGGGCGAGCGGCTTCAACGTGCTGGCCCGGCTGGGCATCAGCTACGACGGCGACCACGACTCCGACGGCGTGATCGACGTGGTCGAGCTGCGCTTCGGCTCCAGCCCGCTGCTGGTCGACTCCGACGGCGACGGGCTGACCGACAAGTTCGAGATCACCGAGCTGGCGGGCTGGACCCGGCCGAACCAGGCCGACACCGACGGCGACTCGGTCACCGACGGCGATGAGGACGTCGACCACGACGGCCTCACCAACCTCCAGGAACAGGACCTGGGCACCTCGCCCACCAACCCGGACACCGACGGTGACGGGGCCAACGACGGCGCCGAGGTCGCCAAGGGCAGCAACCCACTGGTTCCCGACCAGCCCCGCGCCCCGCCGGCGCCTGGCGACGTGCCGCCGATCGTGCCGGTGCCGAACGAGGCGGACACCGACGGTGACGGGCTGATCGACGTCGCGGAGGAGGAAGCCCTCACCGACGTCAACAATGTGGACAGTGACGGCGACGGCCTGTCCGACGGCACGGAGATCAACGACCTGGGGATCGACCCCCTGGTCCAGGACACCGACGGCGACGGCCTGCGCGACGACTACGAGGTGGCGCACAGGGACGACCAGGGTCTCGACCCGGGCCGCCCGGACGAGCAGGTCAGCAAGTGGACCTACGTGTCCGACTTCCTGCTCGGCATGTTCGCCGGCGACTTCGCCCCGCGTGACTCGATCGCCTGGCTCTCCGGGAACCTGTGCTCCGGCGCGCTGAGCTTCATCCCGGTCGTCGGTTGGATCGTCGGCGGCCTCGCCGACATCCGCGACACCATTGCCGGGCTGATCCACGGTGACTGGATCGGTGCGGGGCTGAGCATCCTCGGCGTCGTCCCCTACGTGGGGGACGCCGTGGCGATTCCGGGGAAGGCCGTACGGTTCGTCCTCAAATTCGCGCACCGACTCGAACAGGTCGTCCTGCTCGTCGCCACGTACGAGAGCATTCCGGACAGCATCAAGGAAGCCGCGCTCGAACAGATCCTCGGTGACGACTGGACCGCGCTCCAGGACGCCGGATTCCCGAGCGCCGGCTTCAGCACGCTATCGGTGCGGGCCGGCATGCTGCGACTCGCCAAGGGCGAGCGGACGAGTTTCGCCCGGCTGCGGGCCGCGTACCAGAATGCGCTGCATGTCGCGGGTCCGCGGGTCCGCTACATGTACGGCTGGCGGGACGGGGAGGATTTCGTCGCGAACACCCTGCTGACCGGCACCCGGCACCGCAACCTCAAGGTGTTGACCCCGCAGTATCCGACGCCGAGATCTGTTTCCCGGAAGCCGGACATCGCCGTTGAGGATCCGCCGGGCGAACTGACTCTGCACGAGGTGAAGACCGGCGTCCCGAACTACGGCAGCGAATTGGCCGAATGCGAGAAGGACGCTTGGATGCTCAAGCAGCCGTCGGTCGACGTGGTGGACGCGAACAAGCAGACCAGCAAGTACAAGGTACGCGGGATCCATTGGCATTTCCTGCCGCATGACGCGTACGACAGCCTGGGCCCGACCCAGGAAATCCTCGACTGCTTGATCCGGAATAACATCCCCTATACCATCCACTTCCCCGAATGAGCGCTTGAGGAGGTGATCGGGTTGGGTCGACCGGCTGGTCGACCCAACCCGGCCTTTTATGGGTGACCAACTTGTCGTCATGCAATTCGATGAAGCCGGTGAGCCGGGGGCCGACCTGCCGGTCGACGTCGTTCTCGGCAGATTGCGGGAAGTGTTCGGGGACGATCCCGAGCTGGATCTTCCCATCGAGGACGGCGACGTCGTCGAGCTTGAATTCACCGGAGCGCGAGCCAGCATCGACGGCTTTGTCTATGCCGGCGCGCAGGGCGTCCAGCGGGTGGTCGTCGAGATCGCGGACAGATCCTGGGGTGAGCCGGTGCACGAATTCCGGCAGGAGGTCACGCCCGCGCTGGACGCGTTGGTCGCGCTCGCCCGCGACACGGGTGCGCGCTTCTTCGACTCGGTCGATCCCCGCTCGGCCAGCCTGACGACGGAACAGGCTCTGGATCTGCTCGCGCCGACCGATCCACCCAGGGCCGGCTGACCCCCGGCCCGGATGATCCGTTGGCCCGCGCCGAAACGGACGCCAACGGCCGGACCCTGGCCGGCCCCCGGCCGGACCCGGCCGGAGCAGGACCGGACCCGGCCGGAGCAGGACCGGACCCGGCCGGAGCAGGACCGGGCCCCGGCCGGAGCAGGACCGGGCCCCGGCCGGAGCAGGACCGGCCCGGCGGTGGCTCAGCGGGCCGGGGCCGACGCGTGGCTCAGCGGGCCGGGGCCGACGCGTCCCTGGCGCTGTCGCGCTGTGCCGGCAGGCCGATCGGGGCCTTCGCCGGGATGATCGTGCGGCACCGGGTGGCGATCGGGTCGAGCAACTCGCGCAACCGCGCCGTACGCTCCGCGCCCAGCGCCCGCCACGGGCCGAGCGCGGCCCGGTCGGTGGCCTCCTCGACCGTCCGGAACGTCGCGGTGGCGTGCTCCGTGGCGGTCCGTTCGGAGGTCAGCCACCCCTTCGCCACCAGCCGCTCCTCGGCGGCCGTCCACTCCTCGTCGGTCCAGCCCCGGGCGGCCTGGTGGAACTGCCGGGACTGGTCGACCCGGCACCGCCAGGCCACCACCTCGACCGGGTCCAGGCCGGTGGTGACCAGCGCCGCCACGTGCCCGTCGCCGCGGTGCTCGCGCAACGTGGTGGCGGCCTGCCAGAGCCGGGCCAGCGGATATTCGCCCCGAGGGAGGGCCGCGTTGACCGCGCCGAGCACCCGGCCGGCGACCTCCACCCGGCCGGCCGCCTCCTCCAGCAGGTCGGCCGCCTCGACCAGGTGTGCCTCGGGCAGCTCGTAGGTGAACTCGGCGAGCGCCTGCACCGCCCCGGTGAGCCGAGCGCGCAGCGCCTCCTGCGGGGTGGCCAGCCGCCACACCGAGGGCAGCGCCCGGGCCACCATCGCCGGCGCGAAGCTGAAGAAGGCGGCCACCACCGTCGGCGCCTCGACCGGCCCCAGCGGGGCGGCCCGGCCGGCGAAGTAGCCCCGCCAGTAGCCGCGGAGCCCGACCGCCTCGTAGGCGGCCCGGGCCCGGGGGTGGAAGTACGTCACCGCGTGGACCGGCTCGAAGCAGGTCCACATCACCCGGGCCGTTCCCGGGTCGTCCAGCGCCGTCACGTGCACCTCCGCGTCGGTGGGCAGGTCACCGCGGGCGGGGACCGCCCGCGGTGACCTTGAACCTACTGCCGCTGGGTGACCGGACGGAAGCCTGCTGTGACCTACTGCGCGGCGAGCACGTCAACGACGAAGCGCAGCGCCCCGGCCGGGTAGCCGGCCGGCGGCTTGGTGCCGTACGCCAGCTCGGCCGGGAGGTCCAGCTGCACCCGGCTGCCCACCGGCACCCCGACCAGGCCTTGGTCCCAGCCCTTGATGACCTGCCCGACGCCGATCGGGAAGGTGGCCGGCTGGCCGTTGTTCCAGGAGGCGTCGAACTCCTTGCCGTCCTTGTAGGTGACGCCCACGTAGTTGGTGGTGATCGTCTGGCCGGACTTGACGGCCGGGCCCTTGCCCTTGATCAGGGTGGTCACGGCGAGCTTCTTCAGCTCGCCCGTGCCGGCCTCGACCTTCGGCCGGGTGCCCAGCGCCGGGTCGGCGCCCTCGGGCAGCGCCGGGGCGGCCATGGTCGGCTCGGCCACCGCGCTCGGCGACGTGCTCGCGCCCGCGTCGACCTTCTTGTCGTCGTCGCCGCTGTTCAGCCAGACGATGCCGCCGATCAGCGCGGCCACCGCGAGGACACCGGCGAAGGCGCCGAGCATCGACTGCCGGCGGCGCCGCTTCTCGGCGGCCTGCTTCGCCGCCAGCTGGGCGGCCAGCCGCCGTTCCGCCTTGGTGCCCGGGCCCTGGCCCGCCGACCGGTTCTCCACGCGCTCGCTCACGTCGACTCCCTGCTGGGTGGGGTGGGTGCGCCCCCGGCGGGCCGCCGCCGAGGCCAGCGCACACGGTACCCGGCCGGACGCCCCCTGTGCTCCTGCGGCGCAGGGCGGATCAGACAGTGGGCCGGTCGAGGGAGGTTTCCGGGCGGTCAGGCCGACTTGCGCGGCGCGGCCTTCTTCTCCGCCGCCTTCTTGGCCGGGGCCTTCTTGGCGGCCGTCTTCTTGGCCGGCTCGGCCTTCTTCTCGGCGGCCTTCTTCGCCGGGGCCTTCCGGGCCGGGGCCTTCTTGGCGGCGGCCTTCTTCTCGGCGGTCTTCTTGGCCGGGGCCTTCGCCGCCTTCTGCGCCGAGCGGGCCGACGAGATCGGGGTCGGCTCGGCGCCGCCACCCGAGGGCGCCTCGCCCCGGGCCGCCCGGGCCCGCTCCACGGACGCCTTCAGCGCGGCCATCAGGTCCACCGCGGCGGCCGGCGCGGCCTCTTCCTCCTCCGGCTGGACCACCTCGCGGCCCTCGATCTTGGCGTCGATGACCTCCTGCAACGCGGCCCGGTAGTCGTCGGTGAAGGCGTCGGGCTCGAACTCGCCGGCCATCGAGTCGATCAACGAGCTGGCCATCGCCAGCTCCGGCGGGCGGACCTTCAGGTCCTCGTCGAGGAAGCCGAAGTCGGGTTGGCGGATCTCGTCCGGCCAGAGCATGGTGTTGAGCAGCAGCACGCCCTCGCGTACCCGCAGGGTGGCGAGCTGCTCCCGCTGGCGCAGCGCCACCTTGACGATCGCCACCCGCTCCGAGTCGGCGAGCGCGTCGCGCAGCAGCACGTACGGCTTGGTGGCCGAGCCCTCCGGCTCCAGGAAGTACGCCTTGTTGTAGAGGATCGGGTCGACCTGCTCGGCGGGGACGAACTCCAGCACGTCGATCGCGTGCGAGGTGCTCAGCGGCAGGTCGGCGAAGTCCTCGTCGGTGAGGATGACCATCTCGCCGCCGCCGATGTCGTACCCCTTGGCGATGTCGTCGTAGGTGACCTCCTCGCCGCAGACCGAGCAGGTGCGCTTGTACCGGATGCGGCCGCCGTCCTCGCGGTGCACCTGGTGGAAGCGGATGTCCTTCTCCTCGGTGGCCGAGTAGACCTTCACCCCGATCGACACCAGGCCGAACGACACCGCTCCTTTCCAGATCGCCCGCATCACGCGCTCCTCTCCCCGGTTCTGACCAGGATCGCAAACGATCGAACGTCCCGCACGTGCTTCCGGGTGCAACTAGAGTCGAATGGTGCCCGGCGCGCCGATGAAGCCGATGCTCGCGATGACCGGGCAGCTCCCGGCCGGTGCCGGCTGGGCGTACGAGTTCAAGTGGGACGGGGTCCGGGCGCTGGCCGACATCGTGGCCGGGCGCCCGCACCTGTACGCCCGCTCGGGCGTCGACATCACCGTCGCGTACCCGGAGCTGATCCCCCTGGCCGAGCAGGTCGACGACGCCCTGCTCGACGGCGAGGTGGTGCTCTTCACCGACGGTCAGCCGTCGTTCACCGCCCTGGCCGAGCGGATGCACGTGCGCAACGCGGTCAAGGCGGCGCGGCTGGCGGCGACCGTGCCCGTCACGTACATGATCTTCGACCTGCTCCGGTTGCGCGGCGAGGACCTGACCGGCCGCCCCTACCGGGAGCGGCGGGCGGCGCTGGAGTCGCTCGGACTCGGCGCGGCCCGGTGGGCCGTGCCGCCCAGCTTCGGCGACGGCGCGGCCACCTACGCGGCGGCCGGCGAGCACGGCCTGGAAGGGGTGATGGCCAAGCGGGCCGACTCGGCCTACCGGCCGGGGGTGCGCTCGCCGGACTGGGTGAAGGTCAAGCTGGAGGTGACCGGCGACTTCGTGGTCGGCGGCTGGCGGCCCGGCGCCCGCAAGATCGGCGGCCTGCTGGTGGGGGTGCCCCGGCCGGACGGGCGGCTCACCTACCGGGGCCGGGTCGGCGGCGGGATCGGCGCGGCGCTGGAACGGGAACTGCTGCGCGAGTTGGAACCGCTGCGCGGCGCGGCGTCGCCGTTCGCCGGGGACGTGCCGCGCGAGGATGCCCGGGGCGCGATCTGGGTACAACCACGGGTCGTGGTGGAGGTGAAGTACGGCCAGCGCACCCCCGACGGGCGGTTGCGCTTCCCGCGGATCCTGCGGCTGCGTCCGGACAAGCCCGCCGAGGAGGTCGACGATGCCGGCTGACCGGTTGCGGGTGGACGTCGAGGGCCGCGCCCTGGAGCTGTCCAACCTGGACAAGGTCCTCTACCCGAAGGCCGGCTTCACCAAGGGTGAGGTGATCGACTACTACACCCGGATCGCCCCGGTGCTGCTGCCGCACCTGCGGGACCGGGCGTTGACCCGGATCCGCTACCCGAACGGCGTCGACGGCGGCTCGTTCTTCGAGAAGAACGCCCCGGCGGCCACCCCCGACTGGGTACGCACCGAGAACCTGCCCGCTCCGGGGTCGAGCAAGGGGCGGGAGACCATCGACTACGTGGTCGCCGACGACCTGCCCACCCTGGTCTGGTTGGCCAACCTCGCCGCGTTGGAGCTGCACACGCCACAGTGGCGGATCGGGGAGCAGCCGGACCTGATGGTGGTCGACCTGGACCCGGGGGCCCCGGCGGCGTTGCAGCAGTGCTGCCAGGTGGCGCTGCTGATGCGGGACCGGCTGGCCGACGACGGGATCGACGCCTACCCGAAGACCTCCGGCAAGAAGGGCATGCAGCTCTCCTGCCCGATCGCCGGCACCCAGTCCGCCGACGAGGTGTCCGGGTACGCCCGGCGGATCGCCCAGGAACTGGAGCGGGCGCACCCGAAGCTGATCGTGTCGAAGATGGCGAAGAACCTGCGCCCCGGCAAGGTCTTCATCGACTGGAGCCAGAACAACGCGGCGAAGACCACCGTGGCGCCGTACTCGCTGCGGGCGCAGGCGGCGCCGTCGGTGTCCACGCCGTTGACCTGGGACGAGGTCGAGGCCGGCGGTCGCGGGGGGAGGCCGGCCGTCCGCCAGTTCAGCTCCGCCGAGGTCCTGGACCGGGTCGAGGAGTACGGCGACCTGCTCGCCCCGCTGCTGGACGGCGGCCCCGAACTCCCCGCCGCCGCGGCCTAACAGCGCCCCACAATCCGCTTCCGTTACATCGGCAGCCACCCTGCTCACCAGGTCTTCTGTCGATGCCGTCGGCGTGGTCTCATACCCCCAACGACGACGTCATCGACCGTGGTCAGGGCAACGACGCGTCGATCCGCACCGCCCCGTTGAGAAAGGTGCACCGATGCACAGGAGATCCGCTTTCCGACTGGCGGTCCTCACCGCCACAGCTGCCACGCTCCTGGCGTCCGGCAGCGCGTACGGCGCGGCGGGCCTGGCCGCGCCCGCCACCACCATCCCGGGTGGCGCGACGTGCGACCCGGCCGCCGACGCGCCGGGCATGGCGCGGGTCGCCGAGGGCGCCACGGCCAAGGAGCCGGAGCTGTACTCGAAGAACGAGGCGAACGCCTACGGGGTGATCAAGGATGCCCCGCGCCTGGCCAACGGCAGCGTCACCGTGCCGACGGTCTTCCACATGATCTCCGACCACCCGCTGAGTGCGGCCGAGAAGGCCCGGTGGAACACGCTCATCGCGGCGCAGATGACGGTGCTCAACGACTCGTACGCGGGCCGGACCGCCCCCGACGCCTCCGACACGCCGTTCCGGTTCACGCTCGTCGACACGACGTGGACGGTGAACAGCGCCTGGTACACGGTGGTGCCGGGCAAGAACGAGCGGGACATGAAGAAGGCGCTGTACACCGGCGACTCGGAGACCTTGAACGTCTACGCGGCCAACATCGGCGGCGGGCTGCTCGGCTGGGCGTACTTCCCGAAGGACTACAACAACGGCCGGGACTACATCGACGGCGTGGTGATGCTCGACGAGTCGATGCCGGGCGGCACGGCGGGCAAGTACGCCCTCGGTGACACGCTGACGCACGAGGTCGGGCACTGGCTGATGCTGGAGCACACCTTCGCGCACGGCTGCTCCGCCTCCGGCGACTTCGTGGCGGACACCCCGCGCGAGGCGGCCCCGCAGTTCAACTGCCCGGTGGGCGCGGACACCTGCACCGCGCCGGGGCTGGACCCGATCCACAACTTCATGGACTACACGCAGGACTCCTGCATGAACATGTTCACCCCGGGCCAGGCGGACCGGATGAGCGACGCCTGGGTGGCGTTCCGCGCGGGCGGCGCCGGCTGAGCAAGCCGGCACCCACCCGCACCTCCCGGCTCAGCCAAGGGGTTGCCGCACCGGTCAGGACGATCGGTGCGGCAACCCCTTGATCGATTGGAGCGGGCTGCCCGGCCGGGTCACCCTGCTGCGCGGCGGCCGGCCGCGGCCGGCGGAACACGGGCGGCGGTTGGCCCTGCTGGTCGACCGGTTTCGGCGGGGCGGGGTGACCGGCGTGGCACGGGAGACCGGTTCACCCGGCTAGGGTGAGCTGACCGCCAGGAGGGAGAGCAACCGATGGCTGGACAGCCGAGCGCCGTCGTGGGCGCCGCACCCACCGAGGCCGCGCTGCTCACGTACTGCGACGACACGACGGGGGAGCGGACCGCGCTCACCGCCCATCAGCTCGGCGACTGGGCGGGCCGGTGTGCCGCGCTCCTGCGCGACGGGTGCGGGCTGCGCCCCGGCGACCGGGTCGCGGTGCTGCTGCCGCCGCACTGGCGTACGGCGGCGGTGTTGATTGGCGCCTGGTCGGTGGGGTTGGCGGTCTCGTTCCGGCCCCGCGCCCTGGCCGGGCTGCCGGTGCTCGAACCGGGCGCCGACCGGCCGTACGACGCGGTCTTCGTCACCCCGGAACGCCTCGACGACTGGCTGGAGGACGTGCCCGACGGGACACACCGCTACCTGGTCGGCACCGGCGCCGAGCCGCTCGCCGAGGTGCCGCCGGGCTGGCTGGACTGGTCCGCCGAGGTGCTGCGGCACCCGGCCGCCGCCCCCGACCTCGCCGCCCTCCAGCCGAGCGACCCGGCCAGCCCGGACGGCACCAGCTACGGCGAGTGGGGCGCGCTGGCCAAGGCGGTCGCCGAACAGCTCGACCTGCGCGCCGGGGACCGGCTGCTGGTCGACGCCGGCGAGCACGAACAGCCGCTGAAGTGGCTGCTGGCCCCCCTCGCGGCCGGCGCGTCCGTGGTGCTCTGTGCCAACCTCGACCGGGCGCGGCTGGACGCCCGCATGGCCGCCGAGCGGGTCACCCGGGTGCTGTGACCTCGTCGCCGACGTATCGAGCGGGCCGCCCCGGCCGGTCGATGTCGGCCCGACGCCGTCCTGCCACGCACGGCGCTGATGTCGCTCCCTGCGAAGCAGCGGGCGGCGGTGGATCCCGGCGGCGCTCTCCTGACGGCGTGCCGGGTGCTCGGGCGGCGTCCCGACCGATCCCGGCGGCGCTGCCCTGGGGGCGTGCCGGGAGTCCGGGCGGCGTCAAGACGGATCCCGGCGGTGCTGCCCTGGGGGCGTGGCGGGTGCTCGGGCGGCGCCCCGACCGATCCCGGCGGTGCTGCCCTGGGGGCGTGGCGGGTGCTCGGGCGGCGTCCCGACCGATCCCGGCGGCGCTGCCCTGGGGGCGGGCCGGGTGCCCGGGCGGCGTCCCGACCGATCCTGGTGCCGTGGGGGAATGCGAGGGCTCGAGAGCGATATGCCGCTGCGGCATATTCATGCCTCAGCGGCATATCTGCCGCGAGCATCATGCCGCCCAGCCGCCCAGCCGCCCAGCCGCCCAGCCGCCCAGCCGCCCAGCCGCCCAGCCGCCCAGCCGCCCAGCCGCGCAGCCGCGCAGCCGCGCAGCCGCGCAGCCGCCCAGCCGCCCAGCCGTTCGCCGGATGAGCGGAGGCGAACGGTGCCGGGCGGGCCCGGCGGCCAGACCGGGCGCCCGATCCCGCCGCGTCCCGGCCACCGCACGGGGGCGTTCCAGGACCCAGTGATCCCCTACGATGCCCGGGGAGCGCAGTGCGGCGGACGGGGAGGGACAGCATGGCGGACTTCACGGTGGACCCGGAGGACGTCCGGACCCACGGCCGGACCATCGGCACCACCATCGCGGAGGACTACGCGAACGCGGCCGACGAGCTGGCCCGAGACGCGGTCGTCGACACGCCTGGGTTCGGCATCGCCCTCTCGCCGGTGGAGGCGCTCTACATCCAGCGCGTCGACTTCCTGGTCAAGGACGTACGCGGGGCCGCGGACGTGTGCCGGCAGATCGGCTCGAAGCTGGGCGTCGTCGCCGACCAGTACGAGCGCGCCGAGGACCTGCACGTCGGCGGGTTCGGCGGCACGCCCGCGAAGATGAGCGGCTTCGGTGACGCGTACGGCAGGACCGGCACCGCGCAACTGCTCACGGACCCGGCGGTGCTCGGCGGCGCCGCCACGGTGGCCGCCACCATCACGCTGGCCGAGATCGGCGCGGTCATGGGCGGCCTGTCGGCCTGCGCCGCGCTCTGCCCGACGTTCATCATCGGCGTGGCCGCCGCCGCGCTGTTCGTGGCGAACCCGGTCGGCATCGCCCAGGCCGGCGCGGATCTGATGCGGCACGGCGACAACCTGCAGAAGGCGCTCAACGCGAACTTCGACAAGATGTGCGCGGCGGCCACCGGCACCTGGAAGGGCGAGGGCAAGGACAACTTCGTCATCATGGCCACCAAGCTCAAGGGCCACCTGGACGAGTTGGGCGCCTACATCCGTACCCTCGGGGAGGCGCTGCACTCCCTGGAGATCGCCCTCGGCGGGCTCTGGATCGCCCTAGGCGCGATGACCGTGCCGTTCCTGACCTGGCTGATCGCGATGCGCGCCGCCGAGCTGGTGCCCGGCGCCGCGGTCGTGCTGGAGCCGATCATCGAGGCCGCCGGGGCGGCCGTGGCCGGCTCGGTCACCACGATGGTCGCGGCGGTGACCGCGCTGGGCGGCCTGGTCCTGGCGGTCATCAACGGCCTCGCCAAGGACTTCCTGAAGCTGATGGCGCTGCCCGACGACGGCGCGGCCGGCACGCCCGACCTGACCGAGTTCCGCGTCGGCGAGAACTTCGCCTGACCGGAAAGAGGAGACATCGTGATCGACCCGGACGCCCGACGCCGCATCGAGGGCATGGCGGAGCAAGCCAACCGGTTCGCCGGCCAGATCCAGGACCTCACCGGCGAGGGCAGCGACGACACCGGGCTGGTGCGGGCGACGTGCGGCGCGAGCGGCCGCCTCGTCGACATCGAGCTGGCCGCCGAGACCCGGCGGATGCAGACGTACGAGCTGCGCGAGGCGATCCTCGCGGCCACCGGCCGGGCCGCCGACGCGGCCAGTGCCCGGCTGGCCGGGGTGGTCGCCGAGATGACCCAGGGCGCCGCCGACGGGTTCGGCACCGACGCCGTGCGCCAGGCCCGGGAGCAGGTCGCCCAGTACCAGCGGCTCGTCGACGCGCAACGGGAGAAGCTGGACCAGCTACGCGGCAACCTCGGCCGGTCATGAGCGCCGTCGCGCCGGAGCTGCGGATGCGGCGACCCCTGCTGCGGATGCTCGGCACGCTGCGGCCGATCCGGGCCGGCTACCAGGCCCGCCCGGTGAGCGCCATGGGCCTCGTGCTCCTGGTCATTGTCGGGATCCTCGCCCTGGTGGTGACCGTGCCGCTGGCCGGGCAGGTGCCGTGGCTGCCGTTCGTCGCCGTACCCGTGGTGGTGGTGCTCGGCCCGGTGGCGTACCTGCTGCTCACCGTCGCCGCCAGCACCTGGTACGGCTACGGCGCCGGGCACCCCATGCTCGAGGTGGCCGACGGCGAGGTGCGCGGCCGGCTGCGCGGCGTCTGGGCCGACGAACTCGCCGACGCCGACCCCGCCGCCCCGAACTGGTGGGACCTGCGGCTGCCGGCCCGGGCACTCACCGGGGTACGCGTGGACCGCGACCGGCCCGGCGGCCCGCTCCTCATCCTCGACGTGCCGCCCGCCGTGGCGGAAGCGCTGGTCAGTGACGACGGCACCGGCAAGCTGGCCGGGCACTGGCGGGACCGGGTGGACAGCCCGGCGGCCTGGCAGGTGGGGCTCTACGAGGGACGGTTCGGCCGGGAGCGCCGCCTGCGGGCGCTGCTCGACGCGCTCGCCGCCGCCGGCGCCCCGCGATCCTGACCCGCGACGGCCCGGCCGCGACGAATCCGGTTGACACCCGCCGGCACCGCAGGGCCTACTGCCCCGGGCGCGCCGACGCGCCGGCCGGCCCCCGGCCGGTGCTCCCGGCGGGCGGAAGGAGCGGGCGGACGTGCTGACCTGGCAGGAACTCGGCGAGGAACACCTCCCGTCGCTGGCTGGCCTGGCCGGCGCGTGCCTGGCCGAAGACGGTGGGCTGCCGCTGTTCGCCGATCCGCCGCTGCTGCGGGCGCGACTGCTCCAGACGCGTACCCTCGCCGGCTGGCACGGCGATGAGCTGGTCGCGGCCGTCGGGGTCGGCACCGGGCGGACGCCGGCCGCCAGCACCGGCCTGGTGCACCCGGCCTGGCGCGGGCGGGGCCTCGGCGGCCGGCTGCTGACCTGGGCTGAGGAGCAGGCCGGCGACGTTGACCTGCTGCTGACCACCGAGTCGTGGAGCGCGGGCGCGGACGCCCTGTTCACCGCGCGCGGCTACGAGCGGACCTTCACCGAGTGGGTGCTCCGGCACGACCTGGCCGCCCTCCCCGAGGTCGCCGAGCCCGAGGGCGTCACCACCGGTCCGGCGCTGCTCGACGCCGAGCTGTTCGAGACATACCGGGCGAGCTTCGCCGACCGCCCCGGCTTCGCCTCGCCCAGCGCGGAGGAGTGGCTGGGTGACCTGGCGGAGGAGGACGGGTACCGGCCGGACCTGTCGCTTGTCGCGCGCGGGCCCGACGGTGCCGCCGTGGGTTTCCTCAACGTCATCGACACCTGGATCGACCAGGTGGGTGTGGTCCCCGGGTGGCGGGGAAGGCGGGTCGGGGCGTACCTGGTGGCGGTTGCCCTGCGGGGCCTGGCCGCCGATGGGGCGCGGGAGGCGTGGCTCTGCGTCAACGACAACAACCCGGCCGCGGGCCTGTACCGGCGGCTCGGCTTCCAGGACGCCGGCCGCCGCGCCCGCTACCTGCGCCCCGGCCCGGTCCCGCCGCACTCCTGATGAAGAGGCCGGTTGGCCGCCGGCTGCCTGCCGTCCGTGGTCTGCCGGCCGGCTTCCTGGCCCGCCGGCTCGCCCTCGACGAGGCCGGGATCGACACCGGCCTCACGCAGCAGCTCGCGCAGCCGCTGCTTGACGTCGACCGTGGCGTCCAGGGACTTCACGACCGACGCTGTCGCACGTTCCATCAGCTGGTCGAGCTCGTACTCCCTGTCATGGTCCATGGTGTGCCTCCTTCCTGGCCGAGTCGCGGTTCAGCATGCGGATGAGCTTCTGACGGGCATGCCGCAGGTTCGACCGAACGGTGTCGGGGTGCTGCCCGGTGATGGCGGCGATCTCGGCGTGACCGTAGCCGTCGTAATGCAGTGCGAATGCCACGCGCTGGGCTTCCGGCAGCGCCTGCAACAAACGCACGGCCTCGTGGACATCCTCGTTGGCGTCGAACGTCGCTACCATGGCGTCCTGTGCGACCCGCTTGCCCGTGTCGATGTCCCGGCGGGTCACGGTCCAGCTGCGGTGCAGCGTACGCAGGGCGACCGTGCGGACGAATGCCTTCGGGGAACGGATGCTCGGCCAGTTGGTGAGCGCTACCCGCATCGCTTCCTGGGCGAAGTCCTGCGCCTCGTCCCGTGCGGCGCCGGCACGGATCAGCAGCCCGACCAGCGGGTTGACGTCACCTTCATAGAAGGCGGCGAACTCCGCCAACTGCTCCGGGCTGAGCTCGATCTTGGTTGGCGACGGCATGTCGTGTTCCTCCACTCTCTCCGGCGAGGACGGAGACGTAGGTGTGCCTCTCTGCGCATGGCGGTTCCTTTCCTCCAGCAGTGGTGGACTCGGACTCTCCGAGCTCGTCGCCTGCGCCCCCCAGGTAGGCGCACATAAGGTCGTCGTACGAGACGACGGCCAATGATCGGCTGCCTGGTGCCGTGAGTTGTGTACCGGCCGGGGTGTCAGCGTGCAACGGTTCGCCAAGCATCTTCGGCGCCGGTGCCGCGACTCACCGGCTACGGCGGATCAGGTACACGCTCACCAGGAAGATCCCGAGGGCGGCGGCGATCGCGGTGACCGCCAGCGAGTTCGACATCGCGTACGCCGAGGGCACCCCGACCAGGGCCGCGTTCATCACCACGAGGAGCTTGTCCGGATCGTCGCGACGCTGGTTGGCCGACTTGTCGTGCTCGCTCGCGCCTTCCCGGTGCAGGGAGCCGTTCTCCGTCTCGGGCACTGTCATCCTCCAGTCACGCCGGCTACACAGGAGATTCATGAGGAAGTGCCACAGGGAGAGCATGCTGTGCAACGGCGGGCAGCCCCGATATCCGGTTCGCGATCGATCGTTCGGATCAGGCGCTCGGGTCGTGGGTCGGGATGATGCGGACCTGGTTCCGGACGGCGTGCAGCCGGTGCAGGGTACGGAAGGCTTCGTCGCGGTCGTCGTCGGCGAGCCGGCCCGGGTAGGGCGCCTTCTGCCGGACGTGTTCGATCTGCAGCCCGTGCCAGGCCGCGTCACCGGCGACCAGCACCGGCCCGTCCGAGGTACGCAGCAGCACACCGGCACTGCCCGGCGTGTGCCCGGCCAGCTCCACCATGATCACCGACCCGTCGCCGAGCAGGTCGTGACTGCGCTCGAAGGTGAGCACCGGCGGCCCCTCCAGCTCGTAGCTGTCCAGCCGGCGGCCCCGCAGCGCGGCCCGCACGCCGCCCGCCGGCGCGGTGTCGCCGGACATCATCCAGTCCCGCTCCCGCTTCCGCACCAGGACCGGCAGCCCCGGCAGGTCGAGCAGCCCACACACGTGGTCCCAGTGCAGGTGGGTGGGGAGCGCGAAGTCGATCGTGTCGGCCGGAATGCCGGCCCGGTCCAGCGCCGTCGTGGTCGGCAGCACCTGGTAGCGCGGCCGCACCGCCGGCCGCAACGTCCACGGCAGCTCGCCGATCACCCGTTCGCCGACGTCAGCGCAGACCGACGGGTCGAGCAGGACGGTGACCTCCGGATGCCGGATCACGTACGTGGTCAGGGCGTTGCCGACCCGGCGCGGTCGCCGGACGGCCTCGGCGATCAGTGGCGTGGGCACCGACCGCACCGTCTGGTCCAGGGCGATCAGCTCGACCTCGACATCTCCGGGCGGGATGCCGGCGTTGGACAGCCCGGCGAGGAAGCGCCGATCGACCGGACGCGGCCGGAGCAGGCGGTACGGCAGGGCCGCCAGCGCGCCAGCCGCCACCGCGGCCTCACGGACCGTCTGGATCATGAACGTCCCCCTCTTGCCCTGTCGCGTCATGCGGTGTGGGCTGCACGGTAGAAGTTCAGGTCGACCTGAAGTCAATCCGTGAGGAGCCGGTGTGACGACGTGGCGAATCGGAGACGCGGCGGCGTTGCTCAACGTCCCGACGCATGTGCTGCGGCACTGGGAGGAGGTCGGCGCGCTCGCACCGGCCCGGCTCGCCAACGGGCACCGCAGCTACGACGACGAGACGATCACCCGGGCGCGGCTGATCCGGCTCTGCCAACGGGCCGGCATGTCCCTGACCGAGATCCGAGACCTGTACCGCGGCGACGGCGAGCACCGCGCCGCGCTGGTGCGGGACCGGCGGGACCGGATCGCCGACCAGATCAGCCGGCTACACGCCGCGCAGGACTTCCTCGATCACGTACTCGCCTGCGCCCACCCGATGGTCTCCACCTGCCCCGAGTGCAGCAGCTTCGCCTCTGACGGACACGAATCAAAGCAGGGGCCTTCTCCCGCCCGCCGCGATGACTGACGAGCGGCACCTCTGCTGAAGAGGCCGAAGCCCTGTCCCGGCTGCTGGCGGCGCGGTCAGCGGCGGTGCAGCCACGGCGCGCGCCGCGCGCACCCCGAGCTGTGATCCACCGGCAGCCCGCACCGCCCGCCGCCGTCCGGCAGCGGCCGGTCACAGAAAACCCAATGGCGTACGCACTGCTCGTCCTCCGCCGACACGGTCACCCCGCCCGGCTCGACCCGGGCGCTGAAGTGGGCCAGCACCCGAGCGGCGGTACGCGCGAAGATCCGGGCCCGGTGCAGGTCAGGGGCGGTGACCGGCAGGTGGATCACCCAGCGGTCGGTCATCGGTAGTGGCGGGCGGCCGACTGGGCGCTCTGCCAGGCGCGCAGGGCGTTCTTGATCCGCAGGTTCTCCTCCTGCACGGCGCGCAGGCCGGTCTGCGCGACGGTGAGCTCGTCGGCGACCTGGTGCAGGAAGGCGCGGATCTCGACGGGGTCGAGGCCACGCCGCCGGACGTTGAAGCAGCGCTCGCGGATCTGCCACGGTCGGAGCGGCTGGCTTCTCCTGGCTTCTGTGATCGGTCGTCTCTCGTTGCGTCGGCCCACCAGCCGACGGATCAGGTTGCGCACGGGGGACCGCCCTTCGTCGGGTCGCGTCGACGTGTGGTGGGGCGGCCTCCGCCGTGTTGCCGCCGGCGGAGACCGCCCTGCCCTGCGACCGGTTGACGGGTACGGCGGCAGGGCCGCGCCGGGGGAGCGCGGGGGTGTGAGGTCTCGACGGCGATGCGAGACCGGTACGAGAGGCGCCAACCGACCGCAACAGCACCGCATCACCGAGAGCGACGGTATTGCCACCGAGTTACCTATGTCAAGCATGTCTCCGAGTCAGCTACCCACCTACGTCAGCAGTGCTACGTGCGTTGCCTGTGCCGAGACGGGTGATCGATACTGGGCGGGCCAACCGACTGCAAGGGGCCTGACGTGCCTATTCCGCCCACGATGGACGAGCTGCTCGACGACCTGTTGAAGAAAATCAAGGACGGGACCTATCCGCCTGGGTCTCAGCTCCCGTCTGGCCGGATGCTGGCAGACGTGTACGACGTCTCGCAGTCGACGATCAGTCGTGCTGTGGCCAGGTTGCGGCAACAGGGTGTGCTGGTCGGTCGCCCGGGTCGAGGGGTCTTTGTCTCGGAGTCCGCTCGTCGGTGACCCAGAGATCGGCACGCAATCTGGAAGCCGCTTGGTCGTCCGGCGCATGGTCTAACCAACAAGCTTTAGCACCCCGACTCTCGCCGCTGGTCTGGCGACGGCAGGCATAGCTGTCGGGTTCGCGACAGAGCGTCTAGGTCCGTGGCAGGGGCTGTCGAGCGTTGATCTTACTTCAGCCTACGGGGCACCAGTATGACCGCGCATCGGCTAAGCGCCTTGACCAGCCAAAATGTGGCTATCCCGGAAGATGTTACCGCCGATCAATCTCATCTCCGGAACCCTTTGACTGCGCAAACAGACCAGGTCGGACCACCCCACTGGCCCAACGCCTTGGGGTCCCGCATCGAGGACTCTCGCCGGTAATGTCCGCGGCACATCTTGATGGAGGTGGGGTCAGGTGGTTGCGCGGCTCACGACGTCCCCCGTCGATGAGGCGAAGCGGGCCCCGGCGACGCCGGTGGTCGGTGACCCGGGCAATCGACGCCGAGGCATCTCGCTCAACTCAAGCCTCGCCCCTGCTGGGTCGATGCGTCTCATGGGCCACCGACATGTCTGCTCGGCGGGTGCCACAAATGCCGTCCTTCTGACTTGTGGCCGCCTCTCCAGGTGGGGGCAGCGCGATGCCTAACAAGCAATCCCCGCTTATCAATCGGTTCTCCGCTTGGCTCGAAACGCCCGGCCCGGCGTCACGTCAGAGCGATGAAGCCGAACATTTCCGGCTTGCCGCGGTCGTACTAGACGCAAATGTGCTCCTTGACCTTTATCGCCTTACCGCACAAGGCCGCGAGCAAATCATGAAGGTACTGCGGGGCCTAGCAGAGCAGCGCCGCTTGTGGCTCCCGCACCAGGTAGCAGTAGAACTTGTGCGTAACAGGGCGACCGCCGTTCAGGGGCGGGTTGCCGCCTTGAGTAGCATCGGGAAACTTGTCAGTAGTCGCCTCCAGAGCTCCCAGAACTTGGTGAAGGAAGCACGCGACGCAGTCGCCGAGCTCGTGGGACGAATGACGCAAGATCCTGGCCTCGCGGCGGAGATCCGGGCGTCAATGGACGATCCGGCACTCGAGAAGGTATTTGCCGAGTGGCGAACGACCCTTGGTCGACAGGTCGAGGATCTCCGACGAGCAGACGCGTTCACGCCTCGTCAGTTGATCGATGGCGACTCGCTCCTGCCAGAGATCGGACATCTCTACGATGACCGCATCGGCAACCCCCTACCGGAGCGCGAAGTGCGGGACCTCGTGGAGCACGCAATAGCATATCGATACCCTAACCGAATACCGCCGGGATTTGCTGACGCTGACAAGCCGACCGACCTTGCTTCAGCGGGCGATTATCTGATGTGGGAAGAGATCATCGCCTACGCCAATACTATGGCACGGCCACGACGCCTAATCCTGGTTTCTGGTGACACCAAGGGTGATTGGTACGAGCTCGACGCAAACGGACGACCGCTTCAGCCCTGGCCGTCATTGGTGGCAGAGTTGAAGCAGCGCGCCAAGACAGACATCCTGATACTGACCCCCAGGCTCTTTCTCGAGGGTGCGCAGATTCATCTCGGCGCGGACTTCAACCCGGAGACCTACCAAGAGGTGGATCGGATAGCGGACGAGGACCTGGCCGAAGCGCACGGCGCCGAGGACGACCCAGGAAAGGAGCGCCACATCTCGGCCGATTCCCTCGTCGCTACGGCCCTTCAAGGATCTCAGAGAGTCAGTCGCCGGCTTGATAAGAGACTGATGCGCCTGGTCGACGAGCGGGAGATGCTTCGTGCGGCATTGGCTGCCGCTGGCTCCGCTCAGGCGGACTCCACACCTGACAACCGATCCTATCGGAGAGCGATCGAGATGCGAATCGACTTACTGGAGCGGCGCATTGAAAGTCTCGGCATCGAAATAGAACGTTCAGGTCAGCCATAAAGTCGGCCCAGGAGGAGGCGTAATGCGAGTTCTCTCGTCGGTCGCTAAGCAATTGACACAGGTCGCACCTGGGGGTCCGCGTGGCCCCGTCAGCGCTGATGCCCTCAAGAATCTCATCGACTTCGACGCCTACGTGGGGGAGGTCTACTCGCTTGGGTACAGCGAGGCGCTCGTCCAAATCCACGACTACCACCGGCGCCAAGTGGGCGGAATCCCGGCGCTGTCGTTCCTGGTGGCTACCCGGGTGGGACGAGAGGATTCAGTCGACGGCCGCGATGAGGATGCATCGGTAGTTTTGCTGCGAGTCTTGGACCACGCCAACCTCCCGAACGCGCAGGAAGCCCTCAGGGTTAGAGTGGAGACGGCTCAACGGGTAAGTGGCGAGGCCAAGACGTGGGACCACAGAGATGTCATGGACCCCGCCACACATCATCTCCTGAGTTACGCTGGCGTCAAATGCAGGGTCCTCGGCACATTTCACCTCGAGTGGACGAACGATAGCTCATTCGTGCTCTCATTCGGTTCCGACTTGAGCAACTACTACCCCAACCAGGGACTAAAGGTCTACAAGCCGCGCGGCGAATTCCTCGCTAAAATCGTCAACTATCGAGACCTGAAGCGCTCATCCGGGGATGAACACCACGTACCCCTAGGGTATGTGCGATACGCGTCAACAAATAGGTCATTCCAGCAGATCAATGACGTTCGGGTCAGCATAACTCCTACGGACCTGCTAGCTCAGAAGACTGCTCTCTTCGGTATGACGCGGACGGGAAAGAGCAATACCACGAAAATGGTGTTGCGGTCCGTCTTCGCTCTACGGTTGCAAAATCCGAAGACCCGCATCGGTCAGATCGTATTTGATCCAGATGGCGAGTACGCTAACGAGAATACGCAAGACGAGGACAGCCAACGCAATCCATCGGCAATAAAGAACGTTTGGGCGCTAGGGCGGGCCGACCAGCAATCGGTCCTGAAGCAGGACGTTGTTACGTATGGGATCCAGCCTCACCCTAACGACCCTGGACGCCGGCTCATGCTTCTCAACTTCTTAGTGAACGAGAATCTAGAGATCGGCAAACAGATTGTCGACGTGTCCCTGTCAGGCGAGAACGCGAAGTACGTCGCGAACTTCCGCGACGTGTCGCTCACGCCGCCGAATGGTCCAGAGTATGGGCCGGAGGCAGTTCGGCACCATCGCCGCGTTCTTGTCTATCGCGCCCTGCTCGTGAAGGCTGGTTTCCCCGCCCCGGACTCCATCCGGCCACAATTGTCGCACGGTCGAACTCCGCTTTTTGGTCGGAAGTTCCTGGAGGCAATGCGTACGTCCGAAGGAAAAGATTCGGCACAGTACGCCGCTGGCGCCACAATCCTCGGCAAGTCGTCGCCGACGTGGCATGAGTTGGGCCAAGCCATGCAGGCGCTGCGCAATTATCTTAACGATGGGAACTCAGCGTTCGGCGGGTTCGATCAAAAGTATGTTGAAGAGAGCAGCTCGGGCTCGTGGGCCGATGAGGACCTGAAAAAGATTCTTGAGATGTTCCATTACTCAAATGGGGCCCGCCTTATCGGCCGAGTAAAGGCTCAGCATACCCACCTGACCACAAAGGACTATGCTGACGAAATCTACGAGCATCTCGCCGAGGGCCGGCTTGTGATCGTTGACCAATCTAGTGGCGATCCCATCATTAACAAGTCATCAGCAGACCGGATCATGTGGGAGATCTTCTCCCAGAATCAGAACGACTTCCGGAATGCTAGGCGTCCTCCCGAGATCCTCGTGTATTTGGAGGAGGCGCATAACATTCTTCCTTCTTCCGGGGAGACTGACTTCGCTGATGTCTGGGTGCGCACGGCAAAAGAGGGTGGCAAGTACCGCATTGGACTTGTGTACGCCACGCAGGAGGTAAGCTCCATTCAACGCAATATCCTCCGTAACACCGCGAATTGGCTGATTGGGCACCTGAATAACACTGATGAGACTAAAGAACTTCGAAAGTTCTATGACTTTGCCGACTTTGAAACGAGCATCTTGCGCGCTCAAGATCCTGGATTTATTCGGCTGAAGACGCTCTCGAACCCCTATGTGGTCCCGATCCAGGTAGATCGCTTTACCATAGCCAGCCAAGGGTCCGGTGACTAGGTCCATGTCGTACGAGGGGGAGTTCGCGTCCTATAGACCGTTGCAGAGGATAGCGGATTCAAATCAAGTGCAAGGCTTGTTAAAGCGTGCCAAGCGGTTGCCCGTTGTTGGCTCGACTGGGCGTCTCCCCGAGCCGAGCCATCTAGAACCGCTGACTGTCGACTTGCCGGAATTCGTGGTTGCAATCGATGGTAGTAGCGCTGAGATCGACGTCTCCACAGGATATCCAGGAAGTCGGATAGGTTACGTGACTGTTGCGAGCGTGCTCCTAAATCTGCGCCTTGTGGACATCCTAGATGAAGATCGGCCAGTTGACCCCGTTAGATTTAGAGCCACCGAAGAGGCAGACACCATTCCTGCCGCTTTGCCGGGCAGTAACGTCGTAACCCGCGACTATCCCTCGGCGCGGGATTCATTCAGAGCCGAGTTGTATGACCTGCTGCAAGACGCGGAGGTCGATGAGGACGACGACTCCACGCTGTTGGAGACCTTTGAGATTTTACTTCGCCACAAGCCGACGGAGCGTCTGCAGCGATGCCCCTATGAGTACGACGGCTGTCAGGAGACGATGCTCGTCGGCCCGGGACTTAGCGATTGCTCGTGCTCGAAGCGCCGCGTGATTTTTTCGACTGACGCCCTGCGCATACATGAGGGATTCAGGGAAGACTCCTCCAACTTGGAGATGCTTAGCGAAGTGATGCAGGTGTGGGAGAGGATCATGTTGGTCCATCTCCTGCTTTGCTTCGAGCGCAAGGGTCTTCTGTCAAAGGCAAACAAGGTTGCGTTTTTTGTTGACGGGCCACTTGCGGTTTTCGGGCACCCGGCCTGGCTCAGCGCCGCGATAAAGGTCGAGTTGCAGCGGCTCAATGCGATTGTGCGTCGTGAGACTGGAGCCGATCTGATCATTGTGGGAATCGAGAAGTCGGGTTCGTTCGTCCAGCATTTTGAAGATCTAGCCGGTGTGAAAGGCGGCGATGATGCCTTGCTATTCGGGGAGAGGACATGCTTCCTTCCCACTGATGACTACATTAAGAGCCGGATAATCTACTCCAATAGCGACAAGCGGTATGGTGAGGCGACGTATTTTGGGCGAAAGTTCTTTTATCGGACTGACAACTTGTCCCGGGTGGTAGGTTCTATCCCTTTCCTTGATGAGGAGCAGGACTCCCTCGATTCCTCAGACCTCTCACGCTACCGTCAGTTGCCGGCGGTGTGTGCGCTGCTCGACAAGCTCGTATCTTCGCGCTTTGCTAATTCGGTTTCACCAATCATTGCGGCACACGCCCATGCTGCAATTCCTTTCACCCTTGGGGCTAAGGTATTGCATCGACTGGCCGTCGCCCTTATGAGAGACGAGAAATGACCGGCAAGAGTTACGGGGACGCCGTTCGCCGTTGGGAAGGGGTTGGCCCCTACTATGCCATGTTCCCGACGGCTTTCGCCGACGAAGTTGTTCGCGCCTACTCTAAACCCGGTGACGTCGTCCTTGACCCGTTTGCTGGTCGCGGTACTGGTGTATTCAGTGCTGCTTGGCAGGGCCGGCAGGCGTTCGGCGTTGAGATCAACCCAGTAGGTTGGATCTTCGCCCGAACGAAGCTCGAGCCCGCAGAGTACAGGTCGGTGGTAGGCCGTCTTGAATATGTCAGTGCTCTAGCCAACGACTGCGAACGCGAAGCAGAGGAGCTCCCGGAGTTCTTCCACAGGTGCTTTTCCGCGCCGGTGCTGCACTTCCTTGTTGCCGCTAGGCGGACCTTGGACTGGCGGGACGATGTGGTGGATAGCACCGCAATGGCCATGTTGCTTGTCTACCTTCATGGCAAGAGGGGCGCGTCGCTGTCAAACCAGATGAGGCAGACCAAGGCAATGGCTCCAGACTACGCGGTCCGGTGGTGGAAGGAACGAGACCTGGATCCCCCCGAACTGGATCCTCTCTCATTCATGAAAAGCCGATTGAGTTGGCGATACGCGAAGGGTCGGCCGGGTCTGACTGGCAGCCGGATGCTTCTAGGTGACGCCACGGAGGTATTGCCGGAGTTAGGAGAGTTGTTGCGGAAGGAACGGAAGCAGGTCCGCTTACTCTTTACCTCGCCGCCGTACTTCGCACTGACGAACTACCATTACGACCAATGGCTTAGGCTGTGGCTGATGGGGGGTCCGCCCAGCGCTCAGCGCTTGCCCGGGGCGCACAAAGTCCGAGGCAAGTTTGAGAACCCGAAGGCTTATAGAGAACTTTTGTTGAGTGTGTTTAGTGCTTGCGCGGAAAGGCTTTCGAAGGACGGGGTCGCGTACGTCCGAACTGGGGCGGCGTCGCTCACGCTCGACGCTACTCGCGAGGCACTGCACACCGCACTCCCCCGGTTCGCGATGCGGGAAGTTCGCCGTCCGTATACAAAGGCCACCCAAACCAGTCTGTTTGGCGACTCTAGCAAAAAGGCGGGCGAGGTGGACCTGGTGCTGACCCGGCTATGACGACTCCGATCCGGCGGGCAGCAGTTCGAGGCGGCAATCGGTATCGGGCGGTCAACCTCAATCAACGCTCGGGAGTTTCGGGCCGAGCACGTCGTCCGCGTCCACGATCGTGTACGCGTACCCCTGCTCGGCGAGGAACCGCTGCCGGTGTGCCGCGTACTCGGTGTCGATCGTGTCCCGGGACACCACCGTGTAGAAGTGCGCCTGCCGCCCGTCGGCCTTCGGCCGCAGCACCCGCCCCAGCCGCTGCGCCTCCTCCTGCCGCGACCCAAAGGTCCCCGACACCTGAATGGCGACGGCAGCCTCCGGCAGGTCGATGGAGAAGTTCCCCACCTTGGAGATCACGAGCGTCTTAACCTCACCCGACCGGAACGCGTCGAACAGCCGCTCGCGCTCCTTGTTGGTCGTCGATCCCTGCACGATCGGCGCGTCCAGATACTCGCCGAGCTGGTGCAACTGGTCGATATACCCGCCGATGACCAGCACCTGCTCGTCCGGGTGCCGGTCCACCAGCGCCCGCACCACCGGCAGCTTCGTCCGGGCCGTCGCCGCCATCCGGTACCGCTCCTCGGCCTCCGCCGTCGCGTACGACAGCCGCTCGGCGTCCGTCAGGGTGACCCGTACCTCGGTGCACTCGGCCGGGGCGATCCAGCCCTGCTGCTCGATGTCCTTCCACGGCGCGTCGTACCGCTTCGGGCCGATCAGGCTGAACACGTCGCCCTCCCGGCCGTCCTCGCGTACCAGCGTCGCCGTGAGGCCGAGCCGGCGGCGGGCCTGGAGGTCCGCGGTGAACCGGAAGATCGGCGCGGGCAGCAGGTGCACCTCGTCGTAGATGACCAGACCCCAGTCGCGCGCCCCGAACAGGTCCAGGTGGGTGAACGCGCCGCCCTTGCGGGAGGTGAGCACCTGGTACGTGGCGATGGTGACCGGGCGGATCTCCTTGCGCTCGCCCGAGTATTCGCCGATCTCCGCCTCGGTCAGCGAGGTGCGGGCGATCAGCTCCCGCTTCCACTGCCGGCCCGCCACCGTGTTCGTCACCAGGATCAGGGTCGTCGCCTTCGCCTCGGCCATCGCCGCCGCGCCGACGAGGGTCTTGCCGGCGCCGCACGGCAGCACCACCACGCCGGACCCGCCGGCCCAGAACGCCTCCACGGCCTCCCGCTGGTACGACCGCAGCGTCCACGGCTTGCCGCCGTCCTTGCCGGCCTCGGCCAGGTCGATCTGGTGCGCCTCGCCGTCCACGTACCCGGCCAGGTCCTCCGCCGGCCAGCCCAGCTTGAGCAGCGCCTGCTTGAGCCGGCCCCGCTCCGACGGGTGCACCTGGATGGTGTCGTCGTCGAGCTTCGGGCCGAGCATCCCGGCGAGCTTCTTGCTCTTCGCGACCTCGATCAGCACCATCCGGTCCAGCGCCCGCAGCACCAGACCGTGCGCCGGGTCGTTGGCGAGCTGGAGCCGGCCGTACCGGTCCATGGTCTCGGCCACGTCGACCAGCAACGCGTGCGGCACCGGATAACGCGAATACTTGATCAGGGTGTCCACCACGCCCTCGGCGTCGTGGCCGGCCGCCCGGGCGTTCCACAGACCCAGCGGCGTCAACCGGTAGGTGTGCACGTGCTCGGGGGAGCGTTCCAGCTCCGCGAAGGGGGCGATCGCCATCCGGCACGCCTGCGCGTCCGGGTGGTCGATCTCCAGCAGCAGCGTCTTGTCCGACTGCACGATCAGTGGTCCACCGCTCACGCCAGTGCCCTCTCCCTCGCCCGGCCCAGGGTCACCCACACGCCGGCTGACCAGCCGAAGGGTGACCATCCAGTGTTGCACGCCCGGAGCTGTCCGGAAAAAGTCACGCTGGACAGGCAACGTCACACTCTTCCCGTACGTCTAGCAAGCGGGACAACTGTCAGGGGGAGGACCAGATGAAGCCTGTCCGGTTGGTCAGCCGGGTCGTCGCCCTGGCCGCTGTCGTGCTGGTCGGCGCCGGTGCGTGCACGCTCGATCCGGACGGCGACGGATCCGGGGCAGCCGCCCCGGAACCCGTCAGCGTGACGGAACGAGCATCGGGGGCGAGCGTGACGCCCGGGCCGGACCCCACGACCCGGTCCCCGTCGGTGAAGCCCAGCCGGCCCGCCACCCCGAAGCCCAGCCGGACGGCGACCACCCCCAAGCCGACCGCCTCGCCCAAGCCCAGCAGCACCGGGTACACCGGCTGCCCCCAGGGCGAGCACCAGCGGGCCGTCGAGACGTACCTGGCCCGGCTGGGCGGGTTCGGGCCGGTCACCGTCGACGGCAAACAGTCCGCCGCCGACTGCGCCGCGATCAAGAAATTCCAGCGCCGGTACGGAATCAGCCCCGCCGCCGGGCGCGCCGGCGTCACCACGTACTCGGTGGCGAAGCGGCTGGCCAGCACCAACGTGAAGCGCTGCAACGCCGGCACCGGGCTCACCTTCTGCGTGGACCTCACCCACCAGACCGTGTGGGCGATGCGCGGCGGCACCGTGGTGCTCGGCCCGACCGTCACCCGCACCGGCATGGCCGGCTACGCCACCCCGGGCGGCACCTACCGGGTCGCCAACCGGAACCTGAAGGAGTGGTCCAACCCGTACGAGGTGTGGCTGCCCTACTGGCAGCGGTTCAACGGCGGCATCGGCTTCCACGAGACCACCACCTACCTGCACAACGGCTCGATCGGCTCGCACGGCTGCGTCAACCTGCTGCACCGCGACGCCGTCCGCCTCTGGGAGCTGGGCTCGGTCGGCACCCGGGTCGTCGTCTTCGGCCGCCGCCCCGGCACCTGACCCGCCGCGCCACCCGGGCCGCGTGAACCCGGCGTGACCCCGGCCGCCTGACCCCGGCCGCGTGACCCCGGCCGCCTGACCCCGGCCGCCTGACCCCGGCCGCGTGACCCCGGCCGCGTGACCCCACCGCCCGGATCAGGGTTTTAACCCCTGGTCGGTGAGGTCGTCGCGGTGCCACTCTGGGAGCGGGTTCCGGACGGGGCGGAGGACTGGGATGACCGTCGAGCAGGACGAGCAGCACGAGGTGTCCACCGCGACCCTGATCGGGTACGCGACCGCCGCCGTGGCCCTGTTCGGCTGGTTCCTCTTCGGGCTGCTCGTGCAGCGCCAGGGCTTCGTCGCCTCGTTCGGCGAGGCCGCCGGCACCGGCTTCGGGCTGCTGCTCGCCGTCTCCGTCATCGGCGCGTTCCGCCGCAACGGGCGCTGACCCAGCGACGCGGCGCGGCGCCAGGCGTGTCGCGCCGGGCCCGCGCGGCTCAGTCCTCCCGCACCGCCGCGGTGATCCGGTGCAGCGCGAAGGTGTGCAGCATCTCCGTGCGCTCGTCCTCGGCGCGCAGGTAGCCCGCCCCGATCGACACCGGCCGGACCAGCCGGGACGCCGTCGCCCCGTGCGCGTCGACGTAGCCGACCCAGACCAGCGCCTTGTCCCGGACCGCCTGCTGGAGCACCGCGAGGGCGTCGCTGTGACTGTGCGCCGGCGCCGGACCGGTGCGCGCCGCGCCGCCGCGGACCACCGCCGGGGCTCGCCGGGCCGCCCGCGCCGCCGCGTCACCGCGCCGGATCTGCTCCACCACGCCGAGCAGGCGCGGCAGCGGCAGCCGCGGCGCGGCCAGCGGATCCACGGTACGGGTGGCCGGCATCCGGGCCGGCGCCCGCCGGGTGCGCGGCCGGGCCAGCACCGCCGAGCCGGTGGCGTCCTCCGGCACCGGCGCGTAGCCGGCGTCGCGCAACGCGGTCAGCATCCGCTGCACCAGGTACGGGGTGACCAGCACCGTCGGGGCGAGCCGGCGGAACGCCAGCGGCTCCAGCCGCTTGTCGGCCAGCACCTCGGTGAGCAGCGCCTCGTCGTCGCTGCGCACGTACCCGCCGGCCGAACCGACCCGCAGGCCGCCGTGCTTGCGGGCCACGTCGTCGACCAGGTACGTGAGGCCCTGCGGCACCGGGGTGCGGGACCGGCGGCGGAACAGGCTGTGCAGGTCGTCGGCGGAGTAGCCGGCGTCCAGGGCGCGGCGGATGCTGGCCGTGGTGACCCGGTGCACGCTCGCCCCACCGGCCGACTCGTGCTCGGCCACCACGTCCAGTTCACCGGCGAGCGCCGGGTCGGGCGGGCCGGGCACCACCACGGTCAGGTCGGCCTGCAGCAGGAAGTGGTCGACCGGGGCGGGCAGCAGCGCGTCCAGCGCCCGCACGGCGGTCGACGGCTCCCCGGACTCGGCGTCCGAGCGCAGCCCCAGCGGGTCGTCGGCCCGCTCGTCGGCCTCGGCCATCTCGGTCAGCAGCAGCCGCCCGTACGAGGTGAGCGCGCCGAGCCCGGTCACGCCGAGCTGGGCCGCCTCGGCCAGCACCTCCCGGTGCGCGGCCTCCCGACCCCGGGCCCGCCGGGGCGCCCGCCAGTCGAGCAGCTCCAGCACCTCCTCCGGGGTCGGTGCGGCCGCCGGCGCCAGGTCGGCCAGCACGTCGAGCACCGCACGCCGGACGGTCGGCGCACTGGCCCGCTCCGCCTCGGCGGAGAGCACCGTGATCGGCCGGTCCCGGTCGTCACGCTGCCCGACCAGTCCCGCCTGGCGGGTCATGGTCAGCCAGGCCCGGGCCAGCTGCTCCCAGCGCTGCGCCAGCGAGGCCGCCCGCCACACCTCGTACCCGGCGGTGGGCAGGATCTGCTGGTCGCCGCCGTACCGGGCGGAGCTGGAGCCGGTCAGGTCCAGCTCGCCGGCCAGCCCGGCCGCGTACGCCACCTCGAACAGCAGCGCGGCGCTGCCGTCGTCCAGCCCGAGGTTGCGGGCCATCCGGCGCAGGTCGCGTACGCCGACGCCGCCGGAGCGCAGCACCGGGGCCGGCTCGACGGCGAGGCTGTCCAGCAGCGCCTCGGTGTGCCGGACCACCTCCATGGTCTGCCCGGCCCCGGCCGAGTCCACCGACTTCGCCTCACGGGGTGGGCTGGCCACCACGGGCGGGGCACTGCGCAGCGGGCCCAGCGGGCCACTGTCCCGGCGCAGCAGCAGCGCCACCTCGCGGGGCAGTTCGACGGTGCCGCCGCCCTTGGCGCCCGACATTCGGACCAGCAGGCGGTGCTCGACCAGCCAGCGGATCGGCGAGCCGGTCGGCGCGCCCCCGTTGACCAGGTCCGGCGGGAGGACGTCCTCGGCACCGCTGGCCGGGGCGTCCAGCGCGCCCGGTGGCACCGTGCCCACCGGCGGGCCGGCGGCCAGCCGGTCCAGGATCGCCCGCGCCGACGGCGGCGCCGACAGCAGCGTCCGGCGCAGCTTCGCCGGGTCCGTGCAGACGGCCGCCGCCCGCGGGTCCAGCTCCGCCGCCGGCCGGCCCAGCCCCGCCGGGTACGGCGACACCTCGTCGACGCCGCCGACCACCTGGAGGTCGTGCTCGGGCCCGTACAGCAGGAAGAGCGCCCGGAGCCGGTTCACCGCGCCCCGGATGGTGGTGGGCGCGGGCGGGTGCGCGCCGGCGGTGGCCATCGCCAGGATCGCCTCGACGCTGGTGCCGCCGCCCTCCGGGTCGCGGGTGAGCCGAGCCGCGTCGAGGATCTGCAGGGTGAACTGGTCCAGCCCGTCGAGCGCCCGGGCGACGGAGACCCGCGACTGGGCGCGGATGGCCAGGGCGGAGACGTCGGCCGGCACCGGTACGACGAGGTCCGGCCGCAGCTGGAGCAGGGCGGCGAGGGACTCGTCCGGGAGGGTCCGGAGGTGATCGGCGAGTGAGGTGGTCATCGTCGTTCCACGCTAGCCCGGCGGGGGCCCGTCGCGCCCCTCGGACGTGCGGCTGGCTTCGGGTTCGACGGGTACCTTCTCGGGATGCCCCCACTCATGGTCGGTTTCGACTTCGACATGACCCTGGTCGACTCGCGTCCCGGCATCGCCGCCTGCTTCCGGGCGTTGACCGAACGGACCGGAGTGCCGGTCGATGCCGAGCTGGCCGTGTCCCGCCTCGGGCCGCCGCTGCGCACCGAGATCGCGTACTGGTTCCCGCCCGAGCAGGTGGACGAGGCGGTGACCCTCTACCGGGAGCTCTACCCGGCGTACGCGATCACGCCGGCCGTGCCGATGCCCGGCGCGGCGGACGCGCTCGCGGCGGTGCATGCGCGCGGCGGCCGGGTCATGGTGGTCACCGCCAAGCTGGGCCGGCTGGCCAAGCTGCACCTGGACCACCTCGGGCTGGCCGTCGACGAGCTGGCCGGGGACCTCTTCGCCGAGCAGAAGGCGACCGCGCTGCGCGAGCACGGGGCGACCCTCTACGTGGGCGACCACGTGGCCGACATGACGGCGGCCAGCGCGGCGGGAATCCCGGGCGTGGCGGTGGCGACCGGGCCTTGTTCGGCGGCCGACCTGGCGGCGGCCGGAGCGGAGCTGGTGCTGGATGATCTCACCGGATTCCCAGGGGCGCTGGACCGGATCATCGGGCTAGCCTTGGAGGGGTAGAGGTTCCGAGCGAAGCAGGGGTTTTCAGGTGCCGACGGGTCGAGTGAAGTGGTATGACGCGGCCAAGGGATACGGGTTCGTCACCAGCGACGAGGGTGGCGACGTGTTCCTGCCGAAGGGCGCGCTACCGGCGGGGGTCACCGACCTGAAGGGCGGCCAACGGGTCGATTTCAGCGTGGTCGACAGCCGCCGGGGTGCGCAGGCGATGGGTGTGAAGCTGCTGGAGGCGCCGCCGTCCGTGGCGGAGCTGCGCCGCCGGCCGGCCGAGGAGCTGCACGGCCTGGTCGAAGACATGATCAAGGTGCTGGAGGCGAAGGTCCAGCCGGACCTGCGCCGGGGCCGCTTCCCGGACAAGAAGACCGCGCAGAAGATCGCTCAGCTGGTCCACGCGGTGGCGCGCGAGCTGGAGGTCTGAGGGACGAGCCCGGCGTCGGCGGCCCGGCCCAGCAGCGCCTCGACGGCGGCGAAGCCGGCCTCTCCCAGGTCGGCCGTGAACTCGTTGACGTAGAGGGCGATGTGCCGGTCCACCACGTCGGGCTCCATCTCCTGCGCGTGGGCGAGGACGTACTCCCGGCTGGCCTCCGGGTCGGCCCAGGCCTGCCGGACCGACTCGCGGACCCAGGCGGCGGCCTCGACCGGGTCGACCGCGCCCTTGCGGGCCAGGATCGCGCCGAGCGGGATCGGCAGGCCGGTGTCGCCCTCCCACCACTCGCCGAGGTCGACCAGCGCGGTCAGCCCGTGCCGCGGGTAGGTGAAGCGCGCCTCGTGGATCACCAACCCCGCGTCGTACCGGCCGGCGGCGACGCCCGGCATGATCTCGTGGAACGGCACCACCTCGATCCGCGCCGGCGCCTGGTCCGCCGCCCAGAGCCGGAACAGCAGGTACGCCGTGGTCCGCTCGCCCGGCACCGCCACCGTCGCGCCGGACAGGTCGGCCCGGTCGCCCCGGGTGAGCACCAGCGGCCCGCAGCCCCGGCCCAGCGCGCCACCGCAGGGCAGCAGGTGGTAGTCGTCGAGCAGCCAGGGCAGCGCCGCGTAGCTCACCTTCACCAGGTCGAACGCGCCACGCTCGGCGGCCGTGTTCGTGACGTCCACGTCGGCGTACGTCACCTCGACCGACGGTGCGCCGGGCACCCGGCCGTGCACCAGGGCGTCGAAGACGAAGGTGTCGTTGGGGCAGGGGGAGATCGCCAGGGAGAGCGCCACGCCCCCACCGTAACCCCGCCCCCGCCCGCTCCCGCCACCCGCCCGGTAGCTGCGGACGAGGCACCCCTCTCCGTCGACTACCGACTTGATGACGCAGGTGAATCGTTGGGGTGCGCGGGGCCCTTGCCGTTCGTGCCGCTCTCGACAGTCGATCCCCACGATCTGCGGATCGGGGCCGTGGATCGGGCCGTGGATCGGGCCGTGGATCGGGACCGGGCGTGAGGAGTCGGAGCCGAGCCGGAGCCGCCGGTGGTCCGGCTGTCTTGGCTGCCCACTCCATGACGCTGACGGTTCGGGCGTGGACATGGACATGGACATGGACGGGGCGTGGGCGTGAGGGCCGGGGGCGGGGAGCCGGAGCGACCGGGGGTGCTGCCTCGTCTTGGCTACCGGCTTGATGACGTGAATGGATCGGCGCGTGAGCCGGACGTGGGGAGCCGGAGCGGCCGGGGATATGGCTGTCTTGGCTACCGACGTGATGACGT
>NZ_KQ058826.1:0-22463 GCF_000982955.1 Micromonospora sp. HK10 | reverse complement strand
ATGACGTGAATGGATCGGGGCGGAATGGCCGAGTTGCGGAGGGGCGGTGGGGTGGAGTTGCGCAGTTGCGGAGGGACTCGTGGGTGAGTCGTCGACGTCATCAAGTCAGTAGCGGCTTACCACTCATGCCGCACCCCTTGCGGCACCCATGCCGCACCCCAGGCGGCAACCGGCAACCCCAGGCGGCACCCGGCACCCCAGCGGCAACCGGCACCCCAAGCGGCACCCATGACGCAGCCTTGCGGCACCGATGTCGCACCCATGTCGTCCTCAGCTCCACGCGTTTTCCACAGCGTTATCCACAGGTGTACGAGTGCGGTTGAGGGCGGGTGTGCCGCTGGGCGAGCATGGCCAGGTGAGTGAGCCGCAGCCCCGTACCGATCTGGGGGCGACCCTGCGATCGCTGCGCCGCGCAGCCGACCTGAGCCAGCGCGAGCTGGCCGGGCGGTCCGGGGTGCCGCAGGCGACCCTCGCTCGGATCGAGTCGGGGCGGTCGGCCGATCCGGGATTCCGCACGGTCGAACGACTGGTCCGGGCCGCCGGCGGCAACCTCGCGATCAGCTTGCCGAGGGCGCCCGCGCCCGAGCCCGGCCCCGTCCCGCAGGAGGAGCTGCGGGACGCGGCGGGCCGGCACTGCCCCGCCCACCTCGACGCGCGGGAGGTGCGCGAGCCGCGCGACTGGCCGGGTGTGTGGTGGGCGCCGTGGTCCGCCATTCCGCGCGACCGTTTGCCGAGGCTGCCCGCGGTGACCTTCCGGCGCAACCGCTCGACGCGGGACGAGCAACGCGATCGGGAGCGCGTGCGGCGGGACTGCGAGGTGCGCCGGTACGCCGATCCCGCGCTTCCCACGACCTCCTGGCGCTTCGTGGCGGAGCTGCCCGACGGTCAGCTGATCGGTGAGCTGCGCGCCCACGAGCGCAGCGACGCCGTGCTGGTCGGCAGGCCCGATCCGGGCGAGCGGGAGATCGTGCTCGACGGGGTGCTCGTGGTGTCGGCGTACCGGTTCTGCGGCATCGGGCGCCGCCTGGTCGAGGCGCTGTCCAGCGAGATGGACCGGTCCGGCATCCGCTCGGCCCACGCGATCGCGGAGTTGGGCGACGTCCACTTCCTGCTCGCCTGCGGGTTCCGGCTCGAGGCGAGCCGGCCGGAGGCGCTGCGGCTGGACCGGCCGGCTCGGTCCGCGGTCAGCGGAGAGCGGCCGGACCGGCCGTCCGGGTCGGGGCCGGCGGTCAGCGGAGAGCGGCTGGACCGGCCGTCCGGGTCGGGGCCGGCGGTCAGCGGAGAGCGGCTGCCGCCGCGGTGAGGGCGGCGAACGCCTCGCGCATCCGCCAGGCGCTACGGTCGCGCGGCCCGATCGGGTTGGAGATCGTACGCAGCTCGGCGAAGGGGAGGCCGGCCTGCGCGGCGGCGACGGCCACGCCGTACCCCTCCATGGCCTCGGCCACCGCGCTGGGGTGTCGGGCGGCGAGGGCCGCGGTGCTCGCGGCGGTGCCGGTCACCGTGCCGACCGTGAGGATCGGGCCGACCACGGCCGCCGGCAGGGCGGTACGCAGGGCGGCGAGCAGGTCCGGGTCGGCGGGCAGCACGCTGCCGGCGCCGATCAGCTCGGGCGGCATGCCCAGCTCTTCGATCGGGAGGAAGCCCTCCGGGGACTCGGCGCCCAGGTCGGCGGCCACGCTGTGGCTGCCCAGCACGGTGCCGCCGACCGGCACCCGCCCGACGAAACCACCGGCGATCCCGGCGCTGACCACCGCCCGGTACGGCCGGCCGGCGGCCTCGGCCAGCGCCAGCAGGCGGGCGGTCGCGGCACCGGCGACGGCGGGGCCCACCCCCACCGGGGTGACGGTCACCGTCGGGTCGGCCAGGCCGGCCCGGACGGCCTCCGCCTCGACCGGTACGGCGGTCACCACCAGCAGCCCGCTCACGCCAGCGGACCCCTGGGCTCGCGCCGGTTCTCCTCGTCGGCGCCACCTGGGCCGCCGACCGCCGAGGACGGGCGGTAGATGTGGAAGCCGGGCGGGGACAGCTCGTCGTCGGCCGGATCGCCGCCGGGCGGGCCGCCGTGGGCCGGAGCGGCGGTGGGCGTACCGCCGTGCGCCGGGGAGCCGGTGGGGGCCGGCGAGGTGGGGGCCGGGTCGGCGTAATCCTGCTCCTGCGCCGCCAGTTCCTCGTCGCCGAGCGCCCGCCCGACCAGGTGCTCGCCGCGCAACCGGCCCGCCACCAGCACCCCGCGGGCGGCCACCAGTGCGGCCACCCCGGCGGCCACGGTGACCCCGATCCGGCCGGTGAAAGGCACCAGGCCGAGCCCGCCACCGGCCACGAAGGCGAGCATCAGGACGGTCTCCGAGTGGGCGAACGAACTGGCCCGCAGCCGCTCCGGGATCCGCTCCTGGATCGAGGCATCGACGGCGAGCTTGGCGATGCCGCTGATCAGCGCCGTCACCAGGCAGAGCACGGCCACCAGGGGCAGCGAGAACTTCACCGCGGCGAGCACCGCGACCCCGGCCACGATGACGGTGCCGCTGGACTGGATCGCGGTCGGCCGGTGGATGCGCAGCCGGGTGCCGATCGCGGTGGCCAGGAAGCTGCCCACCGCCAGGGCCGCGCCGACCAGCCCCAGCGCGGCCTGGGCGCCCAGGTCCCGGCCGAAGAAGATGGTGGTCAGGTCGCCGGACTTGATGGCGAAGGCGAGGAAGAGCAGCAGGAAACCGTAGAGCAGGCGCAGCGCCGCGGCGCCGATCAGCGTGGCGATCACCAGGCGACCGGCCGGCCGGCCCCGGCCCAGCGGCCGTTCCCGGTCCCGCCGGCGCAGCGCCCGCAGCGGGCGCGGCACCCGCTCCGGCGGCTCCGAGTCGGCCCTCGGCGGCAGCCGCAACGAGATGACCATGCCGATCAGGAAGATCAGCGACGCCACCCGGAGCGGCCACTGCGGCCCGAACCAGAACGCCGCCAACCCGATCGGGGCGACCAGCCCGCCCGCCACCGTGCCGTAGACGCTGGCCCGGGCGCCCACCTGGGACAGCCCCAACCCCTCCGGCAACAGCCGGGGCACCGCCGCCGACCGGGCCACCCCGTACGCGCGGGACAGGGCGAGCACCCCGAACGCCGCCGGATAGAGCCCGAAGCCGCCGATGTAGTCGGAGATCAGCCAGGCCAGGAACGCCCGGCCCAGCATGGTGGCGGCCAGCGCGTACCGGCGGCCGTGCCGGAAGTGGTCCAGCAGCGGGCCCACCACCGGGGCGAGCATGGCGAACGGCACCATGGTCACCAGCAGGTAGAGCGCGACCTTGTTGCGGGCCTCGCCCAGCGGCACGTCGAAGAAGATCGTGCCGGCCAGGCCGATGGCGATTAGGGTGTCCCCGGCGCAGGAGAGGGCGTGCAGGTCGAACAGGCGGACCATGCCGACCTCGTTGCCGGCGCTGCGGGCCCGGGCCGACCCGGCCCGCCGGGTCATCCACCGGCCGCCGCGCAGCGAACCACGAAGCAGCAGGCGGGTGGCGCGGATGCCCGTGCCGACGGTCCGCCCGAGGACGGACCGGCCGGAGCGGGAGGACAGCGGCATGCCACCCATCCTTGCCCATCCGCTCCACGCGCGCCCCACCAGCCGGGGATAACGACTCCGGGGAGTCCCTGTCGGTTGGTACCGGGCATGGGGAACAATGGTCGGGTGACCAGGCCCGCCTCCGCCCGTGCCCCCCGGCTCGACCAGGTCTGCGCCGCCGCCGTCGAGGTGGCCCGCGCGGCCGTCACCGAGGTCGACCCGGCCGACGTCGGCGAGCACCTCCAGGTTGTCGCCGAGGGCGACCGCCTCGTCACGCACTACTTCGAGTGCCTCCTCGCCGGCTACCGCGGCTGGCGGTGGGCCGTCACGGTGACCCGGGTGCCCCGCAGCCGCACCGTCACCATCTGCGAGACCGTGCTGCTGCCCGGCGCGGACGCGCTGCTCGCTCCCGGCTGGGTGCCCTGGCAGGAGCGGCTCAAGCCGGGCGACCTGGGCCCCGGCGACCTGCTGCCCACCCCGACGGACGACGAGCGCCTCGCCCCCGGCTACCTGCTCTCCGACGACCCGGCGGTCGAGGAGACCGCCTGGGAGCTCGGCCTGGGCCGGCCCCGGGTGCTGTCCCGGGAGGGCCGAGCCGAGGCCGCGCAGCGCTGGTACGACGGCGAGCACGGCCCGAACGCCCCGATCTCGACGGCCGCGCCGGCTGCGGCCCGCTGCGGGACCTGCGGCTTCTACCTGCCGCTGGCCGGTTCCCTGCGGCAGGCCTTCGGCGCCTGCGGCAACTTCTACGCCCCCGACGACGGCCGGGTCGTCAGCGCCGACCACGGCTGCGGCGCGCACTCGGAGACGCTGGTCGAGGCGGCCGACACCCCGGTCGACGAACTCCCCACGATCTACGACGACAGCGCGCTCGAGGCGGTCTCGGTGAGCCGGGCCCCGGGCTCGGTGGAGGCGAACGAGCCGGCGGAGCCGTACGGCCACCCCTGACGGTCAGTCCTGACCGGCGGCGGCCGCCCGTCGGCGACGCCGGTTGGCGTCGTGGCGCATCATCACGGCCAGCCCCGGAAAGCCCCACAGGAAACCGGCCAGGCAGGTCCAGAGCCAGTTCTCGTGCCCGTGCTCGGTTAGCCAGCCCCGGAAGAAGATCAGCAGCACCAGCCCGGCCACCGCCCAGATGATCAGCCCGGCGACGGCGAACGGCACCATCGGCGGGTCGAGCGGCGCGGGCCGCGGCGGTTCGTTCTCGGGCACCGGAACAGCGTACGCGATCGTTCTTCCCTGCCCGCCGGTGATCTGGGACGATGCGCGCGACCGCCGTCGATCAATTGCGAGGACACCGATGGCCATAGCGCCGCCGCCGGACCACGGCACGCCACCTGACCCCACCCACCCGCGCAACGCCTTCGACCGCTGGTTCGAGATCTCCGCCCGTGGCTCGTCGCCCGGCCGGGAGGTACGTGGCGGTCTGGCCACCTTCTTCACGATGGCGTACATCGTGGTGTTGAACCCGCTGATCCTCGGTGGCGCCGTCGACGGCGACGGGCGCAAGTTGGCCATTCCCGCGCTGGCCGCGGCGACCGCGCTGGTGGCCGGCCTGATGACCATTCTGATGGGCGTGGTGGCCCGGTTCCCGATGGCGCTGGCCGCCGGGCTCGGCGTGAACGCGCTGGTCGCCTTCGAGATCGCGCCCGAGATGACCTGGGCCGACGCGATGGGCCTGGTGGTGATCGAGGGTGTGCTGATCGCCGTCCTGGTGCTCACCGGGCTGCGGACGGCGGTGTTCCGCTCGGTGCCGACCCAGCTCAAGACGGCGATCGGGGTGGGCATCGGCCTCTTCCTCACCATCATCGGCCTGGTCGACGCCGGCTTCGTCCGCCGGGTGCCGGACGCGGCGAACACCACCGTGCCGGTCGGCCTCGGCATCAACGGCAAGATCGTCAGCTGGCCGATGCTGGTCTTCGTGGTGGGGCTGCTGCTCACCGTGGTGCTGGTGGTACGCCGGGTCCGCGGCGCGATCCTGGTCGGCATCCTCGCCTCCACGGTGCTGGCGATCGTGGTGGAGGCGGTCGGCCACATCGGCCCGTCCTTCGTCGACGGTCAGCCCAACCCGAAGGGCTGGGCGTTGAACGTGCCGAAGCTGCCGGACAAGATCGTCGACCTGCCGGACCTCTCCCTGCTCGGCCAGTTCAACGTGCTGGGCTCGTGGGGCCGGGTGGGCTGGTTGGTCCCGCTGATGTTCGTCTTCACCCTGATGATCACGGACTTCTTCGACACCATGGGCACCATGGTCGCGATCGGCCAGGAAGGGGACATGCTCGACGAGCGGGGCACCCCGCCCCGGGCCCGGGAGATCCTGCTGGTCGACTCGATCGCCGCGGCGGCGGGTGGCGCGGCGAGCGTGTCCAGCAACACGTCGTACATCGAGAGCGCGGCGGGGGTCGCGGAGGGTGCCCGGACCGGGGTGGCCAACCTGGTCACCGGCGTCCTGTTCCTGCTGG
This sequence comes from Micromonospora sp. HK10, assembly GCF_000982955.1. Taxonomy (GTDB): domain Bacteria; phylum Actinomycetota; class Actinomycetes; order Mycobacteriales; family Micromonosporaceae; genus Micromonospora. Next base: position 16,463 of record NZ_KQ058826.1, on the reverse strand, counting down.
CCATGTTCCTGGCGCCGCTGTCGGTGGTGGTGCCCTTCGAGGCCGCCTCGACGGCGCTGGTGGTGGTCGGCTTCCTGATGATGACGGCGGTCCGGACGATCGACTGGACGGACTACGAGATCGCCATCCCGGCGTTCCTGACCATCGTGCTGATGCCGTTCACCTACTCGATCTCCAACGGGATCGGCGCCGGCGTGATCAGCTACGTACTGGTGAAGCTGGCGAAGGGGAAGGGCCGGGAGATCCACCCGCTGCTGTACGGGGTGGCGGTGCTGTTCGTCCTGTACTTCCTGCGCGGTCCGATCGAGTCCGCGGTGCTGTGACGCCCACCGGTCGCGGCCGGGGCGCCGATTCGGGCTCCCGGTCGTGACCAGGGTCGACCTTCTCGTGAGCCTGGTCATAACGGATGTCGTTAGCCAGGCTTATTAGTTAAGCTAACTACTGTGACGGAGCGGACGGTGACGGCGAAACGCGTGCCACCGGCGCAGCTGGCCCCTCAGCTGCGAGATGCGATCACCCGACTCAACCGGCGGGTCCGACAGGCCCGCCCGGTCGGCGACCTGACGGTCACCCAGCTCTCCGCGCTCACCAGCCTCAAGCTGGCGGGCGCGCTGACGCCTCGGGAGCTGGCCGACATCGAGCGGGTGCAGCCGCCCACGATGACCAAGATCGTCGCGAAGTTGGAGGACCGCGGCCTCGTGCGGCGGACCCCCCACCCGACCGACGGGCGGCAGGTCATCCTGGCGGCGACCGAGGGCGGACAGGCCGTGCTCGAACAGTTCGAGCGGGCCCGCAACTCGTGGCTGGCCGAGCGGCTCGCCGCGCTGACCGAGGAGGAACGCGACACGCTGCAGCGTGCCGCCGAGATCCTGCAGGGCATCGCTCGCGCCTGAGCGGGTACCCGCGTCCCGCGGTCCGCTTCGTCCGTTGTGGATGAGGCGTACATGATCGCGAGGAGGCGCACCAAGAGTGCAGGCCAAGTTGAGCACGATGTTCCAGTCCCTACGAGTCCGCAACTACCGACTCTTCGCCACCGGACAGCTGATCAAGTTGATCGGCGTCTGGATGATGTACATCGCCCAGGACTGGCTCGTCCTCGACCTGACCGGCAACTCGGCCACCGCGCTCGGCGTGGTCACCGCGCTCCAGTTCACCCCCGTCCTGCTGCTCACGCTCTTCTCCGGCCGGCTCGCCGACCGGTACGACAAGCGGATGCTGCTCTTCATCGCCAACCTGTTCTGGACCGTGCTGGCGCTGGCGATGAGCCTCCTGGTGGTCACCGGGCTGGTGCAGCTCTGGCACGTCTACGTGTTCGCCGCCCTGCTCGGCGTCTTCAACGCCGTCGAGACCCCGGTCCGGCAGGCCTTCGTCTCCGAACTCGTCGGCGTGCCGCTGCTGCCGAACGCGCTGTCGCTCAACGCGGCCACCTTCAACTCGGCCCGGATCCTCGGCCCCGCCGTCGCCGGCCTGGCCATCGCCGCCTTCGACGTCGGCCCGGTCTTCCTGATCACCGCGTTCAGCTCGATCGCGCCGCTGATCAACGTGGTCCGGATGCGGACCAGCGAACTGCACCGCAAGGACCTGCCGCCGACCGGCGAACGGGACCAGGCCCGGGTCGTGGACGGACTCCGGTACGTCGCCCGTCGGCCCGACATCCTGCTGCCGATGGCGCTCATGTCCGTGATCGGGATGAGTCTGTTCAACTTCCAGCTCACCCTCGCGGCGCTCGCCAAGACCGTGTTCCACACCGGCGCCGCCTCGTTCGGCCTCTTCACCACCGCCCTCGCGGTCGGCGCGCTGACCGGCGCGCTGGCCGGCACCGGGCGGCGCAGCCGCCCCTCGGTCTGGTTGGTGCTCGGCGCGGCGGTCGGGACCGCCACCTTCGGCACCCTCGTCGGGCTCGCCCCGGCGTACTGGCTGGTGGTGACGCTGCTGCTGCCCACCGGGTTCTTCATGGTCTTCTTCGCCCAGGCCGCCAACCAGCGGGTCCAGCTCGGCGTCGACGCCTCCTTCCGGGGCCGGGTGATGGCGCTGTGGGTGCTGGTCTTCCTCGGCACCAACCCGGTGGGCGCACCGATCATCGGCTGGGTCGCGGAGACCTTCGGTGCCGGGGCGAGCATCTGGACCGGTGGGCTGATCTCGCTGGCCGCCGCGCTCGTCGCGCTCAGCTGGCAGCTCCGCCGCTCCGGCGCCCGGCTGCGCCTGCGGATGCTGCCCATGCCCCGCTTCTACGTGGTGTCGCCCGGGGCGGAGTGACCCGTCGACCGTCCGAAGGACCGGTTTCCGCCCCGGGAACCGGTCCTTCGTCGTTCATTCGCGCTCGGATGTCGGCAATCAGGTGGCGGGGGGCCCCGACTCGGCTTAGCGTCGATATGTGGAGGTAGGGCGGGGACTGCTGCTGATGCTGGCGATCCTCGGCGTCTGCTGCCTGCCGGTCCTCATCGCGATGATCTTCTGCGCCGACGAAATCATCGACCGGGTGGTCTGCGGCTGGTCCGAGTGGCGCGACGAACGCCGGGAACGGCGCACCATCGCCCGGCTGGACCGGGCCATCGAAGCGGACGCGCTGACCCGCGACATCGACCTCACCGAGTTCGACCGGGCCGGCCGCCGACCGCTCGAACAGCTCGCCACCGACCTGCGCCGGCTCGGTGGTCACCGGCTCGCCGCCGCCGACCGGTCCGTGGTCTGGCACGGCGCCGTCATCGACGCGTACGACGAGCGGCTGCGCGCCGCCTGCCGGGCGCTGGGGATCACCGAGCACCTGGCCGAACTCGACGGCGTCGACCGGGAAATCGAACGGGTACGGGTGGAAGGGCTGCTGCACGCCGCCGGGCTCAGCCTGCCCGCCGCCCGCGCCGCACACCACCAGCGGCACCGCTGACCGGTGCGGCTCTTCGTCGCGGTCTACCCACCCCGGCCGGCCGTGGACGACCTGACCGCCCAGGTCGCCCGGCTACGGATCGGCGTCGCCTCGGCCGCCGGCACCAACGTCCGGCTCGCCGACCCGGCGCACGCCCACCTCACCCTCGCCTTCCTCGGAGACGTCGAGGAGAGCCGGCTGGTCGACGTGGAGAGCGCCCTCGGCCTGGCTGCCGAGACGTACCGGCAGGGCCGGCTCGGCCGGGAGGGCCGAGACGCCGGGGACGGTGGGGAGGGACCGCTCCGGCTGCGGCTCTCCGGCGGCGGCAGCTTCGGACGGGGCCGGTTCACCGTGCTCTGGGTGGACGTCCGGGGCGACATCGACGCGCTGGCCACCCTGGCCCGGCTGATCCGGATCAGGCTGCGCCGGGCCCGGCTGCCGTACGACGAGAAACCGTTCCGGGCGCACCTGACCATCGCCCGCCCCGGCGACCGGATCGACCGCGCCGACATCCTGGCCGACCGGGAGGCGCTGCACGACTACGCGGGTCCGGAATGGACGGCGGACGAACTCGTCCTGGTCCGCAGCCACCCCGGCCCCAAGCCCACCTACGACCGCCTCGCCGCCTGGCCCATCTGACCCATCCGCTCCCTGGCCGACCCCGCCTCACCGCGGGGCGGCCCACCATCGATGGTCCGGGGCGGCCCACCTTCGATGGTCCGGGGGCGGCCCGCCTCCGATGGTCCGGGGAGCAGATTGCGGCATGTCGTGCCATCCCTACGCCGGGAGACCCCGACCTGCCGCAATCCGCTCCCGGGGCACTCCCGAGACCGCCCCGAGGCCGCCCGAGGCCGCCCCGAGGCCGCCCGAGGCCGCCCGAGGCCGCCCCGAGGCCGCCCGAGGCCGCCCGAGGCCGCCCCGAGACCGCCCGAGGCCGCCCCGAGACCCCCCGAGACCGCCCCGAGGCCGCCCCGAGGCCGCCCCGAGGCCGCCCCGAGACCGCCCGAGGCCCCCGAGGCCGCCCCGAGGCCGGGGCGGCCTCGGGCGGGGTGTCACCAGGCCCAGGCCTCCGGGCCGGGGCCGCCGCTGCCGACGGGCGGGAAGAGCTCGTCGAGGCGGGTCAGGGTGGCTTCGTCGAGGTCCACCTCGAGGGCGCCGAGGTTGCGGTCGAGCTGGTCCATGGTGCGCGGGCCGACGATCGGGGCGGTCACCCCGGGGCGGGAGAGCAGCCAGGCCAGCGCCACGTCGGCCGGGTCGTGGCCGAGGTCCGCGCAGAGCTTCTCGTACGCCTCGATGGTGGTGCGGTGCTCGGCGAGCGCGTCGGCCGACCGGCCGCTGGCCCCCCGCGCGGCCCCGCCCTCGGCCATCTTGCGGATGACCCCGCCCAGCAGCCCGCCGTGCAGCGGCGACCAGGGGATTATGCCCAGCCCGTAGTGCTGCGCGGCCGGGACGACCTCCAGCTCGACGTACCGGGTCATCAGGTTGTAGATGCACTGCTCGGAGACGAGGCCGAGGAAGTTGCGCCGGCCCGCCGCCGCCTGCGCCTGAGCGATGTGCCAACCGGCGAAGTTGGACGATCCGACGTAGAGGACCTTGCCCTGGGCGACCAGGGTCTCCATCGCCTGCCAGATCTCCTCCCACGGCGTGCTCCGGGAGATGTGGTGCATCTGGTAGAGGTCGATGGTGTCGGTCTGCAGCCGGCGCAGCGAGTCCTCGCAGGCCCGGATGATGTGCCGGGCGCTGAGGCCCTGCTCGTTGGGCCACTCGCCCATCTTGCCGTAGACCTTGGTGGCCAGGACGACCCGGTCGCGGCGTCCGCCGCCCTGGGCGAACCAGCGGCCGATGATCTGCTCGGTGACGCCCTCGCCGAGCTTCCAGCCGTACACGTTGGCGGTGTCGAAGAAGTTGATCCCGTGTTCGAGCGCCCGGTCCATGATGGCGAAGCTGTCCGGCTCGTCGGTCTGCGGGCCGAAGTTCATGGTGCCGAGGCAGAGCCGGCTCACCGAGAGACCGGTGCGTCCAAGGTTCGTGTACTCCATGGATCCACCCTGGCACGCCGGCACTTAGAGTGCCTCGCGATGCCAGGGTGGATCAGGACGACTCGCGGGCCGCCGGGCCGCTGCCGAAGAGGACGTCGTCCCAGCTCGGCAGCCGCTTGCGCGGCTTGCCGGCGGCGTCCGTCGACTCGGTGCCACCGCCGGCCGCGGCCGGGGTGCCGGTGCGGCGCGGCCGGAGCACGGCCAGCGACGGTACGGCCGGGACCTCCTTCGGCGCGTCCGAGTCGTCGTCGAACGCGGAACCCTGACCGCCGCCGAGCAGCGCCGCCGCCCCGCCGGTGACGGCCCGCTGGCGGGGCGCGTCCGGCCCGGCCAGCGCGGCCGGGGAACGGGTGTCCAGACCCCGGCCGGAGGTGCCGCCGAGCGGACGGTCCAGCGAGGCGAGCAGCGCGTCCCGGCCGGCGCGGATCGGATCCCGCCCCGGACGGGCGTGCTCGGACGGCTGCGGCAGGCCGTGCCCGCCCCGGCTCGGCTCGCCGCGCGACGGGCCGGGCAGCGCGTGGCCGCCCCGCTCCGGTGCCGGCTCCTGACCGAGGATCGGGGTGGGCCGCTCGGCGCAGAGGTATTGCGCCATGTCGTCGTGCGGGGCGACCTGCTGGCGGGTCTTGTCGAGATCCCAGACCGCCTGTGCGGTGGCCTTGCCGGACGGCCAGGTGGCGATGATCCGCCAGGTGCCGTCGTCACGCCGGTACGCGTCCCAGGAGATCTTCTCGGTGTCGATGCCGTGCTGGGCCAGCCGGCCGTTGACCACCTCGGCCAGCGGGGTCGGCTTCTCCGCGCCCTTGAGCCGGGTACGCCGGGCATGCTGGGCGAGCATGGCCCGCTCCTGGAGCACCGGGCCCGCGTAGCGCAGCACCCGGTCGACCGGGACGCCGGCGATCCGGGCGACGTCCTCGGCGGACTCGCCGGAGCGGATCCGGGCCTGGATGTCCCGCGGCGAGAGCGACGGGGTCGGGTCGGCGGCGGTCGGCACCACCGCGAGGGGCGTCGCGCCGGGCTCGGCGTGCAGCACCGAGGCGACGCGTTCGTCGATGGGGAGGGCGAGCAGGCGTCCGACCTCGTCGGCGAGGACCAGGGCCTGGCCGTCCTCGGAGAGGGCGACGAAGCGTACTGGGCGCATGGGCTTGCCTCCGTCCCGCTTCGCTGGCCGTGTCACGCCGCGAGCCGGCCACCCGGGCGTCTCGGACCACCGTACGCCCATCTACCCGAAGGTGGGGGATGCGACACCCCGGCATGTCGCGACTGAGCTGCGGCGATGATCACGGTGGGTGGTCGTCGGAGGCGCGACGACCACCCACCGTCACGAGGTGATCAGAGTCGCTCGACCACGTAGTCGATGGAGGCGGTGAGCGCCTCGACGTCGGCCGGCTCGACCGCCGGGAAGAGCGCGACCCGGAGCTGGTTGCGGCCCAGCTTCCGGTAGGGCTCGGTGTCCACGATGCCGTTGGCGCGCAGCGCCTTGGCGATCGCCGTGGCGTCCACCTCGTCGGCGAAGTCGACGGTGGCGACCACGTTGGAGCGCAGCGCCGGGTCGGCCACGAACGGGGTGGCGAACTCCGAGCGCTCCGCCCAGCCGTACACGATGCCGGCGCTCTCCGCGGTGCGCTTGGCCGCCCAGGTCAGCCCACCCTGGGCGTTCATCCAGTCGGTCTGCTCGGCGGCCAGGAAGATGGTGGCCAGCGCGGGGGTGTTGTACGTCTGCTCGAGCCGCGAGTTGTCGATCGCGGTGACCAGGTCGAGGAAGGCCGGGATGTAGCGGCCCGACTCCTTGATCTCGGTGGCCCGGGCCAGCGCGGCCGGCGACATCAGGGCCAGCCAGAGCCCGCCGTCGGAGCCGAAGCACTTCTGCGGGGCGAAGTAGTAGACGTCGGTCTCGCCGACGTTGACCTCCAGGCCGCCCGCGCCGGAGGTGGCGTCGACCAGCAGCAGCGAGCCCTCGTCGGCGCCCGGCACCCGGCTGATCGGCACGGCCACACCGGTCGAGGTCTCGTTGTGCGGGGTGGCGTAGACGTCCACGCCCGCCTCGGCGACCAGGGTCGGCGCGCTGCCGGCCGGGGACTTGCGCACGGTCGGCTCGCCCAGGAACGGGGCGTCGGCGACCGACTTGGCGAACTTGGCGCCGAACTCGCCGAAGCTGGCGAACTGGGCCCGGTCGCGGACCAGGCCGAAGGTGGCGACCTCCCAGAAGGCGGTGGTGCCGCCGTTGCCGAGCACCACCTCGTAGCCCTCGGGCAGGGAGAAGAACTCGGCGAGGCCCCGGCGCAGCCGGGCCACCTGGTCGCGGACCGTCTTCTGCCGGTGCGAGGTGCCCAGGTAGCTGGTGGCGACCTCGGCGAGCGCGGAGACCGCCGCCGGACGGACCTTGGACGGCCCGCAGCCGAAACGTCCGTCGGCGGGCCTGATGTCGTCGGGAATCCGGATGGTCGGTGCGTCAGCCACTGTTGTCTCGATCCTTCCGCATGGGGGAGGGCGGCCCTTCAGTGGGCGCGGACCGTGCGCGGCCACGCGCACACGCGCGGCGGGGCCGGGTCCGAGCCCGGTCCGGCGGCGCTGCCGGCCTTCATCCTCGCACCCGGGGCGGCCGGCCCGGCGGCTGGTCCCACACCCGGCGCTGAGGGATGCGCCACAGGGCCGGGCCGGGTGGGCGCACGCGAAGGGCCCGGTCCGTCGCGGACCGGGCCCTTCGTGGGTACGTGTGCCTCAGACGCCGTGCGGGATGGCGTCCCAGCCGTCGACCTGCTGCGGCTTGCGGGTGCCCGGGCCGACGTACCGGGCCGACGGGCGGACCAGGCGCTGGAGCTTCTTCTGCTCCAGGATGTGCGCGGACCAGCCGCCCATCCGGGCGCAGGTGAACATCGAGGTGAACATGTGCGCCGGGACCTCGGCGAAGTCGAGCACCACGGCCGACCAGAACTCGACGTTGGTGGCGAGCACCCGGTCCGGGCGGCGGGCCTGCAGCTCGGCCAGGGCGGCCTTCTCCAGGGCCTCGGCGACCTCGAAGCGCGGCGCGCCCAGCTCCTTGGCGGTGCGCCGGAGCACCCGGGCGCGCGGGTCCTCGGCCCGGTAGACCCGGTGGCCGAAGCCCATCAGCCGCTCGCCCCGGTCGAGCACGCCCTTGACGTACCCCTCGGCGTCGCCGCTGCGCTCGACCGCCTCCAGCATGCTGAGCACCCGGGACGGGGCGCCGCCGTGCAGCGGGCCGGAGAGCGCGCCGATGCCCGACGAGATGCAGGCCGCGGCGTCGGCACCGGTGGAGGCGACGATCCGGGCGGTGAAGGTGGAGGCGTTCAGGCCGTGCTCGGCGGCCGAGATGAAGTAGGCGTCGACGGCCTTGACGTGCCGCGGGTCGGGCTCACCCCGCCAGCGCTTCATGAACCGCTCGACGATGGTCTCGGCCTTGTCGATCTCCTTCTGCGGCACGGCCGGTAGGCCGAGGCCGCGGGCGGACTGGGCGACGAAGGAGAGCGCGGTGACCGACACCCGGGCGAGGTCCTCGCGGGCCTGCTCGTCGGAGATGTCGAGCAGCTGGCTGAGCCCCCAGTACGGCGCCAGCATGGCGACCGCGGACTGCACGTCGACGCGGATGTCGCCGGAGTGCACCGGCACCGGGAACGGCTCGGCCGGCGGCAGGCCCGGACCGAACCGGCCGTCGACCAGCAGCGCCCAGACGTTGCCGAAGGAGACCTGACCGATCAGATCCTCGATGTCCACGCCGCGGTAGCGCAGCGCGCCGCCCTCGCGGTCCGGTTCGGCGATCTCGGTCTCGAAGGCTACGACGCCCTCGAGGCCCGGTTTGAAGTCGGCCATGTCGTCTCCTGGCTTCCGGCGGTGGTGGCCGCGCGGGCTCGACCGGCCCGCGGGCTTAGGCGACCCTCAGGTATGCGTTCGTGACATCTTGCCTGCTCGGTAACCGAGTACGCGACCCACGGTGGGTGTGCGCCACATGACACCCCCGCCGGTGGACAGGCGCGCTACCTGGACAACACTGGGTGGCGGGGTCTGGCCAGCGTCGGGGGACGCGGTCGCCCCGACGAAAAGGACGGAGACTGTGACCGGCGACACACCTGCTCCGGCCGGCATGCGTAACGAGTACGCCGCCGACCTGGGCCTTTCCGAATCCGACCTGGCACCCGACTGGCACGGCCAGTTCGCCCGCTGGTTCGCCGACGCGGTGGCGTACCCGCTGCCCGAGCCGAACGCCATGGTGGTCGGCACCGCCGACGCGCAGGGCCGGCCGAGTGGGCGGACCGTCCTGCTGAAGGGGTACGACCCGGACGGTTTCGTCTTCTACACCAACTACGACTCCCGCAAGGGCGGCGAGGCGACCGCCAACCCGTGGGCCAGCCTGGTCTTCCCCTGGTTCCCGATGCAGCGGCAGGTGGTGGTCACCGGGCGGCTGGCGCGGGTCGACCGGGCCGAGACCGAGGCGTACTTCGCCAGCCGGCCGCGCGGCTCGCAACTCGGCGCGTGGGCGAGCACCCAGTCCCGGGTGGTGCCGGACCGGGCCGCCCTGGACGCCGCGTACCGGGCGGCGGCCGAGCGCTTCGCGGCGGTCGCGGAGATTCCCGCGCCGCCGCACTGGGGCGGGCTGCGGGTCCACCCCGAGACGGTGGAGTTCTGGCAGGGCCGGGCCAGCCGGCTGCACGATCGGCTGCGCTACCGGCGCACCGGGGACGGCACCTGGATCACCGAGCGGCTGGCGCCGTGACGGGACTGAAGGAGGCCCGGCCGCGCGGAGCGCGCCGCTGGGCGATCGACCTGCGCCCGCTGGGGGTGCCCGCGTACCGGCGGGTCTGGCTCGGCAACGCGGTGGCGATGTTCGGTTTCCAGTTCACCGCCGTCGCCGTGCCGGTGGAGATGTTCGCGCTGACCCAGGGCTCGTTCTGGGTCGGCCTGCTCGGCGTGGCCGGGTTCGTGCCGCTGCTGGTGTTCGGGCTCTGGGGCGGCGCGGTCGCCGACGCCCGGGACCGCCGCCGGGTGCTGCTGGCCGGCGGCGCGCTGCTCTGGGCGTCGACCCTGTCGCTGCTGCTCCAGGCGCTGTTCCGGGTCGGCAGCCCGACGCTGCTGCTGGTCCTGGTGGCGGTGCAGTCGACCGCCTTCGCGGTCACCTCGCCCACCCGCAACGCGATCCTGCCCCGGCTGGTCCCGGCCGAGCTGATCCCGGCGGCCAGCACGCTCAACTACACCACCTTCACCGCGACCTCGGTGTTCGGGCCGCTCACCGCGGGTCTGATCTTCGCCGCCTGGCCCACCGAGGTCGGGCTGCCGATCGCGTACGCGGTGGACGCGCTGCTCTTCACCGTCTCCTTCTGGGCCACCCTGCGGCTGCCCGCGATGCCGCCCGAGCCCGACCCGGGGGACGCGGCCACCCCGCGCCGGGCCGGGCTGGCCAGCATCGTCGACGGCTTCCGGTACCTGGCCAGCACGCCGGTGCTGCTGCTGTCGTTCGCCATCGACCTGATCGCCATGATCCTGGCCATGCCCCGGGCGCTCTTCCCGGAGCTGGCGCAGCACCGCTTCGGCGGCGCGGCGGCGGTCGGCTGGCTCTACAGCGCGATCGCGATCGGGGCGATGCTGGGCGGCCTCACCTCCGGCTGGATCGGCCGGGTACGCCGGCAGGGCCTGGCGCTGACCGTGGCCGTGGTGGGCTGGGGCGTGGCCATCGCCCTGGCCGGGCTGGCCCACCAGCTCTGGCTGGTGGTGGCGCTGCTCGGGCTGGCCGGCGCGGCGGACCTGGTCAGCGCGACGCTGCGGCAGTCGATGCTGCTGGTCTACGCGCCCGACCGGATGCGCGGCCGGCTCCAGGGGGTCAACACCGTGGTGGTCGCCGGCGGCCCGCGCCTCGGTGACCTCCGGGCCGGCGCGATGGCCGCCGCGTGGGGCACCGGCGTGGCCATGGTCGCCGGCGGCGTCGCCTCCGCCGTGCTCGCGGTCCTGCTGGTGGCGGTCTTCCCGGCCCTGCTGCGCTACCGGGCGGCGGCCCGGCCGGACTGACCGACGGCTGGGACGGGCCACGCCGGCCCGGCATCCCGGGCCCGGCACGGACTAAGGTCCCCGGCATGGAGAACGCCGGGTACCGGTCCCCGTCGGGGACGCAGTGGACCATCGCCGCCGACGGGCACGAGGCGGTCGTCGTCGAGGTCGGGGGCGGCCTGCGGACCTACCGCCAGGACGGGGTCGACCACGTCGACGGGTACGCGGAGGACGAGATCTGTGCCGGCTCGGCGGGGCAGATCCTCGCCCCCTGGCCGAACCGGATCCGGGACGGCGCGTACCGCTTCGGCGACCGGTCGTACCAGCTCGACCTGACCGAGCCGGCCCGGCACAACGCCATCCACGGCCTGGTCAACTGGGCCGCCTGGCAGCTCGTCGAGGCGGCCCCGGACGCGGTGACCCTCGGCTACGACCTGCCGCCGACGCCGGGCTACCCGTGGGCGTTGCGGCTGCGTACCCGGTGGAGCGTGGGGGCGGACGGGCTGCGCGCCGCGCACGAGGTGACCAACCGGTCCGGCGAGCCGGCGCCGTTCGGCTTCTCCGTCCACCCCTACCTGCGGTTGCCGAAGGCGGCCGTGGACGAGGTGTCGATGCGGGTGCCCGCGCGCACCCGGGTGCTGCTGGACAGCCGCCTGCTGCCGGTGGCCGCCACCGAGGTGGCCGGCACCGACTACGACTTCACCGAGCCCCGCGTGATCGGTGCCGCGGTGCTGGACCTGGCCTTCGGCGACCTGGTGCGGGACGCCGACGGCGGCTCGTCGGTCACCCTGGCCGCGCCGGACGGGTCGGCGGTGCACATCTGGGCGGACCGGGCGTTCGGCTGGTGGCAGGTCTTCACCGGGGACACCCTCACCGGGGAGCGGTACCGCCGGTCGGTGGCGGTCGAGCCGATGACCTGCCCGGCGGACGCCTTCCGCTCCGGCCGGGATCTGATCACCCTCGAGCCGGGGCAGACCTGGCGGGGTGCCTGGGGCATCCGGCCGGGCAGCTGAGCGTGGAGTTCGCCGACGTCGTCCGCCGCCGCCGGATGGTCCGCAACTACGACCCGGACCGGCCGGTACCGCCCGAGGTGGTGGAGCGGCTGCTGGCCCACGCGGTCCGGGCGCCCTCGGCCGGGTTCGCCCAGGGCTGGGGTTTCCTGGTGCTGGAGGAGCCGGCCGACCGGGACCGCTTCTGGGCCGCGGCCACGCCGGGCGGTGGCGGCCGGGAACGCTGGCTGGCCGGGATGCGCCGCGCCCCGCTGATCGTGGTGCCGCACGCCAACGCCGCCGCCTACCTGGACCGCTACGCCGAGCCGGACAAGGGGTGGGCGGACCGGTCGACCGACCGCTGGCCGGTGCCGTACTGGCACGTGGACGCCGGCTTCGCCGCGCTGCTGATGCTGCTCACCGCCGTCGATGAAGGGCTGGGCGCGTGCTTCTTCGGCATCCCGGCGCAGCGGCTCGACGCGTACCGGGCGGCCTTCGGGGTGCCGCCGGAGTACCAGCCGATCGGCGCGGTGACGGTGGGCTACCCGGCGCCCGACCACCGCTCGCCGTCGCTGCGCCGGGGACGCCGGCCGATGGACGAGGTCGTCCGGCGGGGCCGGTGGAGCTGAGGTGATTCACCCGTCCCGCTCGGGGTACCGGCGTGGCGAAACCGACATGCGGGAGTAAAACGCGGTGTGCCGCGTGCGGTTAGGCTGGCACCGGCATCACCGGCCGGGCAGGGGGAGGGAAGCGCGCCGTGATCTTCAGAGCGGTCCGGGACGGGCGGCCCTACCCGGAGCACAATCTCACGTTGAAGCAGTGGGCGGAGATTCCGCCGCGCCCGCTGCGGCTGGACCAGCTCATCACCACCAAGCGCGAGCTTGCGCTGGACAAGCTCCTCGCCGAGGACTCGACCTTCTACGGCGACCTCTTCCCGCACGTGGTGCAGTGGAACGGCGGCCTCTACCTGGAGGACGGCCTGCACCGGGCGCTGCGCGCGGCGCTGCAGCAGCGCAACCAGATCCACGCCCGGGTGCTGGTGCTCAGCGGTCAGGGCGAGTGACGTCTTCCTGAGTCTTCGTTAAGGTGGCCGCATGACTGCCCTGGACCTGCTGGACATCGACGCGTCGCTCAGCGAGGAGGAGCGGCAGATCCGCGCCGTCGTGCGCCGGCTCATCGACGACCGGGTCCGCCCGCACGTCGCCGGCTGGTACGAGGACGGCCAGGTCCCGGCCCGCGAGCTGGCCCGCGAGTTCGGCAAGCTCGGCCTGCTCGGCATGCACCTGACCGGGTACGGCTGCGCCGGCGCGTCGGCCGTCGCGTACGGGCTGGCCTGCCTGGAGCTGGAGGCCGGTGACTCCGGGGTGCGTTCGCTGGTCTCCGTGCAGGGTTCGCTGGCCATGTACGCGATCTGGCGCTACGGCAGCGAGGAGCAGAAGCAGCGCTGGCTGCCCGCGATGGCCGCCGGCGAGGCGATCGGCTGCTTCGGGCTGACCGAGCCGGACCACGGCTCCGACCCGGCTTCGATGGCCACCCGGGCCCGGCGCGACGGCGACGACTGGATCCTCACCGGCAGCAAGATGTGGATCACCAACGCGCCGATCGCCGACGTCGGGGTGATCTGGGCGCGCACCGACGAGGGGGTGCGCGGCTTCGCCGTACCGATGGACACGCCGGGCGTGACGGCGCGCGAGATCCGGAACAAGATGTCGCTGCGCGCCTCGCTCACCGGGGAGATCGCCCTCGACGACGTGCGGCTGCCGGCGGACGCCCGGCTGCCCGAGGCGGTCGGCTTGAAGGCGCCGCTGAGCTGCCTGACCGAGGCCCGGCACGGCATCGTCTGGGGCGCGCTCGGCGCGGCCCGCGACTGCCTGGAGACGGCCCTGTCGTACGCGACCACCCGGACCCAGTTCGGCAAGCCGCTGGCCGGCTTCCAGCTCACCCAGGCCAAGCTCGCCGACATGGCCGTCGAGTGGAACAAGGGCCTGCTGCTCGCGCTGCATCTCGGCCGGCTCGCCGACGGTGGCAGGCTGCGGCCCGCGCAGGTCAGCGTGGGCAAGCTGAACAACGTCCGGGAGGCCCTGGCGATCGCCCGGCAGTGCCGGACCATCCTCGGCGCCAACGGGGTTTCCGGGGAATATCCGGTGATGCGGCACGCCAACAACCTGGAGAGCGTGCTGACCTACGAGGGCACCTCCGAGATCCACCAGCTGGTCATCGGCCAGCAGCTGACCGGGCTCTCCGCCTTCGCCTGACGCCCCGGTTCACCCGTTCGGGTCGCTCGGCGCGCGACTGTCGCACAGTGGCCGTAACGTCATTGTCAGTCGATGTTTCTGACGAGGACGGTGAGGGGCCATGGCCCGCGACGGTGACACCAACGAGCCCACCAGTGAGTTTCCGGAATACCCGACCGGCGACGACCTGCGGGCCCGGTCGGCGGACGCACCCCGGCCGGGTGCTCCTAGGCCTTCCGGCGGGCCGGTGCGGGGCCTGCTCGGTGTGCTCGGCGCGGTCGCGCTGGCCGTGGTGGTGCTGCTCGGCATCCAGGCCACCGGCATCCTGCCCGACTTCCGCAACCCGTTCGCCAAGGAGCAGACCGACCGCAGCCAGCCGCCGCTGCTCAAGTCGATCCGGGACCTCAGCCGCTACGTGGCCGCCGAGGGCAACTTCCAGGTCGTCGTCGACGTGCAGAAGGACCGGCGCAACGTGCCCGACTTCCTGCTCAACGAGCGGACGCTCTTCGTGGGGGCGGGCCGGGTCGAGGCGTACGTCGACTTTTCCAAGATCGCGGACGGGGCGGTGGTGGTCTCCGACGACGGCAAGTCGGTCGAGGTCAAGCTGCCCGCGCCGCAGCTCGGCGAGACCGACCTCGACATGGACAAGAGCTACGTCTTCGCCGAGCAGCGCGGTCTGATCAACCGGCTGAACGACCTGGTGGGCGGTGACCCCAACCGGCAGCAGCAGGTCTACCAGCTCGCCGAGGACCGGATCGGCGCGGCCGCCCGGGACAGCGGCCTCACCGCCCGGGCCCAGGAGAACACCCGCAAGATGCTGGAAGGGCTGCTCCGCTCGCTCGGCTACCAGAAGGTGACCGTCACCTACACCGCTCCCTGACGCCGGGCCACCTGCGCGGTTCCGCCGGAGCCGCGCAGGGTCAGCTCGCCGCGGGGGACGGGGCGGGGCTGATGGCCTTGCACGCCGTCAACGCCGCCGCGACCTTCGGGTCAGCCTGGTTCAGGTCGGCGGTGAGCGTAACGCCGCGGTCGGCAAGGCAGTTGGCGTACGCCGGGCTGGTGCCCTGCCCGCCGGTCTGCCCAGCCCCGCGGTTCCCGCCCGGCCGGCCGGTGGGCAGCACGGAACGGCAGGTGTCCTGCGCCTGTTGCCAGGTCGCGTCGTCGACGCCCGCCGGGCGGAAGCGGTCCATGCCGCCGCCGGGTCCACCGCGCTCACCGCCGGGTTGGCCGGGCTCTCCCGGCCAAGGGGTGCCCGAGCCCATCGGCGGCTGACCGGACGGGAACGGGCGTCCGGAGCCGGCTGGCCGGGGCAGGCCGGACGGCCGGCCGGTCGGCAGGTCGTCGGGGAGGTCGATGCCCTGCTTCTCCAGGCAACTCGTGTACGCGGCGAAGCCGCTGGCCTGCTCACCGGCGGCCGGCGCGCTGTCGCCGGCGCCGCCGTTGTCCGATCCGCCGCACGCCGCTGTCGCCAGCACCGCGGCACATCCCGTCGCCAGGGCCAGAGCCCATCGCGCTCGCCGGTTCAGCACCGAAACCTCCTCCGTGTGCCGCGCCGAGTCCCCCGGCTTCCGCGGCGTCGACTCAGGCAACCCGAGCCACCTCCGGGTCACGTCGGACGAAGCTGGGAGCTGCCTCGGAATTCGTCGCCGCCGTTGGTGCCCGCTGCCTCTGAGGCAACTCCGAGGTTTGGCCGAGGGAACTGCGAGGCGCTGCCCGCAGACTTCTCGGCATGGGGATCGGCCTGAGTGCGGTACGGCGGCTGGGCAGCAGCCGGCGGGTGCGGTGGACCGCCGGCGGCCTGGTCGTCCTGGTCGGGCTGCTCGCCTCGACCACGGCGTACGCCTTGACCGGCGGGTCGCGGCCGGCCGAGGCGCCGACCACCGTGCGCGTGGATCGCGGAGAGGTCACGCTGGCCGTGGCGACGACGGGTGCGCTGCAACCGGCGGAGACCCGCAGCCTCAGCTTCGGCACGGTCGGTACCGTCAGCGAGGTCAAGGTGCGCCCGGGCGACGAGGTGCAGGCCGGCCAGGTGTTGGCGTTGATCGACGCCGCGGACGCCCGGGACCGGGTAAACGCGGCCCGGCAGGCGCTGGACAAGGCCGAAGCGGCGCTGGACACCGCCGAGGCCAGCCAGGGCGACCAGTCCGGTGACACCTGCCTCGCGGCCGGCAGTGGATCCGGCGGCACGGCGATGGTGCTGGCTATGGCGTCGGTGGCGGCCACGACGGCTACCGCGTCTCCCACGCCCACCGCGTCCCCCAAGCCCACCGCGTCCCCCAAGCCCACCGTGTCCCCGAAGCCCACCGTGTCCCCCAAGCCCACCGTGTCCCCCACGCCCACCGCGTCC
>NZ_KQ058825.1 GCF_000982955.1 Micromonospora sp. HK10 | reverse complement strand
CCGACCGGCGCGGCCCGGCCCGACGCGGCCCCGGCGGCACCGGCGTGCGTGCGCGGGGGTGGCGGTGGGCGGCGGCCGGCCCGCGACCGCACCTGGCAGGATGGATGGGTGACTTCCCCAGGCGAGTCGATGACCCTCTTCGAAGCGGTCGGCGGTGAACCCACCTTCCGCAAGCTGGTGGACGAGTTCTACGCCGGTGTCGCCACCGACCCGTTGCTGCGGCCGATGTATCCGGAGGAGGACCTCGGCCCGGCGGCCGACCGGTTGACCCTCTTCCTCATGCAGTACTGGGGCGGCCCGCACACCTACTCCGAGCAACGCGGTCATCCCCGGCTGCGGATGCGGCACGCGCCGTTCCGGATCGGGGCGGCCGAGCGGGACGCCTGGCTGCGCCACATGCGGCGGGCGGTGGACCGGCTGGACCTGCCGCCGGAGATCGCCGCCGCGTTCTGGGACTACCTGGAGCGGGCCGCGTACTTCATGGTCAACGTGATGGAGGATCCGGCGGCCGGGGCCTGACCGCGCCCGGCCCCGACGTCCCGCCGGTCAGAGCAGCGCGCCCTCGTCGTGCAGCCAGTCGACGAACGTGGTCGCCACCGCGGCGCCGCAGTCGAGCATCTCGACCAGCAGCGCGTCGTGGGTGCCCGCGCCGAGCGGGACCTGGAGCTCCGCGTAGATCGGCAACTGGCCGCGCTCGGTCGGGTCGCCGATGTACGCCTTGCAGAACCGCCGGGTGTGGTTCCACTCGTTGACCACCCGGTAGGCCCGGTCGGCCCAGTCCGGCGGCACCGTCGCGTGCGGCCGGGCCCGCATGACCAGGATCTCGTCCTCCGGCCCCTCCAGGGTGACCAGCACGGCGTGCCGCTCCCACATGGCCAGCAGGTTGCCGTCGCCGTCGGCCAGGTAGCGCACGTCGAGCAGGTCGAGCGCCTCGCAGACCCGGCTGAGCGTGACCGGTGCGACGGTGGCCGGCATGTCGGTGATCACCGACCGCTCGGCGGCCACGTCGTCCGCCGGCTGGCGGGGGGTCGGTGGTCCGACCCGGACGTTCTCCTCCACTGTGATCCCGGTTCGAGTTTCCGGATCGCCGCCGCCGGCGGCGGGACCTGGGCGCCATGACCACCACGGCATCGCTCGCGCACCTCACTCCCCAGCGGATCCAGCCGCCTACGGTGCGTTGGATCCGAGGATGGACGGTACCCGGACAGCCGGGTTGAGGCATCCCCCCAACGGCCGCCCCAAACCGGAAGAACGAATAGGGGTCATCCTTTCGGCTGACCCACGGTCGGCCTCAGCGCGAGTTCCGCGACCTTCCGCGACCAGGTCGCTCCGTACGGTCCAACGAGTCCGACCCATCGGCCGGCCACCCGCACCTGGACGTCGCCGGGGCCGAGAAAGCCCATCCGGACCAACCCTTGGACCAACCGCTGCGACACCTCCACCGGCGTGTCCGGCGCGTCGTCCGGGGTGACCACCACCGCCACGTGGTCCAGCAGGGCGTCCCGCAGCATCCGCTGCCCCACCGCGCGGCCACCCACCCCGTGTGCGACCGCCTCGCGCAGCGTCCCGGCCGCCGCGGCGGCGATCCGGCGTACCTCGTCGGCGGGCAACGTCTCCACCGCCCGGGTCGCCGCCGGCGGCAGCGCCCAGCGCCACCCGTCGTCCCGGCGCCGGGGCAGCGCGGATCCACCCGCCTCCAGCTCGCCGAGCAACTCGGCGGCGGCCACCGTGACGTCGCCGGGGGCCGAGCCCGCGACGGTACGGACCACCAGCACCTCCCACGGGAGCCGGGCCCAGAGGGCGGTCCGTCCCGCGTCCGGCACCGGCCGGAGCCGGACCAGGGCGCCCCGGTCCAGCCGGACCAGCCGGGCCAGGAAGGCGCCTGCGTCGGTCACCCCGGACAGCCCGTGCCCGACCGCCGGCCCGGCGCCCCCGGTCACGGCGCCAGCCCGGGGGCGTACCGGAGCAGGAAGGCCCGCTCCTCCGGAGAGATCCGGCGCGGTCGCTGCGCGGCCAGGTCGAACGGGACCAGCACCGACCGGGCGGTGCTGGCCAGCACCTCGCCGTCGTACAGCTCGTAGGCGACGGTGAACGACGCGGCCCGCAGCTGCTCCACCCAGAGCTCGATCCGGACCGCCGGGGCGGCCTCCGCGGTGGCCCGGCCCAGCGCGTAATCGACCGGGCGCAGGTAGTCGACCTCGTGCCGACGGATCACGACCCCGTCCGCGAACGAGCCCACTCCCCAGGCCCGGCCGCCGGCGAACATCATCGCCACCCGGGCCTCCTCGTAGAGGGTCAGGAAGCGGGCGTTGTTGACGTGCCCGTACGCGTCCAGGTCGGACCAGCGCAGCGCGCAGTGGTAGACAAACCGGTCAGCCAACGGTCAGCACCGGTCAGTCACGGGTGAGCTTGCGGTAGGTCACCCGGTGCGGACGGGCGGCCTCGGCGCCGAGCCGGTCGATCTTGTTCTTCTCGTACGCCTCGAAGTTGCCCTCGAACCAGAACCACCTGGCCGGGTTCTGGTCGTCGCCCTCCCAGGCCAGGATGTGCGTGGCGACCCGGTCCAGGAACATCCGGTCGTGGGAGATGACCACGGCGCAGCCGGGGAACTCCAGCAGCGCGTTCTCCAGGCTGCCGAGCGTCTCGACGTCGAGGTCGTTGGTCGGCTCGTCGAGCAGGATCACGTTGCCGCCGATCTTGAGGGTCAGCGCCAGGTTGAGCCGGTTCCGCTCGCCGCCGGAGAGCACCTTGGTCGGCTTCTGCTGGTCCGGCCCCTTGAACCCGAACGCCGCGATGTAGGCCCGCGACGGCATCTCGACCTTGCCCACCATGAGGTGGTCCAGCCCGTCGGAGACGACCTCCCAGACGGTCTTGTCACCGGCCAGGCCCTGCCGGTTCTGGTCGACGTAGGACAGCGAGACGGTGGGGCCGACCTTGACCTCGCCGCTGGTCGGCTGCTCCAGCCCGACAATGGTCTTGAACAGGGTGGTCTTGCCGACGCCGTTCGGGCCGATGATGCCGACGATGCCGTTGCGCGGCAGCGAGAACGACAGGTTGTCGATCAGCACCCGGTCACCGAACGCCTTGGTCAGGCCGTGCGCCTCGATGACGGTGCTGCCCAGGCGCGGGCCCGGCGGGATCTGGATCTCCTCGAAGTCCAGCTTGCGGGTCTGCTCCGCGGCGGTGGCCATCTCCTCGTAGCGGTCGAGGCGGGCCTTGGACTTGGTCTGCCGCGCCTTCGCGTTGGAGCGGACCCACTCCAGCTCCTCGTCGAGGCGCTTCTTCATCTTCGCGTCGCGGCGACCCTCGACCGCCATCCGGGCGGCCTTCTTCTCCAGGTAGGTGGAGTAGTTGCCCTCGTACGGGTAGGCGCGGCCCCGGTCCAGCTCGAGGATCCAGTTGGCCACGTTGTCGAGGAAGTACCGGTCGTGGGTGATCGCGATCACCGTGCCGGCGTACTTGGCCAGGTGCTGCTCCAGCCACTGCACGCTCTCCGCGTCCAGGTGGTTGGTGGGCTCGTCGAGCAGCAGCAGGTCCGGGGCCTCCAGCAGTAGCTTGCACAGCGCCACCCGGCGCCGCTCGCCACCGGAGAGCTGGGTCACGTCGGCGTCCGGCGGCGGGCAGCGCAGCGCGTCCATGGCCAGTTCCAGCTTGGAGTCGATGTCCCACGCGTCGGCGTGGTCCAGCTCCTCCTGGAGCTTGCCCATCTCCTCCATCAGCTCGTCGGAGTAGTCGGTCGCCATCTGCTCGGCGATCTTGTTGAACCGCTCCAGCCTGGCCTTGGTCTCGGCGACCGCCTCCTCGATGTTGCCGAGCACGGTCTTGGCGTCGTTGAGCGGCGGCTCCTGGGCCAGCATGCCGACGGTGTAGCCGGGCATGAGCCGGGCCTCGCCGTTGCTCGGCTGGTCCCAACCTGCCATGATCTTGAGGAGGCTGGACTTACCCGCGCCGTTCGGGCCGACCACACCGATCTTGGCCCCTGGCAGGAAGTTCAGCGTCACGTTGTCGAGCACGACCTTGTCGCCGTGCGCCTTGCGCGCCTTTTCCAGGACGTAGATGAACTGGGCCACGGTGCGGGCTACCTCCGTCGGTTGCGATCGCGAGCTTGCGGGGCGCGGGCGCGGGCGGCGAGGTCCGCCCGCCGCCGGCCGGGAGCCGGCCGCGCGCACGCCATCGTCAATCCTGACAGGTACGCCCGGCTGCGCCCACATCGCCCCGCCCGCGGGGCCGGCCGGCGGGCCGGGCCGTGCCCGGTGTCGACAAGATCACGAGGGGGGTTCGGTGGATCTGGAACGGGTAGGTGACTCCGGCACGGGGGAACAGACGCCGCAGCTACGCTCAGTACGCTCATCGCGGTGGACCCGTCAGCACCCGGAGGTGGCCGATCGTGACCGTCCGTAGCTCCTTTGTCGTAGTGGCGAACCGCCTGCCGGTCGACGAGGTGAGCACACCCGAAGGGCGGCAATGGCGGCGCAGTCCGGGCGGGCTGGTGACCGCGCTGCATCCCGTCCTGGCCGAGCATCAGGGCACCTGGGTCGGCTGGGCCGGCGGCACCGGGGCCGCCCCGGAGCCGTTCGACCTGGAGGGCATCCGGCTGCACCCGGTGCCGTTGAGCGCCGAGGAACTCGAGCGCTACTACGAGGGCCAGTCGAACGCGACGATCTGGCCGCTCTACCACGACGCGGTGGAGACCCCTGCCTACAAGCGCCGCTGGCGCGAGGCGTACCGGCTGGTCAACGCGCGGTTCGCGGAGGCCGCGGCGGACGTGGCGGCCGAGGGGGCGACGGTCTGGGTGCAGGACTACCAGCTCCAGCTGGTGCCGGCGATGCTCCGCGAGCTGCGGCCGGACCTGCGGATCGGGTTCTTCCTGCACATCCCGTTCCCGCCGATCGAGCTGTTCATGCAGATGCCGTTCCGCACCGAGATCCTGCGCGGCCTGCTCGGCGCCGACCTGGTCGGCTTCCAGCAGCGGCTGGCGGCGCAGAACTTCGTCCGGCTGGCCCGGCACCTGCTCGGCCTGCGCTACGAGGGCCAGATGATCCAGGTCGACGGCCGGCAGGTGAAGGCGGGCGCCTTCCCCATCTCGATCGACACCAGGGAGATGGAGCGGCTGGCCGAGGACCCGGCGATCCAGGCCCGGGCCAAGCAGATCCGCGAGGAGCTGGGCAACCCGAAGACGATCGTCCTGGGCGTCGACCGGCTCGACTACACCAAGGGCATCGAACTCCGGCTGAAGGCCTTCCGGGAACTCCTCGCTGACGGAAAGTTGACAGTTCCGGACGCGGTTATGGTGCAGGTCGCCACGCCCAGCCGCGAGCGCGTGGAGCACTACCAGGCACTTCGCGTCAAGGTGGAACGCGAGGTTGGTCGGATTAATGGCGAATTCGGACGGGTCGGCGTGCCGGCCGTGCATTATCTGCATCAGTCGTACAGTCGCTCCGAACTCGCCGCGATGTACGTCGCGGCAGACGTGATGATGGTGACCCCGCTGCGAGACGGAATGAATCTGGTGGCCAAGGAGTACGTCGCATCGCGCGCCGACCAGGGCGGCGCGCTCGTGCTCAGTGAGTTCGCCGGCGCCGCCACCGAGCTGCGCCAGGCGTTCCTGTGTAACCCGCACGACCCCGACGCGGTGAAGGACGCGCTGCTGCGCGCCGTGCACGTCGAGAAGCCCGAAGCCCGCCGCCGGATGCGGATCATGCAGCGCCACCTCCGCAGCCACGACGTGGGGCACTGGGCGAAGTCCTTCCTGACCGAACTGGGCGTGCCCGATGCGGAGGCCGCGTGAGCGCGAGCAGTGCGCCCGTCCTGCGAGCCCCGCAGTCGCGAGCAAAGGTGATGCCGTGAACGCCCCTGCCCCCACCACCGGGCACGTCGGGACGCTGGACCCCGAGCTGCGCGCCGCCATCGGCCGGATCGCGCGCGTCCCGCAGCTCCTGGTCGCCTGTGACTACGACGGCACCCTCGCGCCGATCGTCGAGGACCCGAGCAAGGCCGTACCGCTGCCCGAGTCGGTGGCCGCGGTCCGCGCCCTCGCGTCGCTGCCACAGACCAGCGTCGCGGTGGTCTCCGGGCGGGCGCTGCGCGACCTGGCCACGCTCTCCCGGCTGCCCAGCGAGGTCCACCTGGTCGGCAGCCACGGCTCCGAGTTCGACATCGGCTTCGTGGAGCGGCTCACCCCCGAGCTGATCGCGGTGCGCGCCCGGCTCCGCGCCGAGCTGCGCGACATCGCCGCCGCGCACCCGGGCATCCGGCTGGAACGCAAGCCGGCCAGCGTGGCCGTGCACACCCGCGGGGTCGACCCGCAGGTCGCCGCGGCGGCCGTCGAGGCCGTCCGCAACGGCCCCGCCACCTGGGACGACGTCACCGTCACCCAGGGCAAGGAGGTCATCGAGCTGTCCGTGGTGGCCACCCACAAGGGCACCGCCGTCGACCAGCTCCGCACCCAGCTCGCGGCGAGCGCGGTGCTCTTCATCGGCGACGACGTCACCGACGAGAACGCCTTCGGCAACCTGGCCGGACCGGACGTCGGCATCAAGATCGGTCTCGGGGACACCCGGGCGGACTACCGGGTGGCGGAGCCGATCGAGGCGGCCCGGGCACTCGGCCTGCTGCTGGAGACCCGGCGGCACTGGCTCTTCGGCGAGCGGGCGGTGCCGATCGAGCGGCACTCGATGCTGGCCAACGGCCGGACCGTCGCGCTGGTCACCCCGGCCGCCAAGATCACCTGGCTGTGCCACCCGAAGCCCGACTCGGCGGCGATCTTCGCCGACCTGGTGGGCGGCAGCCCGGCCGGGCACTTCACGGTGGGCCCGGAGCGCGCCGGCATCCCGCTCGGCCAGCGCTACCGCAGCAACACCATGACCGTGGAGACCCGCTGGTCCGGGCTGACCGTGACGGACTGGCTGGACCTGCCGGCGCGCGAGACCACCCCGGACGGCCCGGCCGTCGTCACCGGCGACTCGACGCTGGTCCGGGTGCTCAGCGGCACCGGCCGGGCCCGGGTCGAGTTCGCCCCGCGGCCGGAGTTCGGCCAGGTGGCCGTGCAGCTCCAGCCGCTCGACGACGGGCTGCTGGTGCTCGGCTCCAACGAGCCGGCCGCCCTCTACTCCCCCGGCATCGAGTGGGAGGTCACCAACGACGGCGGGTACGAGTCCGCCAAGGCCGTGGTGGATCTCGCCGCGGCCGGCGGCCAGGTGGTGCTGGAGCTGCGCTTCGGCACGCACAGCCTGGAGCACCACCGGGTGCCGATCCACGAGCGGCAGGCCACGGCCGAACAGCCCTGGAAGGACTGGGTCGGCACGCTGCGGCTGCCGACCACCGCCCGGGATCTGGTGGCCCGCAGCGCACTCACCCTGCGCGGGCTCTGCCACGAGCCGACCGGCTCGATCCTCGCCGCCGCGACCACCTCGCTCCCCGAGGAACTGGGCGGGGTCCGCAACTGGGACTACCGCTACTGCTGGCTGCGGGACGCCGCGATGACCGCGCGGGCGCTGGTCGACCTCGGCTCCACCGAGGAGGCCGAGGGCCTGCTCCGCTGGATCGACGGCGTGATCGAGCGCACCGGCGGCCACCCGGAGCGGCTGCACCCGCTCTACACCGTCGACGGCTACGAACTCGGCGCCGAGGCGGTCATCGACACCCTGCCCGGGTACGCCGGCTCCCGGCCGGTCCGGGTCGGCAACCTGGCCAACCACCAGCTCCAACTCGACGTCTTCGGCCCGGTCGCCGACCTGATCGCCGCGGTGGCCGACGCCCGGGGCTCGGTCCGGGAGGACGAGTGGCGGGTGCTGGAGAACATGGTCGAGGCGGTCCGCCGCCGCTGGCACGAGCCCGACCACGGCATCTGGGAGGCCCGCCTGCCGCCCCGGCACCACGTCTTCTCCAAGGTCATGCTCTGGATGACCGTGGACCGGGCGCTGCACGTGGTGCGCCAGCACGGCGGCGAGGACCGGCCGGAGTGGGTGGAGCTGCGCGACCGGATCGCCGACAACGTACTGGAGCACGGCTGGCACCCGGAGGCGGAGGCCTACAGCGTCGCCTACGGGCACGAGGAGATGGACGCCTCGTCGCTCTGGATCGGCATCTCCGGCCTGCTCGCCGGCGACGACCCGCGGTTCCTCTCCACCGTGCTGAAGATCGAGGCGGAGCTGCGCAGCGGCCCGGTCGTCTACCGGTACCACTGGGACGACGGCCTGCCGGGCCGGGAGGGCGGCTTCCACATCTGCACGGCGTGGCTGATCGAGGCGTACCTGCGCACCGGCCGGCGCGGCGACGCCGAGGAGCTGTTCGCCCAGATGATCGACACGGCGGGCCCCACCGGGCTGCTCCCCGAGCAGTACGACCCGCTCGCCGAACGGGGCCTGGGCAACCACCCTCAGGCCTACAGCCACCTGGGCCTGATCCGCTGCGCCCTGCTGCTCGACAACCTGCTCAAGCAGTAACCCCAGGGGCGACCCCCGCCCCCGCCCGCTGATCATGAGGTTGTTGTCACCCGCACCGCGGCGGCGTGACAACAACCTCATGATCAGCCCTCGGCGTCCTCCGCCAGGGCGCTGGGGGGCGGTGGGGTGAGGGCGTGGACGACGTCGCCGATGACCACGATGGCCGGTGGGCGGAGGGCGGCGGCGGCCACGTCGGCGGCCACCGCATCCAGGGTGGAGCGGAGGATCCGCTGGCCGCTGGTGGTGCCCTCCTGGATCACCGCGGCCGGGGTCTGCGCCGGCCTGCCGTGAGCCACCAGGGTGGCGCTGATCGCGGCCAGGTTCTTCAGGCCCATCAGGACCACCAGGGTGCCGCGCAGGCCGGCCAGCGCGTCCCAGCGGACCAGTGAGGCCGGCGAGTCGGGCGCGACGTGTCCGGAGACCACGGTGAACTCGTGCGCCACCGCCCGGTGGGTGACCGGCACACCGGCCACCGCGGGCACCGCGACCGCGCTGGTGACCCCGGGCACCACGGTCACCGGCACGCCCGCCGCGGCACAGGCCAGCAGTTCCTCGCCGCCCCGACCGAAGACGTACGGGTCGCCGCCCTTGAGCCGTACCACGACCTTGCCGGCCAGGGCCCGGTCGACCAGGATCCGGTTGATCTCCTCCTGGCTGCGGGACGGCCCGTACGGGATCTTGGAGGCGTCGACCAGCTCGACGTCCGGGCGCAGTTCGTCCAGGAGCAGCCCGGGGACCAGTCGGTCGGCGACCACCACGTCGGCCTCGGTGAGCAGCCGCCAACCCTTCAGGGTGATCAGCTCGGGGTCGCCAGGGCCGGCACCGACCAACGCCACCCGACCCCCGGCCGTCCCGGCCGAACCACCGGACCCCGCAGGACCACCAGCGGCGAGCGGATCACCCGGCACGGCGGGGCCGCCCGACGCGGCGGGATCACCAGGCGCGGTAGAGCCGCTGGTCGAGACCGGGCTACCGGGTGCCGTGGGGAGCCCGATCCGGGCCGCCAGCAGCTCGCGGACCGCGTCGCGGACGGCCACCGCGCGGCGCGGGTCGCCGCCGCCCAGCACGGCCACGGTGACCGGGCCGTGCCGGGTCACCGCCGGGGTCCACGCGGAAGCCGCGGCCCGGTCGTCGGCGCGGACGCAGAAGACCCGGCGTTCGGCGGCGGCGGCGCTGACCGCCGCCGCGGCCATCCGGTCGTCGATGGCCACCTGGACCAACCAGGCGCCGTCCAGGTCCTCGGGGACGAACCGGCGCGCCGCCCAGTGCAGCCTTCCGGCGTCGGCGTGCGCCCGCAGCGCCGGGGTCAGCTCGGGGGCGACCAACAGGACGTCCGCGCCCGCGTCGAGCAGCGCCGGCACCCGCCGGGTGGCCACCGCTCCCCCGCCCACCACGACCACCCGGCGGCCGGCCAGCCGCAGCCCGAGGGGGTACGGGTTGCCCGACCCGCCCGGCGCGCTCACGCCGCCGCTCCGGGCGAGGCGGGCCGACGCCGCCGGGCCACGCCATGGGATGCCCGCTGCCGGGCCGGTGCCCGACCGCAGGCGGAGCAGGACCGCCGGGCCACGGCGTGAGGGGCCCGCTGCCGGGCCGACGCCCCGCTCACTTCTCGGCCACCCCGGCCGAGTCGAAGGTGGCCACCTCGTGCAGCACCCGGACCGCCCCGGTCACCACCGGCAGCGCGAGCAGCGCGCCGGTGCCCTCACCGAGGCGCAGCCCGAGGTCGACCAGAGGTTCGAGGGCGAGGTGCCGCAGCGCCACGGTGGCGCCCGGTTCGGCGGACCGGTGGCCGGCGATCATCGCGCCGACCGCGTCCGGGGCGAAGGCGGCCGCGGCGAGCGCGGCGCTGACCGCGATCACCCCGTCCAGCAGCACCGGCACCCGGCGGGCGGCGGCACCGAGGATCAGCCCGGCCAGCGCCGCGTGCTCCAGCCCACCGACGGCGGCCAGCACGCCCAGCGGGTCGGTCGGGTCGGGGGCGTGCCGCGCCAGCGCCGCCCGCACCACGCCGACCTTCCGGGCGTACGTCTCGTCGTCCACCCCGGTGCCGCGCCCGGTGACCTCGGCCGGGTCGGCGCCGGTGAACGCGGCGACCAGAGCGGCGGCCGGGGTGGTGTTGCCGATGCCCATGTCGCCGGTGAGCAGGATGCCCGCCCCGGCGGCGACCAGTTCCCCGGCGACCCGGATGCCGGTCTCCACCGCGGCCCGGGCCTCGTCCCGGGTGAGCGCGGCGGTGCCGGTCATGTCCCGGGTGCCGGCCCGGACGTTCGCCGCCACCAGCCGGGGACCGGCGGCGCCCGTGGCGGCCGGGTCCACCGGCAGCGGGGTGGCCACCCCGACGTCGACCACGGTGACCGAGGCGCCGGCCTGCCGGGCGAACGCGTTGACCACCGCGCCGCCGGCCAGGAAGTTGCCGATCATCTGGGCGGTGACCTCCTGCGGCCACGGGGTGACGCCCTGGGCGTGCACGCCGTGGTCACCCGCGAAGATCGCCACGGCGGCCGGCTCGGGCAGCGGCGGCGGGCAGCTGCCGGCCAGCCCGGCGAGGCGGACCGAGAGGGGTTCCAGGGCACCCAGCGAGCCGGCCGGCTTGGTGAGCCGGCCCTGTAGTTCCCGCGCCGCCGCCATGGCGGCCTCGTCCAGCGGCCGGATCGCCGCGACGGTGGATTCCAGCATCATGCCTCCAGGATCTCGGCCAGCACGTCGATGAACGCGTCGGTCGTCGCCGGATCGCGCACCGCGATCCGCAGCCAGTCCGGGCCCAGCCCGGGGAAGGTGTCGCCCCGGCGGACCGCCCAGCCGCGCTCGCGCAGCCGCTCCCGGACCTGGTCGGCGCCGGGCCGGTGGATCAGGACGAAGGCGCTGGCCGGGCGGCCCGCGACGCGTACCCCGGGCAGGGTGGAGAGGCGTGCCACCAGGTGCTCGCGGTCGGCGGCGAGTCCGGCGGCGATGGCGCGCTCGGCCGCGACCGCGGCCGGTGAGGCGCAGGCGGTGGCGGCGGCGAGCGCCGGGGTGGAGACCGCCCAGAGCGGCTGGGCGGCGGCCAGCCGGTCGAGCAGCGCCGCCTCGCCGAGCAGGTAGCCGACGCGCAGCCCGGCCAGCCCCCAGGTCTTGGTGAGGCTGCGCACCACCAGCAGACCGGGCAGGTCCCGGCGGTCGGCGAGGGACTCGGGCTCGCCCTCGACGCCGGGGGCCAGGGTGGTGTCGGCGAACGCCTCGTCGACGACGAGCGTCCGGCCGGGGCGGGCCAGTTCGGCGAGCGCGCCGGCGGGGTGCAGCACGGACGTCGGGTTGGTGGGGTTGCCGACGATCACCAGGTCGGCGTCGGCGGGCACCCGGGCCGGGTCGAGGCGGAAGTCCTCGGCCGGGTCGAGCAGCACCCGCTCGACGGTGTGCCCGGCGGCGCGCAGGGCGGCCTCCGGCTCGGTGAACTGCGGGTGCAGCACCACCGGCCGGCGGGCGTCGCGCAGCGCCCGGGCGATCAGCACGAAGCCCTCGGCCGCGCCGGCGGTGAGCAGCACCTCCTCCGGGGGGCGGCCGTGCCGGGCGGCGACGGCGGCTCGGGCCGGCGCCGGGTCCGGGTACGCGGCCAGCCCGCCCAGGGCGGCGACCAGCGGGTCGGCCAGCCAGTCCGGCATCGGGGCGCGGCGCACGTTGACCGCCAGGTCCACCAGGCCCGGGGTGGCCTCGGCGTCGCCGTGGTGGCCGAGGTCCGGCTCGCCGGCTGCCGGCCGCGGCGTGCCGCGCTGGGGTTGCCGTAGGTCCGGACCGGCTTCGGTCGTTCCGGTCAGCTGAGCACGCATGTCCGCGATCCTGCCGGGAAGGCGACGCCCGGGACAGCAGGTGCCGGCGTGGGCCGCGTCACCACCGCGCCACCCGGTCGCCCGTTTATGAATTCTTCTCATTTCCGAATCGGAAATGTCATAGCTTGGCCCTGTGAGCAACCGACCCCTTGCCTCCGCCGGTCGTGCCATTCCTCTCCTCCGCGCCGGGCTGATCGCCGGCATCGTGGTCGCCGCCGCGGCGTACCCACTCGCCGCCGTCACCGGCCTCGGCGCCAAGGCCACCGCGCACGCCGTGCAGCAGAAGACGGACATCCTGAAGACCGCCGTGCCCGCCGAGACGTCCTACGTCTACGCGCCGGACGGCAGGACCGTGCTGACCATGTTCTACGAGGAGTACCGGCAGTACACCAAGATCGAAGACATGTCGCCGAACATCCAACAGGCGATCGTGGCCGCCGAGGACAACCGCTTCTACCAACACCACGGCGTCGACCCGAAGGGCGTCGCCCGCGCCTTCGTCTCCAACGCCCGCTCCGGCGGCGTCTCCCAGGGCGCCTCCACCATCACCATGCAGTACGTCCGGATGGCCCTGCGGGACAGCGCCAAGACGCCGCAGGAGGTCCAGGAGGCCACCCAGCAGACCAGCCTGCGCAAGGTCAAGGAAATGCGGATGGCGCTGGACATCGAGAAGCACCTGACCAAAGAGCAGATCCTCGAGCGCTACCTCAACTCGGCCTACTTCGGCCACCGGGCGTACGGGATCTACGCGGCCTCGCAGATCTTCTTTTCCAAGACCCCGGCCACCCTCAGCCCCGTCGAGGCGGCCACCCTCGCCGGCCTGGTCAAGTCGCCCTCGGAGTACGACCCGATCACCTCCGACCAGAAGGACGCCACCGGCCGGCGCAACTACGTGCTCGACAACATGGCCCGCCTCGGCTACCTGTCGCCCGACGCCGCCACCGCGGCCAAGGCCGAACCGATCCGGCTCAAGCTCACCGACCCGCCGAACGACTGCGCCTCGATCGACGACAAGTACCGCACCTGGGGCTTCTACTGCGACTACCTGAAGAACTGGTGGAGCGCCCAGCCGGCGTTCGGCGAGAACCGGCTGGAACGGATGGACAAGCTACGCCGCGGCGGCTACCGGATCGTGCTGGCCCTCGACCCGAAGATCCAGGCGGCGGCCGAGAAGAACGTGGGCGCCAAGGACGGCACCGGCAACCCGTTCGCCAACGGCGTGGTGGTCGCCGAACCGGGCACCGGACGGATCAAGGCGATGGCGGTGAACCGCACCTACTCGCTGGACCTCAGCCAGAACGGGCCCAGCTCCAACCCCGAGGCCGGCCCCAAGGTCAAGGCCAACTATCCGAACACGGTCGCGCCACTGCTCGGCGGCGGCACCCTCCCCGGCTACCAGGCGGGATCGACGTTCAAGATGTTCCCGATGCTCGCCGCGCTCAACGCCGGCATGCCGCTGTCCACCGCGTTCGACTCGCCGTACCGGTACAAGTCCGCCGTGTACGACGGCTGGGCCCCGTCCAACGCCAGCGGTGCGATGACCGGCCGGCAGACCATGTGGTCCGGCTTCGGCAAGTCGGTCAACACGTACTTCGTGCAGCTCGAGGAGAAGGTCGGCGCGGACACGGGGGTACGCCTCGCCGAGCAGCTCGGCCTGCGCTGGCGCACCGACGTGGACCGCGACCAGGCGTCGCCGGGCAAGGCGAAGAAGTGGGGCGCGTTCACCCTGGGCGTCTCCGACGCCACCCCGCTGGAGATGGCCAACGCGTACGCGGCGGTGGCCGCCGACGGGCGGTACTGCGAGGCGATCCCGGTGAACTCGATCATGAACCGGGACGGCACGCCGGCCACGTACACCACCCCCGGCGGGGTGCAGCGCGAGGTCGCCAAGCCGCGCTGCCGGCAGGTGGTCAGCGCGGACGCGGCCCGGGCGGCCACCGACGCGGCCCGCTGCCCGACCGGCGACACCCCGGCCAAGGGCAGCTGCGGCGGCTGGTCGACCGCGGACAGCGTCCGGGGCACGGTCGGCCGGCCGGTCGCCGGCAAGACGGGTACCACCGACAGCACCCGGTCCGCCTGGTTCGTCGGCTACACCCCGGAACTGGCTGCGGCGAGCTTCATCGCCGACCCGGACAACCCGTTCAACGCCGTCGGCGACGGCCAGTCCCAGATCCCGGTGAACGCGGTCGCGATGACCCTGCGGGACGCCCTGAAGGGCCAACCCACCCGCCAGTTCACCCCGCCGTCGGACCAGATCGTCGGCTGACCCACCCTGGACCGCCCGGGGGTGCGCCCGGGTTAGTAGATCAAGAGGTTCGCGCGCGGGAACTCCCGGCGCGAACCTCTTGATCGGTCTTCCGGAGACTCCGCTTGATCGGTCTCCCGGAGACTCCGCTTGATCGGTCTCCCGGAGGCTCAGCGCAGGTCGGCGGCGACGAAGGACCAGAGTTCCAGGTCCACCCGGGCGCCCCGGACGAAGCCGGCGTTGCGCAGCAGCCCCTCGTAGCTGAAGCCGGCCTTCTCCGCCACCCGCCGGGAGGCCACGTTCCCCGGCGCCACCCGCAGCTCCACCCGCTGGAAGCCGTGCTCCAGGATCAACGCGATGGCCAGCGCGTCCACCGCCTCGGCGGCCAGGCCGTAGCCGCGGGCGTCCGGGGCGATCGCGTACGACACCTCGGTGAGCCGGGCGCCCCAGTCGGTGCGCCGGGTCCACAGGCAGCCCACCACCCGCTGGTCCTCCCGGCGGAGCACCCCGTAGTGGTCACCCTCCCCGCTGTCCCGCCGCTGCCGGGCCAGCTCGGTGCACCAGGCCCGGCCGTCGATCTGCCCGGACGACTCCGCCAGCGGCAGCCACCGCTGGGTCTGCCGGTCGGCGAAGACCGCGTCGACCGCGTCGGCGTCGGCTGCCGCCAGCGGGCGGACCTCGGTGCGCGGGGTGGAGACGGTCAGCGCCGGGAAGCGGCGTACGGCGACCTGACCGATCACGCCGTGGCCTCCGCCGGAACCAGGGCCGCCGCGACCAGCCGGGCCGCGATCTCCGGGTACGCGGCCCAGTGCGGCACGAGCTGCGAGGCGTGCACGCCCCGCCAGACGAAGCCCTCCGGCGCGCCACCCTCCCAGCTCCACGCGGCCCGCTCGCCGGCCCGCGGGGTGAGCACCGCGGCGTGCTGCTTGTGCCCGACCACGGTGGCCCCGGCCGGCGCCACCACGCTGTCGGTGCGCGCGGTCGCCGCCCGGTAGCCGATCACCAGGCCGTCCCGGCTGGCGCCCACCGCGTCCAGCACCCCGCACATCGGCAACCCGTCCAGCTCGCGGGCCAGCCAGAGCAGGCCGGCGCCCTCGGCGATCACCGGCCGGCCGGTACGCGCCAGCTCGGCCACGGCGATGCAGAGCCGACGGTTGGCGGAGAGGCGTTCCGCGTACGCCTCGGGGAGGCCGCCGCCGACGACCAGCGCGCGGGTCCCGGCCGGCAGGGCCTCGTCGCGCAGCGGGTCGACGATGACCACCTCGGCGCCGGCGGCCCGCAGCAGCTCGGCGGTCTCCGGATGGCTGTAGCTGCCGCCCGGGCCGCCGGCCAGCGCCACCACCGGCCGCTCCCCGGCCGGCACCGCTTGGCCGGGCGGCGTTCCGTCGGGCGCGGTGCCGTTGGCGGCGGCACCCGGCGCGGCTCCGGCGGGCGCCGTTCCGCCCGGCGCGACTCCATTGGGCACGGCTCCGTTGGGCGCGACTCCGGCGGGCGCGGCTCCGGTCGGCTGCGGTGACCACGGCGTGACGGGCAGCTCCGGGGCCGAGCCGGCCAGCGCCAGCAGCCGGTCCAGGTCGACGGTGGCGGTGACCGCCTCGCCGAGCCGGCGCACCGCGCGTTCCGCCTCGGGGTCCCGCTGGACGACCGGGACCATGCCGTGCCGCCGGGCGGGCAGCACCGGGGGCAGCTCGTGGCGGCGCAGCGCGCCGTAGACCGGCACGCCGACGTCGTCGAGCGCCTCGCGCAGCATCGCCTCGTGCCGGGGCGACGCCACCCGGTTGAGGATCACCCCGCCCAGCCAGAGCTGCTCGTCGTACGCCCGGAAGCCGTGCACCAGGGCGGCCACCGACTGACCCATCGCGGCCACGTCCACCACCAGCACCACGGGGCTGCGCAGCGCGGTGGCCACGGCGGCGGTGGACTCGGTCTCGGGGTGGCCGGAGATCGAGTCGTAGAGCCCCATGGTGCCCTGCACCAGCGCGAAGCCGGCCCCAGCCGCGCCGTGCGCGAAGAGCGGCGCGATCCGCTCGGGGCCGACCAGCCGCGGATCCAGCACCCGCCCCGGACGCCCGGCCGCCAGCCCCAGGTAGGCCGCGTCCACCTGATCCGGGCCGATCTTGAAGCCGGCCACGTCCAGCCCCCGGTCGGCGAGGGCGGCGAGCAGGCCGAGCGAGAGGGCTCCGGTGCCGTGCCCCGAGGAGGGGGCACTCAGCACCACGCGCGGCACGACGGTCATCATCGACTCCTGGTCCGGGTGGTTTTCCGCCCGCGTGACCATACCCGCCCGAGCCGGCACGTGGCGGCCGCCGGCCGGCCCGATTCGGCCCGCCGCAGCTCAGTGGCGCCGCTCATACGGGTAGCCTTGGCCAACGTGTACCGGTTCCTGCTGACCCCGCGCTGGCTGGGCTATCTCGCGCTGACCCTGGTCGCCGCCGCGGTGATGGTGTTCCTCGGCAACTGGCAGCTGGACCGCTACCGGGCCCGCACGGCGGTCAACGAGCGGATCGACGCGGGCGCCACGATGAGCCCGGCCCCGCTGCGTGACGCCCTGCCCGCCCCCAGCGGCGGGCCCGGCGGCACCGGCCCGGCCCCGGTCGAGCGGGTCACCTGGACCAAGGTGACCGCCACCGGCCGGTACGACACCGCCAACGTGGTCCTGGTCCGCGGCCGGACCGTCGACAACGAGGTGGGCTTCGAGGTGCTCACCCCGCTGGTGCTCGCCGACGGCACGGCGGTGCTGGTCGACCGGGGCTGGATCCCGGTGGCCCCCGGCGCCGGCGCCACCGCCCAGCCGTCGGTGCCGGCCGTGCCGGCCGGCGACGTCACGGTCACCGGCCGGGTGGTGCCCAGCGAGAACGGCGGCACCGTCGGCCGGCGCGACGGAAAGCTGGAGACCCGGCGGATCAGCGTGACCCGGATCGCGAAGCAGTTGCCCTACCCGGTGGCCGGCGGCTACGTCCTGCTCGACGAGCAGACGCCGGCCGCCGACCCGGCCTTCCGCGCGGTCCCCATCGGGCACACCAACAACTGGCAGAACTTCGGCTACGTGGTCCAGTGGTGGATCTTCGCGGCCATGAGCCTGGTCGGCTACGGCTGGGTGGCCCGCCGCGAGGCCCGCCGGCTGGCCAACCTCGACGGCCCGCGCCAGCCCCTCGACCGGGCCGCCGAACCGGCCCCCGCCACCCCCGCCTGACGGTCCCGCCACCGGCCCCGGCCACCCGTCCCGGCCGATCTCGACCACCCGTCCCGGCCGCCCCTCGGCCACCCGCCCCGGCCGGCCTCAGGATCACCCGCCCTGGCCGGCCTCAGGATCAGCCGGCCCGGCCGGCGTGGAGGGCCCGGACCGCGTCGATCGTGTCCGCCTCGGCGGCGGTCTTGTCGTGCCGGTAGCGCACCACCCGGGCGAAGCGCAGCGCCATCCCGCCCGGGTAGCGGCTGCTCGTCTGCACCCCGTCGAAGGCGATCTCGACCACCTGCTCCGGCCGGACCCGAACCACCCAGTCACCCTTCTCGACCGCCAGGTCGAGGAAGCGCTCGGTCTGCCACCGCAGCACCTCGTCGGTGAGCCCCTTGAACGTCTTGCCGAGCATGACGAACTCGCCGGTGCGCGGATCCCGCGCGCCCAGGTGCAGGTTGGACAGCCAGCCCTGCCGCCGGCCGCTGCCCCACTCCACCGCCAGCACCACGAGATCCAGGGTGTGCCGGGGCTTCACCTTCACCCAGGCGGTGCCGCGCCGCCCGGCGTCGTACGGGGCGGCCGGGTCCTTGACCACCACCCCCTCCTGGCCGGCGTCGATCGCCGCGGCGAAGGCGGCACCGGCCTGCTCCGGGCCGTCCACCTCCAGCCGGCCGACCAGCAGGGTCGGGTCGACCGCGCCGGCCAACGCCGCCCACCGCTCCCGGCCGGGCAGGTCGATCAGATCGGCGCCGTCCAGGTGCAGCAGGTCGAAGAAGTACGGCGTGAGCACCGTGTCGCCGGTGCGCTCGGCGGCGGCGAGCACCGCGGGCGCCACCGGGGTGCGGCCGGTGGTGCTGGGCGTGGTGCGCCGGGCCGCCCGGCTGGACGTCTCCTGGAACGGCAGCGGCCGCCCCTCGGCGTCGAGCCCGATCGCCTCGCCGTCGAGCACCAGCTCCCGCGCGGGCAGCGCGCGCACGGCGGCCACCACCTCGGGCAGCCGGGTGGTGATCTCGTCGAGACTGCGGGTGAACACGGCGATGTCCTGCCCGGACCGGTGCACCTGGATGCGGATGCCGTCCAGCTTGACGTCGACCACCGCCGGGGTGCCGGTGGCGGTCAGCGCCTCGTCCACGGTCGGCGCGCTCTGCGCCAGCATCGGCGCCAGCGGGCGGCCCACCTGGAGCCCGAACCCGGCCAGCGCCGCGGCACCGCCGGAGAGCGCCGCGACCGCCACCGCGCGCAGGTCGCCGGCGAGCAGCAGGGCCCGGCGTACGGCGGTCAGCGGCACCTCGGCGGCCCGGGCCACCGCGTCGGCGAGCAGCCCGGCCTGGGCGCCCTGGCGCAGCTCGCCGCTGAACAGGCCGACCAGCATCCGCTGCTCGTCGGCGGTGGCCGCAGCGAAGAGACGGCCGACCAGCTCGCGCCGGCGGGCCTGCGAGCCGGCCCCCCGGACTGCGGCGATCTCCGCGACGGCCGCGTCCACCCCGCCCACGGTCAGGGTCGGCTCGGCGGCCGGTGGCGGCAGGTCACGCAGCCCGGCCCAGCCCACCCCGGTCTGTCGTTGGCGCAGCTCACCGGCGAGGTAGCCGGCGCCGGCCGGGACCTCGTCGGGGTCGAGCGAACGCAGCGCCGCGGCGAGCAGCTCCACCTTGGCCCGTCGGCCGCTGGTGGCGCCCACCGCGGCGGAGGTCGCCGCCAGGTCGAGGAACCGCACGTCCCTCATCCTGCCAGCCACACCGACACGGCGGGCTCTCCCCGGCCGGGCGACGGATCCCGAAACGCCGCCCGCCCGGAGCCACCGCCGGCCGGGCTGCCGCCCCCGGACCGGCAACCGGCGTCGGCCCGGCTCAGACCGAGACCGGCTCAGACCGAGACCGGCTCAGACCGAGACTGGCTCAGACCGGGACCGGCTGAAGACCGGACCGGCTCGGGCCGACACCGGCTCAGGCCGACACCGGCTCAGGCCGAGACCGCGGTTCAGACCGGGACCGGATCAGGCCGAGACCGGCTCCTCGATCCGCAGGCCCCGGCCGCGCACCTCCTCGGCGATCCGGCTGAGCAGGCCGTCGAGCGTGACCAGCGCGGCCGACAGGTCGCCGAGCTGTGCCTTGAGCGTGTCCTCGGGCCACGCGGAGACATCGACGTCCCCCAGAGCGCTGACGGCCGCCTGCAGCCGCGCCATCTCGTCATTCGTACGCATGTACGAGAGGCTATAACACCCCGTCGCCCGACACACCGCAAACTCCGACATCGACCGCGAAGTTACGGTTCCGACACCTCAGGGCCGATTTCGCGGTCTGCCGTGGCCCGCCGGCCAGCCGTCCTGGACTACCGGTCCACGCCCGCCTCGGCGACCTTGGCCAGCAGCAGCGCCTCGGCCAGGCAGACCCGCGCGAACTCGCCCAGGTGCAGGCTCTCGTTCGGGCCGTGGGCCCGGGCGTGCGGGTCCTCCACCCCGGTCACCAGGATCGCCGCCCGCGGGAACATCTCCTGGAAGGTGGCGATGAACGGGATCGAGCCGCCGACGCCGATGTCGACCGGGTCGGTGCCGTCCCAGGCGCCCCGGAACGCCGCCCGCGCCGCGTCGAACATCGGACCGGTGGCGTCGATGACGCACGGTGCGCCGTCGTGCTCGAAGGTCACGCTGACCTGCGCGCCCCACGGGGCGTGCCGCTCCAGGTGCGCGGTGAGTGCCGCGTACGCCTTCTTCGGGTCGTCGCCCGGCGCCAGCCGTACGCTCAGCTTCGCCTTGGCCGACGGGACCAGCGCGTTCGGCGCCTCCCCGGTCGCCGGGGCGTCCACGCCGAGGATCGCCAGCGCCGGCTTCGTCCAGAGCCGGTCGGTGATCCGGCCGGTGCCGAAGAGCTGTGCCCCGTCGACCAGGCCGGCCTCGGCGCGGAACCGCTCCTCCGGGTAGTCGACGGTGGCACCCTCCCGGCCGACCAGGCCCTCCACGGTCACGTTCCCGGCCTCGTCGTGCAGCGTGCCGAGCAGCTTCACCAGCGCGGTCAGCGCATCCGGGACGGCGCCGCCGAACATCCCGCTGTGCACGGCGTGGCCGAGGGTGCGTACCTCGACGAAGCAGTTGACGATGCCGCGCAGCGAGGTGGTCAGTGCGGGCACGCCGACATCCCAGTTCGCGGAGTCGGCGATCACGATCACGTCGGAGGTCAGCTCGTCGCGGTGCTCGGCGAGCAGCCGCTCCAGCGAGTCCGAGCCGTACTCCTCCTCGCCCTCGATGAAGAGCACCACCCCGACCGGGAGCCGGTCGCCGAACGCGCGCAGGGCGGCGACGTGCGCCATGATGCCCGCCTTGTCGTCGGCGGCGCCCCGCCCGTAGAGGCGGCCGTCCCGCTCGACCGGCTCGAAGGGGTCCGACTCCCACAGCGCGGGGTCGCCGACCGGCTGGACGTCGTGATGGGCGTACAGCAGCACGGTGGGCGCGCCGGGCGGGGCCGGCTTCGTCCCGATCACCGCCGGCTGGCCACCGGAGCGCACGATCTTCGTGTCGAGGCCGCAGCCGCGCAGCAGCTCGGCCACCGCCTCGGCGGACCGCTCGACGTGCGAGTGGTCGAAGCCCTCGAAGGCGATGCCCGGGATGCGGACGAGGCGTTCGAGGTCGGCACGGACTCCGGGCAGTTCACGCTCGACGGCGGCCCGCACCTCGGACTCGGAGATGATCGGTGTGGTCATGACCGGCATCGTATGCCGGCCTTACCGACGCCAGCCCCCGAGCCCGGCAGTGGCCGGCTGGCCCCGGTGCGGGTCAGGCCGCGGGCCGGGTGGACGCGGCCCGGGTACCCCGGCGGAGGTAGTAGCGGTCCGGGTCGTGCGGGAGCTGGGGAGCGCCGTCGACCACCACGTCCGCGGCCGCCTCGGTGCCGTCGGCCGCGAAGTGCGCCCGCTCCCCCGCGTGCCAGCGGCGCAGCTCGGGCCCGATCTCCGCGCCGTCGCGGGCGAGGGCGCGGGCCCGCCGCAGCCCGGCCGGCGCGGTGACGAAGACCGACAGGGTCAGCTCCGGCCGCACCTGGGCCCGCGCGGCGCTCACCCCCTCCACGATCAGCAGCGGCCCGGCGGGGACCGGCACCGGCCGGTCCAGGAAGGTGCGGCGCACCCAGCTGTACCGGCGGTAGCCGCCGGGCCGGCCGGCCCGTACCGGCGCGAGCACCCACTCCTCCAGCCGGGGCCAGAAGGTGAGTTGGTCGTCCCAGCCGTCGAGCAGGTCGTCGGTGCGGACCACCGGCGGCCGCTCACCGCCGGGCAGGGCGGCGACGGCGTCCGCGAGGCGGGTCGCGAAGACGCTCTTGCCCGCGCCGCTCGGCCCGTCGACCGCCACCAGGCGGGTACGCCCCAACCGCGCCGGCCCGGCCAGCACCCGCTGGGCCAACCCGGCGTACGCCTCGACCACCGCGACCGTCACCCGCCCGAGGCTAGCCGCCGGTTGGCGTACGCCCAGGGCGTCCCCCGTCCGCTGGATCCTGCGGTGGCGCGGCCCGTTCGCCGGGCGGGGCCGCGTCGCCGGCGTCATCATCGGGTGGTGCTCCATGACGTGATGTGTCCGGGCGTCGACGCCCTGCTGGAACAGGCCCGGGCCGGGCTGCGCCGGCTCACCCCGCACCAGACCGTCGAAGCGGTCCGCAACGGGGCGCTGCTGGTCGACACGCGAAGCGAGACGCAGCGCCACGAGCAGGGCGAGCTGCCGGGCGCGATCGTGATCGACCGGACGGTGTTGGAGTGGCGGCTCGACCCGGCGAGCGACTGGCGGATCCCCGAGGCCACCGGTTACGACCGGGAGATCGTGCTGGTCTGCCGGCAGGGCTACAGCTCCAGCCTGGCCGCCGCCAGCCTGCAGACGCTCGGCCTGCGCCGGGCCACCGACATGATCGGTGGCGTGCAGGGCTGGCGGGAGGCCGGGCTGCCGATGTCCGACCGCCCGGCCGACGTGCGGCTCTGAGGGGCGCACCCGCGCCGGCGGTCGTGGCGCGGCCGGGCACCACCAGGTCCGGCCGGCCGGCACTCGCGGCGCGGCCGGGGGCGGCGCGGCGCACGCCTCGCCCGCGGACCTCAGTGGGGCGCGCCGGGCGGGACGAACGGCAGGCCCGGCGGCGGGCCGGCCTCGATCAGCCGCCACAGCGCGTCGGTGTCGAGGTGTTCCTCGACCAGGTCGCCGAGCAGGTCGAGGGTGCGCTCGCGGGCGGTGGCGAACGCGGTGTCGGGCGCGACCTTGAAGCCGGTGCGTCCGGCGAGCCGGGCCACCTCGGTGAGGAACCGGCGGCGGAACTCGTCGGATTCGAAGGCGCCGTGCCAGTGGGTGCCGTGCACCGCGCCGAGCCGGGCGCCCTCTCCGGTGCCGTCGGCGTGGCGCAGCAGCGGCGGCAGGGCCGGGTCGGCCGCCGAGACGTACCCGTGGTGGATCTCGTAGCCGTGCACCGGGACGTCCCCGTCGGCGGTGCCGGCGGCCCGGCGGACGGTCTTGCGCGGGTCGAAGGTGATCTCGATGGGCAGCAGCCCGAGCCCGGGAACGCTGCCCCGCCGGCTCTCCACCGGGTCGTGGATCGCCCGGGCCAGCATCTGGAATCCGCCACAGATGCCCAGCAGGGGCCGGCCGGCGGCGGCGTGCGCGGTCACGGCGTCGGCCAGCCCGGTCTCCCGCAGCCAGGCCAGGTCGGCCACGGTCGACTTGGAGCCGGGCAGCACCACCAGGTCGGCGGCGGCCAGTTCGGCGGGCTCGACGGTCAGCCGGACCCGGACGCCGGGCTCGGTCGCGAGGGCCTCCACGTCGGTGGCGTTGCTGATCCGGGGCAGCCGGACCACCGCCACGTCGAGCCAGTCGGTGCCGCGTGGCGCGGCCGGCCGGCCCAGCACCCGCCCGTAGGCGAGCGAGTCCTCGGCGTCCAGCCAGAGGTCCAGCTCCCAGGGCAGCACCCCGTAGGTGGGGCGTCCGGTGACCCGGTGCAGCATGTCCAGCCCCGGCTGGAGCAGCCCACGGTCGCCGCGGAACTTGTTGATCACGAAGCCCGCGACGAGGGCCTGGTCGGCCGGGTCGAGCAGGGCCACCGTGCCGAACATCGAGGCGAACACGCCGCCCCGGTCGATGTCACCCACCACGATCGTGGGCAGGCCGGCGTGCCGGGCCAGGCCCATGTTGACGTAGTCACCGGCCCGCAGGTTGATCTCGGCGGGGCTGCCGGCGCCCTCGCAGATCACCACCTCGTACGCCGCCCGCAGCTCGGCCAGGGCCGCGTGCGCCGTCTCGGCGAGCCGGGGACGCAGCTCGTGGAAGTTGCCCGCGGTGACCGTGTCGATCGCCGTGCCGAGCAGCACCACCTGGCTGGCGTGGTCGCTGCCCGGCTTGAGCAGCACCGGGTTGAACCGCAGGTCGGGGGCGAGCCCGCAGGCGGCGGCCTGCATGGCCTGGGCCCGGCCCAGCTCGCCGCCCCGGCCGTCCGGCCCGACCACGACCGCCGAGTTGTTGGACATGTTCTGCGCCTTGAACGGCGCGACCCGCACCCCACGGCGGTGCAGCCACCGGCAGATGCCGGCGGTGAGCACGCTCTTGCCGGCATCGGAGGTGGTGCCGGCGACCAGCAGCCCGCCGCTCACCGGTGCGTCCGCCCGGAGGCGGCCGCCGGGGCCGCACCGGGCCGGGGCAGCGCGCCCGGGCGGTGGCCCGCGCCGCCGCGCTGGTCAGGGCACCGGTGCGTCGCGGCGCCGGGCCGGTGCCGGAGCAGTCCGCGCAGCGCGGCGCGGCCGGCCATGCCGACCACGCGGCCCACGGTCACCGGGTACGCCGCGGCCAGGCCGAGCGCGGCCAGGCCGACGGCACCGGAGATCCGGGCGGCACGGGTGAGGTGCCGGGCCTCCGGACGGGGACCGTCGCCGAGGAACGGCCGGGTCTCGGCGCGGCCGAAGTAGACGTTGCGCCCGCCGAGCCGGACGCCGAGGGCACCGGCCATCGCCGCCTCGCACTGGCCGGCGTTGGGGCTCGGGTGGTCGTTGCGGTCCCGCCGCCAGACGTGCAGGGCGGCCCGGCGGTCCCCGTGCGCGACCGGCGCGACGGCGATGGTCAGCAGCCCGGTGAGCCGGGCCGGGGCCAGGTTGAGCAGGTCGTCCAGCCGGGCCGCCGGGGTGCCGAAGTGGGCGTACCGGGGCGAGCGGTGACCCACCATGGCGTCGAGCGTGTTCGCCGCGCGGTAGCCCAGCAGCCCGGGCAGCCCGGCGACCGCACCCCAGAGCAGCGGCGCGACCACCGCGTCGGAGGTGTTCTCCGCGACCGACTCGACGGTGGCCCGGGCCAGTTCCGGCTCGTCCAGGGTCGACGGGTCCCGGCCGCAGAGGTGGTTGAGCCGGCCCCTGGCGGCGGGCAGGTCGCCCCGGCGCAGGGACCGCGCCATCAGCCGCGACTCGTGGCGCAGGGTGCGGCCGCCCAGCACGCTCCAGGTCCCGGCGGCCACCAGGACCGCGCGGGCCAGCGGCCGCCGCCGGGTGGCCAGTGTCGCGGCGACGCCGAGCAGCACCGGGCCACCCACGGCGAGCGCGGTGAACCCGGCCCCGGCGGTCCGGTCGGGGCGGTAGACCCGCCGCTCCAGCGCGCCGGCGACCCGGCCGAAGCCGGCCACCGGGTGCCAGCGGCGGGGATCGCCGAGCAGCGAGTCCAGGGCGTACCCCGCCACCAGGCCCGCCGCGTTCGCCACGGCGTTCGCCATGGGGTTCGCCTGCCGCACCCGCATCACCTCCGGCCGGCCAGCCTAGTCGTACGGCGGGGTGGCCACGTCGGGCTCGTCGCCACCCCGCTCAGGGCAACCGGATCCACCGGCTCAGGCCGGCACCGTCGCCCGGCGCCCACCCCGGCGGCCCCGACCCGCGCGGGTGACGCCGGCGGCGGCCCCGTCGTCGCCGCCCACCCCGTCCGTGTCGTCGCCGCCGACCCCGTCCGCGTCGTCGCCGCCGACCCCGTACGCGTCGTCGCCGCCGTCGACGTCGTCGCCGTCGGGGCCGTCGGGGCCGTCGTCGCCAGGGCCCGTGGCGAGGCCGTCGCCGCGGTCGGTGGTCAGCTCGTCGAAGGGATCGGCCGGTTCGCCGAAGGCGCCCGACGGGGGCTCGTCCAGGTCGTCGTGGATCGGCGGGCGGGTAGCCGGTCCGCCCAGCTCCAGCGGGTCGAACTCGTCGTCGATCGGCCGGTCGTCGAACGAACTGGGCGCGCGGGTGACCGGGACCGGCTCGGTCGCCTCACCGTGCACCCGCCGTTCCGCCTCGGCGTCCTCGACGGTGCTGGTCGCCAGGCTCGGCCGGTTGCGCATGAAGCGGGCCCGGCCGCGGGACAGGTCGTGCCCGACCGCGACCGCCTCCAGCTCGTAGAGGGTGCGGTGGTTGCCGGCGTCGTCCGTCCAGTCGCGGGTGTAGAGGCGGCCGGCGACGACCACCGGGTCGCCGACCGCCACCGAGGCGGCCACCCCCTCGGCCAGCTTCCGCCAGCAGTTGACCCGGACGCGCAGGCTGTTGCCGTCGACCCAGCGCCCGGAGTCCCGGTCCAGCCGGCGGGCCGTGGAGGCGACCTTGAAGTTGGCGACCAGGGTGTTGCTCTGCGTGGTGCGGCGCCACTCGGGCGCGGTCAGCACGTTGCCGACGATGGTGACGTACGTATCGAACATCGGCCCTCCCAGGGGAACTCGGCTTTCGGACCGAGCCTCGACGCCGGCCGGGACGCGGGCCAGCGGTTTCGGCCGGCCTGTGGAGGACCGAGCCGCCTGTGGATAACCGCCTGATCAAGGTCCCGCCTGCTAGGGACCACCGGCCCTACGGCCCTGACCTGCGGCGAAACATGATCAAAAGGTCGGCGGGTGAGGCGGTTCCGGACCGGCGCCGATTGGGTATGGACTTGATCAACCGAGAGAAAGGGAGTGCCGATGCATCTCCGAGACGTCAGCGAGGTTCGGCGATGAGCGCCGTGACGAACCCCGCGACCGTGGCCGAGTGCCTCCGGGTCGGCGCCGGGTTCTCCCAGGGCGACCGGAACTGGATCGCGGAGCGGTTCGCCACCCTCGACGCCCGGCTCGCGGGCTTCCACGCCGACGCCACCGAGCTGGAGGTGTCGGTCAAGGACCGGGAGGCCAAGGGACAGAAGGTCACCCTGGAGTGCTGGATCGCCGGCCGCCAGAAGATCGTCACCACCTCCGGGGAGGAGGACCTGCACGCCGCCCTCAACGACGTCCGGGACGACCTGCGGCGCCGGCTCAACGACGCGAAGACCCGACAGGAGCCGCGCCACAACAAGCACATCCGGGAGCTGCCCGAGCCGGACGCCGCCCAGCTGGCGGACGGCGACGTCGACCCGGACCGGGCCGACGCCGAGACCGCCTGACCGCACCGACGGTCCGGCCCGGCCACCGGTGGTATCCACCCGTGTCGCGGCAGGTCGGGGTATCCGCGCTTCCGGATACCCCGACCTACCGCAACCGGCGAAGGATGGTCCCGCTGGGGCTACCGCCCGGTAGCGTGCCGGCGTACCGTCGCGGTCGTGGAACCGGACGTGCTGGGACCGCCGTACGAGCGGCACACGATCGACCTGGGCACCGACGACGAGGGACCGGTCGTCGCGACCCTGGTCCGCCGCCGGGCCGCGCGCCCGACCGGCCGGGCCGTGCTCTACGTGCACGGCTTCGTCGACTACTTCTTCCAGACCCACGTCGCCGACTTCTTCGCCGAACGCGGCTGGGACTTCTACGCGCTCGACCTGCGCAAGTACGGCCGCAGTCTGCTGCCCCACCAGACCCCGAACTTCTGCCGCGACCTCAGCGACTACTTCCCGGAGCTGGACGCCGCCGCCCGGATCGTCCGCACCGAGGACGGGCACGACACCCTGCTCGCCATGGGCCACTCCACCGGCGGTCTGGTCGTCTCGCTCTGGGCGCACGCCCGCCGCGCCGACGGCCTGGTTGACGGGATCGTGCTGAACAGCCCCTTCTTCGACATCAACGCCCCCTGGCTGGTCCGCCGACCCCTCGCGGCCGCCGTCTCCCGGCTGGGCCGCCGGGCGCCGCACCGCATCCTCCCCTTCGGGTTGGGCACCG
Source organism: Micromonospora sp. HK10 (assembly GCF_000982955.1). Classification (GTDB taxonomy): domain Bacteria; phylum Actinomycetota; class Actinomycetes; order Mycobacteriales; family Micromonosporaceae; genus Micromonospora. The sequence goes on along the minus strand of NZ_KQ058825.1, from coordinate 74,049 downwards.
TGTACGGCGAGAGCCTGCACGCCGACCACCGCGGCGAGTGGCGGTACGACCTGGCCTGGAAACCGCTCGCCGGGTTCCCGGTGCGGGCCGGCTGGATCAACGCGATCCGCTCCGGTCAGCGCCAGCTCCGGGCCGGCCTGGACATCCCGGTGCCGGTGCTGCTCGCCTGCTCCACCCGCAGCTACCGGGGCACCCGCTGGCACGAGTCGGCGACCCTCGCCGACGCCGTGCTCGACGTGGAGCACATGGTCCGCTGGGCACCCCGGTTGGGCCGGCACGTCACCGTGGCCCGTTTCGACGGCGGGCTGCACGACCTCACGCTCTCCGGCCCCGCCGTACGCGAGAAGGTCTTCGCGGAGGTCGGACGGTGGGCGGAGGGCTTCCTCGGCGCGGGGCCGACCGGTGCCGCACCGGAGCGCCCGCCGGCGGCGCGGCGGCCGGCCGACGACCGGGCCGGCGCAGCCACCGACGGCTGAACCGGAGACCGGTCAACCGACGTCGGCGGTAGCCTCGGCGAGGGCGGCCCGGATCCGGTCGAACGTCGCCACCGGGTGACCGCCCGGCACGGCCGGCAGCAGCAGGCCGAGGCAGTGCAGCGCGGCCTCCCCGTCGGGGCCCGCCTCGACGCCGAAGACCGGTGCGCCCACGTACCCGGCGGGCAGCTCGGTGTCGACCCGCAGCCCGTCGCCGTCCCGGACCACCCGCTCGACCACCGCTTCCAGCGGCCGCGACCCGTCCTCACCGACGCCGAGGGCCAGCACGAACGCCGACGCCAGCGCGGCACCGACCCGGCCCACCGCGTCGGCCCGCGCGGCCACCGCATCGCTCACCTGCTGGGTACGCCAGCGCCAGCCTTCGTCCTCCGCGTGGCCGTGCAGCCCACCCGTGGGCATCGCGGCCACCCCGACCTGCGGCAGGTGCAGCCAGTGATCGGCGAAGCGCGGCAGCGCGATCGGCTCCTCCGCCGCGCCCGCCGGCTCGGTCACGCTCGGCCGCACTCCGATCTCGCCGTACGCCGGCCGGGTGGTGACATCCGCGGTCAGCAACCACTCCCGCACCACCTCCCCGTCGTCGGCGACGCCGACCACCTCGGTGTAGAAGAAGGCGGTGCCCACGGCCTCGCCGATCCCGCCCGGCCGGTCGTACCCGCCGAGCGGGAGGATGGCCCGCCCCAGCAGCTGGCACAGCTCGTAGACGATCTCGTTCTCGGTTTCCTGATCGAGCAGCACGACGCCGAGGGTACGGACGGGGACCACCGCCGCGACCCGGGACCCGGGGTATCCCGGATGCGCCGGCACGGGCGCACCTGGCACGCTGATCGAGACGTGGCCGCGACCACCCGTTCCGCCGAGAGGCCAGAGCTCGGCGGTACCCTCTTGGCGCGACTGCGTCGCCGCGCGCCCGTAGCTCAGCGGATAGAGCAGGGGACTTCTAATCCCAAGGCCGCAGGTTCGAATCCTGCCGGGCGCACCACCTCCTAGCTGCGGTAACGCTGATCGGCGCTGTTGCCCGACCGGGGCCGGACCCACCCGGGACCCACCACGTCACGCGTGGCCAGCCGCACCAAGCGCCGCAACAGGTGCACGGTGATGGCTGCCTGGCGGGTGCTCAGCGCCAGCAGGGCAAGCGGGTTCGGGTCCTTGGCGGGGTCCTGGTCGAATCCCTCCACGCACAGCACCGGCAGGCCGGTGGACTGGTGCAGGGTCACCCGCAGGTACATCGCCTCGCGGTCCTCCGGCCGCAGCAGCACCGGCCGCGAGCAGTGCGCGCCAGCGGGTCGGTCCGGGGTAACGGTGCACTCCTGGCGGTCGCACCAATGAGGATGCGTAGGTACGTTGTTCATGGGCCGGGGCTCCTTCCCGGTCAAGGCCCCGCCCGGTGTCGCTAGCACCGCGTGCGGGGCCGACTACTTAACGTGACCGCACGGTAGCCGCGCCTGCCGATGGCGAGCAAGGAAGGCAGCACTGTCGCAGGTGGTCCGTAGACTCGCATCCATGCGCCCTGCGGTTGCCATCGAGGAACTGACGAAGCTCAAGGCGGAGGCCGAAGCCGCTGACCTCTTCCGCCGCGACTCGGCGCTGGACTCGTGGAGGCCCCGAGTCCGACTGATCTTCGTTCGCGCCCTTGGCGAGGACAACCACATCGTGAAGAGCCTCGACGAGGTCAAGTATTGGCCGACGATCAGCTCCCCTGCGATGCAGCGTTCCTACTACGAGGACGCGCGCCGGGGTGGCGTCCGTAAGGCAATCGGGCTGATCGACGCCGCCATCTACGAACTCGGCCTCGCGGGCGGGGACGAGCCGGTGGACGAGCACGCTTACGACCCGGAGCTGTGGGCGCACGTCAAGGGCTTGGTCGAGGACGGCGAGTGGGGCAAGGTCGCCAGCCAGACGGCGATCTTCGTGGAGAGTCACATCCGCGTGTGGGCGGGCAGCCCGCTGGACCGGAACGGCAACAACCTGATCGGCAAGCAGCTCTACTCCGAGGTGTTCGGCGACGCCAGCGACTACCGGCTCGGCCGGCAGGCCAGCGAGCGGGAGGGGTGGCGGGCGCTCGGCGTGGGCTTTGCGCAGGCGCTGAGCAACGTCGACCGGCACCGGATTCAGACCCGGGATGACGCCAAGCTCTACGCCCTCGGGGTGCTCGGTCTGGGGAGCCTGCTGCTGACGCAGCTCCGGCACGAGCACGGGGACATCCTGAAGACGGAGTAATGGGCTCGGGGTCGCTCACCACCACGGGCAAGCGACCCCGAGTCACTGCTCATCACGCGAGGCGGATGAGCTCCCACGTCACGGCCTGGCCGTTGTACGGCGGCATGACGTTGTTCACCGCGATGGGGGCCGTCGTGGACGGCGTGCCCACGACCTTCCAGACACCGCTCTCCGGGCAACGCTCGCCCGTACGCGCCCGCGAACCGATTGCTGCCATAAGGCAACACCTCCTCATAAACGTTTGCGCCAAACGCCGAGAAGGACCAATCGCCCACACGGGACGACGGAAGCCTGTTACCGTAGCCGCCTCACTGCCAATGAGAACGGACCCCGGCTCGACGTCCAGACCTTCGGTCACGGGACGTCCGTGCTCGGGGTCTGCTTTTTTGCGCAGGCACGCCGCGTTGACGTGCCGAGATCAGAGTTTATGCGACCGACCGACGGTGATCTTGCGCCGATACGGCCACTGTGCACGGACCCCCACCCTCTCCCATATCGCGGGATATACCTAAATCGATCATCCAGCCTTTGGACATACGTTCTAATGAGGGCGGTGGATGGACAAGCTGCCGCCCCTTGGCTTGCGCAGGTCGTTGACCTGCCGATTCATCGACCGGCATGCCCAAACGCGAGCATCGATCACATGTCGCAAGGGGAGCGTACCGGTGAGTAGTTTGCAGTTCTGGATTGAGTCCAGATAACGGAATGGCTTTACCTCCCGTTCACTCGGTCCACATGGGATCGCTCCCACGTTCCTCGAGGCCGCCAGCCCGCAGGCCAGGCGACCCCGAAACGACCGCTTCGGGCGCTAGCCCGCCCTGCGCCTGCGCCGCTCGGCGGCCAGGTCGACCACGGCACCCGCCATCGGCCCTGTAGTCGACGCTGCCGGGCGAACCGGTGCGGGCTCGGCTGCGGCTACCTGCCGGCGGCCCTCGGCCCGCAGCTCGGCGAAGGCGGCCGATACGTCGCTGCCCTGGTGGTCGAGCACGTGCCCGTACACCTTCAAGGTGACGGACGGGTCGGCGTGCCCTAACCGCTTGGCCGTGCGGACCGCGTCGCCGGTCAGCAGCAGGTACGCGCTGGCGTGATAGTGGCGCAGGTCGTGGAACCGCACGCCGACCAACCCGAGCGCGTCAACGGTCGGTCGCCATACCCGGTTGTTCCACGCGTTGTGTCGATAGGGCGTGGCCCCGTCACCGAACACGTAGTCATCCGGCCCCATGCCGTCAACGTGGGCGGCGAGGCGGCGGCACAGGTCGGCGTTCAGCCCGTCCACCGTGCGGAGCCCGGCCTTGGACTTCGGCGTGCCGATCCGCATCTCTCCGTTGATCTCCTGCGCGGTGGCCTCCACCTTCAGCCGGCGACCGGCCGTGTCCAGGTTGCGGACGCGCAGCCCGGCCAACTCGCCCGCTCGGCAGCCGCTCTCCACCGCCAGTTCCACCAGCAGCCGCCAGCGGTCCGGGCGCACCCCACGGGCGTCCGGCATGGCGGCGATGATGCGCTCCACGTCCGGCGGCTGGAGGACCACGGTCTCCCGCTTGGCCCGGAGCTTCGGCTTGGCCACCTCCCGCGCCGGGTTGGCCCGCAGGTAGCCGCTCCGCACGGCGTGGTCGAGCACGCAGCGCATCACGTGGAGGATGTGCCCGACGGTGGAAGGCGCGCGGCCGTCCATCACCTGCCCGATCAGTGTGGAGCACTCGGCGTAGCCAAGCCGACCGACCTGCACCCGGTGGAACGGCGCGAGGTAGTTGTGCAGGATCCGCGTGTACCCGTACCGGGTGGACGGCTTCAGCCCCTGCACGCGCGGGCTGGCGAGCCACGTCCGCCCCACGTCCAGGAACGTCACCGCCCCGGCGCTGCGCGCCACGTACGTCCCAGCCTGCACGCTGGCCCGTGCCTCGACGCTGGCCCGGCGGGCGTCGTCCTTGGTGTCGTACGTGCCGACGTTGTGCAGCCTGCCCAACGCGTCCTTGACGCGCACCTCCCACCGCACCATCTGGCGGCCGTCCGAGTACTTACGGATCACCTTGCGGACGCCCGGTATCTCAGTCCCGTAGCGGTCAACCTCCGGCCGTGCCATGTCAACCCTCCTCCTTTGTCTGCGAAGCGCCCGGCGTCCGCGATTGGCTGGTCTCGCGCGCCACAGCAGCGGCCAGGTCGAGGGCGTGGCCACGCAGCAACCGGCGCACGGTGGACGGGTGCCAGGGCCGCCCGCCCAGAGTCGGCACAGCGCGGCTAGACAGTTCTGCGGCTATGGCGCGGCACCCCATGCCCTCTACGTCGGCCAGCGTGGCGACCAGGGCCACCACGTCGGCGCTGTACTGCCGGGGTCGGCCTAGCCGTACGCCCTGGCGCTTGAGCGCCTGGAGCCCTTCGCTGGTGCGCTGGCCGATCAGCTCGCGTTCGAGCTGCGCCCAGACCGCTGCCATCCCGGCGAACGCCCGGCCGTACGGCGTGCTCAGGTCGAAACGCGGATCGAGCACCACGAGGTTCCACTTGCGCTTCTGGGCGCGCTCGACCATCGTCGCGAAGTCGATCACGCTGCGGCTCAGCCGGTCGAGCTTGGCGACGACCATCCCCGCGTACTCTCGGCGGTGCAGCGCGGTCAGCGCCCGCTGTAGGTCCGGGCGGTTGGTGTCCTTGGCGCTGTAGCCGGGGTCCACGAACCACGTGAGCTCCCAGCCGTTTCGGTCGCCTTCCTGCTCGATGGCGTACCGCTGCGCGTCCAGGCCGTTGCCGTCCTCGGCCTGCTCCTCGGTGCTGACCCGCAGGTAGCCGATCATCGGGGTCATCGGCCTTCCTCCTTCGGGCGGTACACGGGCGGGTCCTCCGCGTACAGCGGGGCGACCTCCCACAGCGGCTCGTCCAGGTCGGCGCGGGCCACCTCGATACGCACCAGCCCGGCCGGGCCGTGGTCGGCATCGAACCGTGGGCGCAGCAGGTACACCGCCACGCCCTCGGCCGTCTGGTAGCGCTTGTGCAGTTCCAACCGCTCCCCGTCCACGAGGACCTCCGCGCCCACGGGGTAGTCGGCCAGGTCGTTAGTGCTGACGGTTGGCATCAGGCGTCCCCGTCCTCATCCGCCTCGGCGCCGAACACGATCTCGGTCACGTCCTCCGCGTACAGGTCGTCGTGCAGGCCGTCCGTGATCTCGTCCATGAGCGCCAGGGTGTTCAGCGCGCGGCGCACGGTGGCCTTGCTGGTGCCGTGGTCCTCGGCAACCTGCTTCACGGCCGCGCCCTGGTCGACGCACAGCCGGTACCACTCGGCGGTCTCCAACGCTTCGCCGGCGAGCCAGGGCAGCCGCCGCATCGTGCCGGTGCCGCGCAGGCGGAACAGCTTGACCGTGCCAGCGGCGCAGGCGGCGGCGAGCGGGCTCTCCTCGTACCAGGCGTCGATGGCCTCGGCCATCTCCTCAGCCGTGGGCAGCGGCAGCGCCGGGCCTTCCTCCTCCGGGGCCGTCACGTTCAGGTCGACGTGTCCGAACGCCTCAGCGGGCGCAGGGGCCTCGGCGGGTGCCTGCTCGGCCGTGGGCGCAGCTGGGGCCGGTTCGGGCGTCTGGGTCGGGATGGGGTCGGTTGCCTCGGTAACCGGGGCGGTGGTGGTGCTGGTGCTGGTGGACATGCTGGGCTCCTTGGCCTCCCGGGCGCTGCGGTCGAGCGCCGTGCATGACCAGTTAATAGAGGATCTTCGATGAAGTTCAGCGTTCGCCGGAAGCTTTCTCGCGTAGTCCCGGCAGCCGTGGCACCAGACCACGTCGCCGGGCAGCGGCGGCGGGTCGTAGTAGGCCAGGTGCCCGCAGGCGAGCGGCGTGCCGGAGGCCGTGGGGCGGGCCGGGCGAGGGGTGGCCGGGCGTCGTCCTACCCGTCGTCGGCGCTTGGCGTCCGACCGCCGAGCAACCCGGCCCATGCCCCTCCTTACGCTGCGTGGTCGCCTACCTGTCCGCGTTACCGGCGCATCGCGCGACGGCGGCCTACTCGTCGTCCTCCTCGGGGTCGTGGCCGCGATACACGTCGTACCGACGCCGCTCGTAGTGCGGCATCCCTGCGTACTCCTCGGGATAGGCCTCGGGGTTGTGGACGAAGTCCGCCATGCTCTCCCGGAGCAGGCGCTCCCACGGACGCTCTTCCATCTCGACCTTGGCGCTGGGGCCGTGGCCGGTGCGGTCGAGGACGGCGATGGCGGCGCGGATGCGCTCCTTGTCGCCTGCCTTCAGGTCCCGGTCGTCTTCCAAGATCCGAGACAGCAACGCCACAGCGGGCTCGGCCAGGGCGTTGAGCCGGCGACGGGCCGCGTTCTTGACCTGCCGTGCACTGCCGCCGTGCTTGTGACAGACCGTGCCACCCTTGATGGGTGCGAGCTCGCAGGGCTCGCCGTGCCGGTTCTCTGCCGTGCACTGGCGCTTCATGGGTGCATTGCTTCTAGGGTCTTCCACGGCTGGCGGATTCTCTGGGGCAGCCGGGCGGCGGGTGCGCCGCTTCCTTGGTTCGGTGCTCATCACTTCTCTCCTACTTGGAGCCGACTAGGTGCCCTGCCCCAAACCTTGAGCTTCTAGTGGCATGTAGCACTAGGAGCTACTAGAGGCTCACTAATTGGGGGTGGCCTTCTGGCTTAGCGCCTGGACCTTGAGCTTCTAGGCGCATCTAGTTCAATCACCGTTGTCTTCTGGATGGTCCAGAGCCACTTGTCCACCGCTCCGCTCTCCTTTCGCTCGGGGATGGCCTGCACCCCGGCCCCGTCCTTGGCCCGCCGAACGGTCGCCCACTTCAGCCCGGCGGCCTCGGCCTGGCGCTGCACCTCGCTGACTGGCACCGGCTCCTGCCCACGCAGCAGGGTGATGAGGAAGCGCTCCGCCTCGTCACGCTCCGGCGAACGCTTGCGGCCGTCGGGCTTCTTGAGCAGGTCCTCGGCCGTTAGCTCGATGGTTTCGCCCCAGCGCACTACCGGGATGGCGTCGTCCCGCTCCCAGCCCTCGACGTGATAGACGATGCTCGGCCGGTGGTTCTTGGCCAGGTTCGCCTTCACCTGCGCGAGGACCCGCACGTTCACCGGGTCGTCGGGGTGCCTGTCCACGACCAAGCCGCTACGGGCTGCGCCGATGAAGGCGATGGATCCACCGCCCCGGTAGAGCGCCTTCATGTCCCCGCTCTTGTTCAGGTGCCGGATCATCAGCACCGCCGCCCCGGTGGTCTGCGCCATCTCGGCCAGTGGAGTCATCGCACGGCGCACGCTGGCGTCGTTGTGGCTGTTGATGGACTCGCTGAGGAAGGCGGTGATGGGATCGATAACCACCAGACCGGCGCCGAATCGCTTGACGCCATCTCGCATGCGGTGAAGGTCTTCCGGGATGCTCAGCGGGAGCAGGTTGCCGTCGTCATCTCGCCCGAGGGCAATGCTGTGAACCCGGTGCAGATCCGCTCCGGCTGCCCGCAGGCGCGGGCGGACGGTGTCGTTAAGGTCGTCCTCCGCCAGCACGATGATGACGTCCTGCGGCTGCCTGCGCTCGCTCGACCCCGGGAAGGGCGCGCCCGTGGTCACCCTGGCCACCAGGTCGCAGGTCACCATGGACTTTCCGAGGTCCGGGTCACCTTCCAAGATCGTCAGCTTGCCGCGCGGGATGCGGCCAGACCACAGCCACCTCAGTTCCTCTTCCTCGACATCAGCAAGGGTGATGAAGCCACCCGCGCTAGCCCGGCCGCCGTCCTCTCCTCCCCACGGCTGCGCCTGGCCGACAACGGCCATCAGGTCGTCGGCAGTGCGCCCGTGGGTGATGAACCAATCGCGTACGTCGCCCTTGTCCGGCAGGCCAAGGTCCGCGACCCGTACGGATCGGGCGATCGGCGCAAGCGCCTTGGCGAGCTTGGCAGCGCCCGCCTGGCCCGCCCCGTCACTGTCGTACACGGTGACCACGTCGCAGCCCTGCAAGGCGGACAGATCACCGGGCACGGCACCCGCGCCGCCGGTCACGCCAACCGCGTTCAGCCCGTGCTCTCGGGCGGCCAGCACGTCCCACGCCCCCTCACAGACCAGCACCGGGCGCGAGCTGTCGAACCCGTCCGGGGCGTACAGGCGCGGCGTGCCGCCCCTTCGGTGGTGGAGATGCCCGCCGATGCGGTACGTCTGTAGGTCGACCAGGTCGCCGCTGCCCGCGTCGTACACCGGCAGCACGTACCGCTCACCGTCCCAGCCGATCCCGGCCGCCGTGATGATCTGCGGTTTCAGTCCGCGGTTGGTGGCTAGCTCCCGGGTCAGCGCCCCGGTCATCGCCCGGGCTCGCGTGCGTTGCGCACTCTCGCTGGGCGGGGCAGCCGTCGCCCGCTGTCGGGGCATGCGCTGTGCTGCACGGGCCGTAGGGCGCGTAGAACGGCTGCCAGCACCCCGCGCAGGGGCAAGGCAGTCAGCGGGCACGCCAGCGGTTATCAGCTTGCGTCGCGCTCTGGCGTACCACCGGGAGCGGTTGCGTTCGATGGCGTCGGCGCAGCGGGTGTGGCAGGTGAGCACCGGCCATCCGTCCTCGCCTGCCCCCACGCTGAACGCGGATGCGTTGTCGCCACCGTGCACCGGGCACGGACCGTATGCCTGACCGGAGTCGTTGACCGGCCAGCCGAGGGCGTCCACCAACTGACGCCAGCGTTGCCCCGCCATTGGACCGAAGCCCCGCTGCTGAGGTGCGTTACGCTGCCTCACAGTTCACATCGCTTTCTGTCAGGGCCGGTCCGCCAACCGGCCCTGACGACTATTCGTCGCTGTCAGTTGGCGCAGAGCGGTGAGCCCAGCGCGCGGCCTGAGCCGCCCGCATCCGTTCCGCCTGCCGCGCCCTGTCTTCCGGCGTGGCCTTGTCCCAGCGCTTACGCGCCAGCGCCCGCGCGGCCTCACTCGCAGCCGGGTCGATGCTCTTCTCCCGTTGCATGATTGATGCCCTTCTATCGGTTGCGCAATTAACCATAGCTGCGCAACCGACCTCTTCCGGCGGTCATTTCTTTGCGCGAGGGAGCCGGGTAACGGCGAACAATCCACGTCCCTCCAATAGGGCGCTCATCATCAGCCGGTCGGCGTCTAAATCTGTGTCGGCGTACCCGTTGCGCCGCAGCCAGGCGGTCAGGAGCCAGGTCGGCGCGCTGCCGTCGAAATGCTGTAGTGCCAGGTAGGTCCAGCTAACCGGATTGGTCCATTGTGCCTGCTGGAAGCGGTCGGGATTGACGGTTAGGGCGCATTTTTCCCAGACCCCGTAAGGCACCATTCCCGCTGGTAAACTGGCCGTGGCAGCGATGGCCATCTTGTTCCTCCCTTCATCTCGGCGGGCCGGTCTTCCCATCCCAGGGACCGGCCCGCCGACGATTGATGGCTACTTCTGGCGGCCGGCGAGCCAGGCGGCCCAGCTCGCCGGGTCCACCCGCAGCACGTTGAGCCGGAAGGCGCTCAGGTCCCCGGCGGCGATGGCGCGTCGGATGTACCGGCCGCGCACGCCGAATTCGGCTTCCAGATCCGCCACGGTGGGCCAGTCCGCAGCGGTCCGTGCCCGGGCGAGGACGTCGGGCTCATGCTCAGCCATTGCTGGCCTCCTCGGTGGTGTCGGGCGTGGGGGTGGGCAGGATGAGGTGCAGGGCTGGCCGGTACTTCTTGTCGAGTTGGCCGGTGCACCCGGCGCACAGCGCCAGGGCCACGACGCACGCGCTGCCGCTGACCGGCAGGAGCGCCGCGACCGCTGCCCACGTCTCGCAGTAGTCGCAGTACGCCAGCCGTGGGGCGGCGGAGCGGATGACGGCGTCCAGGTCCGGGGTGTCCGGGCCGATGGGCACCTGCCGACCGTTGGCCGGGACCAGCAGGTACGCCTGACCGGGCAGCCGGTCGAGCAGCGCGGGGAACGCCTCGCCCTCGTCGGTGGTCGCCCGCCGGATCAGCTCGATCACGTGCTCGTCGAAGCTCTGGACCGGCCAGTTGGCCGGGTACTGGTCCCGCGCCCACCGGGACGCGTCCGCGTGCACGTTCATCCCGGCGGCGACGACCGCCTGATGCACGCTGGTCGGGATCATGTCCATGTCAGGCCACGACCCGCGCGTACTTGGCCGGGGTGGTGTAGGTGGTGGCCGTCGTCACCTGCATGACGGCCGCCGCGCCACGATGCCGGACGCCCGTGCCGAAGGAACGCTGGTAGTAGCTGTGCTGGAGCGGGTAGTCCGGGCTCGGGCCGGGGATGGTGCGGAGCCCCTGGTACTCGGTGCGCGGGTGCTGGCGGAAGCCGACCGGGTTGCGGGTGCCGTTGGCTCCGTCGCTGGCGACGACCAGCACGTAACCGGCGGGCATCAGGTGCGTCTCGTGCACGTACGCAGGCCCGAAACCTCCGATTAGCGAGAGCCGGCCGTACTGCGCGGGCGGGGTGTCGCCGACGATGGTCTGGTCGGTCAGGTAGGCCGGGGTGTTCTCCCCGGGGATGAAGTCGTACGGGCTCCCGCTGGCCACCCGGAACCCGCGCACCTCCTCGCCCTCCTGCGGGTTGACCACGGCCAGAAGCTGACTGCCCGCGTCCATGCCGTACCCGTGCTCGCGCACCTTGCCGATCAGCTCGGCCAGGTCCACCCCGTCCAGGGTGTCCGCGCCGCTGGCCAGGTAGTGCGTGTGCGTGCCCGGGAACTCCTTGCCCTCGAAGGCGGGCGGGATCGTGCCGTCGCCGTTGTACAGCGGCTGAACCGCCATGCCCTCCGGGTTGCTGCGAACGGTGTTGTTCAGCAGCGCCCCGAGCACCGCCTCGAAGACCTGCCGGTTGTCGGCTTCCAGCACCGTGTCGAGCACGTTGCGGATCTGCTCGGCGCTGGCGTCGCGGAGGAACTTCCAGGTGTACCGGGTGGCCGTGTCGAGGTCCTTGAAGCCGAAGCCCATCTTCAGGGGCGTCACGTCCGGGCGCATGGCGGTCGGCACGCCGAACTCGCTGGCCTCCTCGAAGACCTCGCCGTAGATCGTCTGGAGGACGTCCTCGCTCGGCGTGGTCACGTTGTAGCTCAGCAGGCCGCGCAGGTTGTCCCGCTGGCCGTTGTACAGCTTCAGGGCCTCAGTGACCTCCCGGTACATGGCGGCCAGGTCGGTGCCGTCCGCGCTCCGGGTGACGACGTCAGCCGCCGTGTTGAAACCGCGTGCCATCGCAGTTCTCCTTTGTCCGTGTTGTCCGTATTGGCCACCACAGCATATGAGCCCTCTGTCCATGTAGGACGATCGATTCTGGGGCGCTGGGAAATTCGGCGGTGCTGGGCGTCGCTCGTCCCCACGGCCAACACGCGGACCGTGGGGACGGGCAATGCGGGAGGGGACGAGGGTCAGGCGACGTCGCGCTGTCGGGGAACGAGCCCGGCAGCCTGCTGCCCTATGGAAGGCTCACAAAAGCAGCACGGCTCTCCGTTGGCCCGGTGCGTGCAGTGCGCCGGGGCGACCGGGCATTCGGCCGCCTGCATCGCCTGCTCTCGCTGCTGAAGGATGTACGCGTCCAGGTCTTCGCGGGCGACCCTAATCTGATAGCCCACCTTGCAGCCGAGCAACTCCCCGCGCTGCACGAGCCGGCGAGCGGTGGACTTGCTGACGTTCAGCTCGTCGGCCACCTGGCCGAGCCTGAGCATCTCCCTTGCCATCTCTCTTCTCTCGGGGTCGGGCCGTGCCCCAGAGACGAAAAAGCCCGGGAGGCCACGGCATCACTTGGTGTCGATGCCATCGGAGGGCCCTCCCGGGTAGTGGTTGCGATCGCGCTTGCAGCTTGCGCGTGGACTCGCATACCAACGATGGTCTTGTCATTCAGTTGTGAGCGGCCCGAGCCACGGGGCGGCGTGACCGATGGTCTGAGGTGCCGCGCCCGGCTGCCCGTGGGCTGCCTGCGCCCACGAGGTTAGCCGTGGCCACGGGTGCCGAGCAACCGAATCGACTGAAGTGGACACCAGGCGGCCACCGGCCCCACCCGGCCCCACCCGTGTCACCCGTAGCCACCTGTGGTCAGGAGCGCTCAACCGCGCCGTTTCGCCTGGTCAGACGGCGGATTTGGTCACCGTTGGTAACGGCTGACGCGGCCAGATTACGCCTTCTAATCCCAAGGCCGCAGGTTCGAATCCTGCCGGGCGCACCCACCCCACCGCGGGTCAGCGCCGTCCCGACCGTGCCGACCAGGAGATCAGTTCCTTGGCCGTACGTGTTGCCGGTCCACACCGAGGCATCGACGACTGATGCCGCGTCGCCCGGCGAAGAAGAGCTGGAAGTAGCAGGGCGGGTCGGACTGCTCCACCTGGCCGAGCCGGATCGGCTGCTCACCGAGCGCGCGGAGGGCCTCGACGGCCGCCGCAAAACCGAGGGTCGGCGTACCGCGCTTGCTGATGAGCGCCATCCGCCGGGCGGTCAGCCAGCCTGCCGGACGAGGCGGTACAGCTCCCGGCGCACCGCCGGCCACTCGTCGACGAGCGGGTACCGCGCGGCGCCCACCGCGTCGACGACGGCCGCGCCCGCTACGGCCGCGTACAGGGCGTGGACGGCGTCGGTGCCGGCTCGATCCTCGGCGCCGTGGGCGGTGAGCCGGATGATCCGCGACCGGGTTTCCTCGTCCACGGTCAGGCCCTGCTCGACGGCCTCCACCACCTGCCGCGCCAGGTTGTCGTCGCTGAAGCTGAACCGCGTGGTCACCGCCCGCACGGCGAGCGCGAGCGCCGCCCGGCGCACCGGCTCCGGTGCGGCCCGCAGTCGCGCGTCGAGGTCGGGCTCGTAGTGACCGAAGTTCGAGGGCGGCCGTGGTTCCGGGGGAAACGACCCCAGCCTGACCGTCACCCACGGTCCGGCCTGCGGGTCGGCGCCCTCGTCGCTCATCCACTCCGCCGGCAGCCGCACGCCGGTCCGCCGCTCGACAAACGCCATCACCGCGGCTTTCACGTACCCGGTGCCCTGCGCGGCGCGCACGTCGTCCAGGTCGTCGTCGAACGCGGCCGGGTCGTCACCCCGCCGGCGGTCGGGATCGTTCATGTCCATCCAGGCGAGCACCTTGCCGTACACCGCGTAGGTGACGCCGCCGTTGCCGTTGATGGTCCAGTCGACTGTGTGCACCCGTACGCCGTCGCTGAGCCACCGCAGCACCTCAGGCTGGCCCAGCGCGCAGCCGTCGTCCTGGAACACCACCACGTTGGGGCCGATCTGCGCCAGGTCGGCCAGCTCACCCGGACGGTTGTCGCCCGGCTCCACGCGCCTGGCCCGCAGCCGCTTGATGACCCCGTCGACAGTGGCCTCGGCACTCGCCGGTTGGACCACCGCCCAGTTCAGTCCCTCCGCGAGCCACTCCCGATCGGCCAGGAAGTCGTCGTAGTAGCGCACCATGCCCGACACCATCCGCAGACAGTACGACGACCGTGTCCACCGTCGGCGCCCGTCCAGCGCCCACGGGGGCGGTGTAACCAGCGCCACCGGTGCGGACGCCCGGCGCGGTCCACGGGTCACCGGGGGCGCGCCCGTTGAGGAGATTGGCTCCAACCGGCCGGTACGGTTGTCGGCCATGCAGCGGTTGGCGCTCTTCGATCTCGACAACACGCTGGTGGACCGTACGGAGGCATTCCGGCGCTGGGCCGTCGAGTTCTGCGCCGATCACGGACTGCCGGACGACGAGTTGGCGTGGCTTCTCGTCACGGATCAGGACGGGGCCGTGCCCCGCGACCGGTTCTTCGGCGAGGTGACGGCGCGGTTCGGCCTGGCATCGGCGGACGACACCTGGAGGCGGTACCGACAACGGATGCCGGAGTTGGTGAGCTGCCGCCACGAGGTGCTGAGCGCGTTGACGCTGCTGCGTGCGGAGGGCTGGACGGTGGCGATCGTGACCAACGGCCAGGCCGACAACCAGCTGGGCAAGATCAGGCGTACCGGGCTGGACCGGTGCGTCGACGCCTGGGCAGTGTCCGGAGAGCTGGGTATCCGGAAGCCGGCACGCGAGATCTTCGCGGCGGCAGCGCGTGGCTGCGGCCTCGAGCTGCGGCACGGTGGCTGGGTGATCGGTGACAGCCCGGTGCTTGATGTCGAGGGTGGCCGCGCGGCAGGACTTGCCACCGTCTGGGTCGGTCGCGGGAAGGCATGGCCGGCGGAACTCGCCCCGCCGGACCGCACCGTCATGGACGTCGTGGCCGGTGTCGAGGTACTGCGCGGCTGGGACTCAGCCCGGTAGCCGACGGGCCAAGGCCGGGACGGCCTGGCGAGGCAGTCGAGGGGAAGGCCGGCGGTCCAGGACTTTCGTCGACGAGATCAGGTCGAGGGTGCGATGACCGCGTAGGCGGCCGTGACATCGGTCAGGTCCGGCCCGAGGTTGACCTGGATGCCGGTTGCGGGCAGCGGCATGCTGTTCCGGATCACGCTGCCGTCGCAGGGCAGGTCGCCGCTCGCCACGGGCACGTTCGCGTCCTGCCCGGTGCTGAGCACTTCGTACCGGATGACCCTGCGCGGACTCGCGGACAGGCACGCGGCGTCAATGGTGTACGGCCGGCCCGCGGTGGCTGCTCTGCGCGCCGTGCTGCTCATCGTCTGGGTTTTCGGGAGGTAGACGGTGCGGCTGATCTCGTCGGGGGTGACGGCGGGCAGCGCAAGATCCGGCGGGACCGCGGTCGTGGGCGGGGAAGACACGGTGCTGGCAGGCTGCGCCGAACTCGCTTGCGACGTGGGAGCGGCGGCGTCGCTTGCGCAGCTCGTACCGAAGGCAAGCAGGAGCGCCGAGAGCAAAGTGCACGCGCGGTGCGCGGACGGCATGGCGCTGATCATCGCAGGCCGCACACGCTATGGGCGATTCGGGCACACGGTCATGGCGTCCCGGTGCCAGTCGCTTCCGAGCAGGGTGACGGGATAGCTGACCGCTCTGGTCCGCGCGTCCCCGGTCTCCACCGAGAGCCGCAACGACAGTGGATCCGGCTGGAACGCGATCGCGCAGTCGAACCGCAGCTCGACCATGACCTGGCCGGTGCCGCCGGCGGGTAGCAGCCGGGAATCCTCGATGCTGCGCAGCACGACGCCGGGCCGCTCCGCGGTGACCCCGCGGACGGTGATCGGCGCGGGTCCGGCGTTGACCACCATCAACAGTCCGGACAGTTGCACGTAGCCCTGGGCGGACGAGCCCTCCAGGTTTGCCGATCGGGGCACGGCCACCAGTGCGACCACGGCGTTCCGCTCCCGCTGTGCACGCGAGTCCCGCAGCTTGCTGATGCCGACCCCGCCGAGCGCGACGCCGGCCACGAAGGCGGCGACGAGCCCCAGGGCGATCTTCCGGCCGGCCGTCACGGGGGCGGCGCCCGGCCGGGCCGGCCGCTGGTCCTGGTCGTCCAGGTCGATCATTGGCTGCTCCGCGGCATGGCGTGAGCCTAGGGCGCGCCGCACCGGCGCGCGGCCCGCCGCAACGGTGGGCCGCCGGCGCGCGGCCCGCCGCAACGGTGGGCGGGCGGCGCGCCGCAACGGTGCGCGGGCCGGGTCAGAGGTGCCCGATGTCGTTGAAGCACACCAGCGCGGGCGACCGCCCGGTCTCCCACCGCACGATGGTCAGCCCACAGTTGTCCTGGTTGAGGCCCGCCCACCGCCACGTCGGGGCGTCCAGGACGTGCCGGACGAACCAGCCGATCACGAAGTTGTGGGTGACCACGAGTTCGTGCCGATCCTCCGTGCCGACGGTGCCGAGCCGCTCGACGGCGGCCTGCAGGGCGACGGCGTCCTCGTCCCGCTCCTCCCCCGGCACCTCGTCCAGCCACGGCAGCAGCCGGCTCGGGTAGTCGTCGCGGCGTGCGGCGGACGGCACCGGCGTACGGTCCGCGGCCAGGTCGCAGGGGTGCCGGGGAACGCCCGGCAGGTAGTCCGCGATCACCTCGGCGGTCTCGGCCGCGCGGGGCAGCGGACTGTGGTGGATCGTCGTGAACGGCACGCCCTTGAGCCGGCGGCCGAGCCGATCCGCCTGGAGGCGGCCCAGCGCGGAGAGGCCACCGGACCCGGAATGGCCCTGCGCCGGATCCTGCTCACCGTGGCGGACCAGGTACAAAAGCGTGCGAGCCATCCATGCCCCCTCGTCGGAACCGGTGTTCCGCTCGATCCTGACAAACGGCGCAGCCCTCGGCCGGGCCGGGTCCGCGCTCCCCTCGACCGCCGTGCAACCTTTCCCTGGCCGGCGCCGACATAAGGACGACCAGAGCCCACCGTCCATGCCGTCTGAACAAGGGAGCAGGATGCGGCCCGACCTCGAACGGGACTACGTCGAGTACGTGCAGGCGCGGCTGCCCCGCCTGCACCGCACGGCGTACCTCCTCTGCGCCGACGCGTTCCAGGCCGATGACATCGTCCAGGCCACGCTCACCGCGCTCTACGTCAACTGGAAGCGCGCCACCAGCGCCGACAACCTCGACGGGTACGTGCACCGGATCCTGGTCCGGCGCTACCTGGACGAGCGACGGCGCGGGTGGTCCAGGGTGCTGCTCGGCGATCGCCTGCCGGAGGTGTCCGCCCCGGCCGGTCACGACGTCGAGGAACGGGACGCGCTGGTGACGGCCTTGCGGGCGTTGCCGAAGGGCCAGCGGGCCGCGGTGGTGCTGCGCTACCTCGACGACCTGTCGATCGAGGCGACGGCGGCGGCCCTCGGCTGTTCGGCGGGGAACGTCAAGAGCCAGTGTTCGCGAGGGCTCGCCGCGCTGCGCGAGGTGCTCGACGGGCGGCATCCGGTCGCGGTCGCAACGAAAGCGAAGGAGCGGTGATGAACGAGGAACAGGAACTGCGGGCCCGGCTCGAGGCGGTGGACGTGCCGCCCAGCCGTCTCGAGGTCGAAGCGCTCGTCCGCGCCGGCCGGCGGCGCGTCTTTCGCCACCGCTCGTTTCAGGGCGCCGGCGGCGTGGCGCTGGCGACAGCCGTGCTGCTCGCGGCGCCGTCGATCCTGACCGGCGCGGGGGGCGCGCAGCCGGCCGCGGGGCCGGCCGACCCGTCGGCCGCGACCGGCCCGGCTGCCGGGCCCGCCACGCGGCCGGCTCCGACCGGGCCGGCGACTCCCGGCGGCGCCGGCCGCGCGCCGACCGCGCCGGGCACCGGCTGCCCGGTCACGGAACTACCCGTGCCGCCCGGGATGACCGACGTCGCGGTCTCCGCGGTGGACCCGACCGGCCGGTACGTCGTCGGCAACAGCACGGTCGGCCAGAACTTCCGGCCGCTGCTCTGGACCGACGGGCAGCCGAAGGCGTTGCCGGTGACCGCCGCGTCGGTCCAGGCGACCGCCGTCAATCCCGCCGGGGTGGTGGTCGGCCTGGTCCAGGACGGGCCGGTGGAGTACGTCTTCCGCTACGAGAATGGCCGGTACACGCGGCTGCGCACCCCGGCGGGCAACTGGCACGTGTACCCGAGCCCGGCGATCAACGAGGCCGGCGACATCGTGATCAACGCGGAGCCGAGCGGGAACTCGGGCGGCGAGGGCAGCATCGTCCTGTTGTGGCCGGCCGGCTCGACGGCGGCGCAGAAGCTTCCCCTTCCCCCGGGTGCCAACGCCTACGCCGTCACCGACGACGGCACGATCGTCGGCGCGATGTACCGCGACGGCGCGGCCGTGGCCGCGTACGCCTGGGACCAGCGCGGCAAGGGCCGGAAGCTGATGGTGCCGGCGGGCGCGAAGGCGGCCGCCTACGCGGCGCGGGGCGGATGGGCCACGGGCGGCCTGTGGCCGTCGCAGACCGCCGCGCGGTGGGATCTGCGTACCGGCAGGGTCGACGAGCTGAAGACGGCGGGGCCGGGTGACGCGGTCAACGCGGCCGGCTGGGTGGTGGCGCACGGCTCGCTCGTGAGCGCGGACGGGCCCGTCGGGCTCGACGTGCCGAGCGGGCAGCGGGCGGTCGCGGTCGCCGTGTCCGACACCGGGCTGGTGGTCGGTCAGGCCCGCAGCGACGACGACGCCGGATGGCGGAACCTCGGACCGCGCGCCTGGCGGTGCTGATCCGGCGCCACGCGGTGGCGGGCCGGCCCGGCCCGGAGCCCGGCCGGCCGGAGACGACGTGCTCCGTCGGCCGGGCTCGGCGACCGTCGACGGGCGAACGTCGACCGTCCGGAGCAGGTGCTGGCGCCGTTCCGCCAGGTACGGGCTCTGCGCAGCGACGCGCCGCGTACGGTGGGTGACCGGCTGTAGGTCGACATGCTATTCTCCGTCGTCGATCTAGGCCGTGCGGACCCGACCGGGTCGCTGCCGGAAGGACACTCCCCCGATGCCGGTCGTAGCCGCCACGACCTCGCCGCCGACTCCGCTGGACCGGCCGGCCGGCGGCGCGTTCACGCTGATCTTCACCACCCTGCCGGCGCTGTTGCGGCTGACCTGCGGGCTGGCCGGCGGCGTGGCGGCCCTCGCGGTGAGCAGCCCGCCGGTCCGGGTCGCGCTGCTGCTCCCGGCGGTCGCCGCGCTGACCGCCTGGTCCGTCTGGTACGCGGTCCGCGCGTTCCGGCACGGCATCGGTGGCGCGCTGGTGGCCGGGGACGTCGCGCTCACCACCGCCGCCGGGTTGGCGATGCCGTGGCTGGTCGCGCCGGAGGTGCTGCCCGGCGAGGGAAGCTGGATCGCGGTGCTGGCCAGCACCACGGTGATCAACGCCCAGGCCACCGCGCCCGCCCGCTGGTCGGTGCCGGCCGGGCTGCTGGTGACCGCCGGTTACGTCACCGGCGCGACCGCCGCCGGGAACCCGGCGGAGGCCCGCGCGCACGCGGCCACCCTGCTGGTGCAGACCGCCTGCACGGCCGTGATGACCGCGGTGATGCGGCGTTGGCTCGGCCGCGCCGACGCCGCCTTCGCCGACTACCAGCGGCTGGCCCGCGACGCGGTGGTGGCCCGCACCGCCCGGGAGGCGGAGCGGCGGCAGAACCGGGACCTGCACGACACGGTGCTCAGCACGCTGACCATGGTCGGGCTCGGCGCGGTGGCCGGCCCGTCGGCCCGGCTGCGCGAGCGGTGCGCCGCCGACCTGCGCAGTCTCACCGCCCTGGCCGACGCCCGATCCGCGCCGGCCGGTGGCGCGACGGCCCTGGACGAGCGGCTGCGCGCGGTCCTCGCCCGGCTGCCCGAGCTGCCGGTCACCGCGACGCTGGTGCCGTGCACGGTGCCGGCCGTGGTCGCCGACGCGCTCGCCGACAGCGCGGCCGCCGCCCTCGCCAACGTGGCGCGGCACGCGGCGGGCGCGCCCGCCGCGCTGCGCCTGGACCGGATCGCGGGGACCGTCGTGGTCGAAGTGGTCGACGAGGGGCCGGGCTTCGACCCGGCCACCGTCCCCGCCCACCGGTACGGCCTGCGCGAGTCGATCCACGGCCGGATGTCCACGGTCGGTGGCCGCGCCGTGGTGACTTCCGCCCCTGGCGCCGGCACCCGCATCCGGCTGGAGTGGTCCGGTGGCCACTGAATCCGGTACGGCGCTGCCCCCGGCCGTCGCGGCGGCCGGTGCGGTGGCGGCGGAACCGGTCCCCGCCGGCGCGGCCCGCCGGGCCGTCCCGCGGTCCCGGGGGTCCGCGCCGGGCGCGGTGCCGGCCGCCCGGCCCGAGGCCGCGACGGTGGCCAGCGCCGCCGCCGACGCCTCCGACCGGGGTGCCCGGATCGCCGCGGTCACCATCGCGCTGGCCTGGCATCTGGCCATCAGCCTGCCCGCGGTGCTCGGCGCGTGGCAGCGGATGGCCGCCCCGGTGCTGGTCGGGGCCGGCTGGCTGGTCACCGCCGGGGTCGGCGTGGCGACCGGCGTACGCCTGCTGCGCGGCGGCCCGCCCCCGGCCCGGCGGCTCGCCGTGGCGCTGCTGGTGGTCGACGCCGTGGTCTTCGCAGCGGCCGGCAAGGCCGTCCTGTTCACCCCGGCGAACTGGGTGTGGAGCGGGCTCGCCTGGTTCTTCCTGCTGGTGCTCTGGCGGCGGCCGGTGGGCTGGCTGCTCATGCTGCTCGGCGCGCACGCGTCGATCGCCCTCGGCGCGGTGCTCACCCACGGCGCCACCGCCCCGGCCGACCTGACCCGCTACGCGATGTACGTCTACGGCACCTCCTCGCTGCCGGTGGCGGTCTTCGCCGGCGCGGCGGCGCTCGCCGCGCTGGCCCGGGACCGGACCCGTACCGCGGCGGCGGCCGGCGCGGTGGCGGCGGAACGGGTCGCGGCGGAACAGGCCCGCCAGGAACGGCAGGCCCGGCTCGCCCTGGTCAGTGGCACCGCCGAGGAGGTGCTGGCCGCCCTCGCGGCCGGCGACGCCGACCCGGCCGATCCGGAGGTACGCCGCCGGTGCGTGCTCGCCGCGGCCCGGCTGCGCCGGCTGATCGCCGAGGCCGACGACGTGCCGGACCCGCTGCTGCACGAGTTGCGGGCCGCCGCCGACCTGGCCGAACGCAACGGCCTGCCGATCGAGCTGATCGCCGTCGGCGCCCCGCCCGAGCTGCCCGTCGAGGTACGCCGGCGGCTGGCCGACCCGCTCACCGCGGCGCTGGCCGCCGCGCGGGACTGGGCCCGGATCACCGTCCTGGCCGGCCCGGACGAGGTGGTGGTCAGCCTGGTCACCCCCGACCACGACGGCCCCGACCCGATCGGCCTCGATCCGCCCCGGGACGGCACCGGCCGGCGGGACGACCCACCGGCCGACGGCCCGCGACCGGCCCCGAGCGCCGCCTGCCGGCGCGGCGGCCAGGTCACGGCCGGCGACCCACCCGAGCCGGACGGTGGCGGTCCGGTGGAACACGTGCACGAGCGGGACGGGGAGATCAGATGGACGCAGACGCGGTGGCGGAGGACGTGACCGGCGGACGGCCGATCGGGGTGGCCATCGTGGACGACCATCCGGTGGTGATCGACGGGGTGCGGGCCTGGCTGGCGAGTGAGCCGCGGCTGCGGGTGCTGGCCACCGGCGACGATCCGGACGTGGTGCTGCGGGCCGCCCCGGAGGCCGACGTGGTCCTGCTCGACCTGCGGCTGCACGGGCGGATGGTGCTCGACAAGCTGGCCGAGCTGAGCGCCGCCGGGTGGCGGGTGGTGGTCTACTCCGAACACGGCGACCCGGAGACCATGCTCGCCGCGCTGGACGCCGGCGCGGCCGCCTTCCTGGCCAAGCACGAGGGGCGCGAGCACTGCGTGGCGACCGTGCTGGCCGCCGCGACCGACCGCCCGTACGTGCCGCCGACGCTGGCCGGCGCGATGGTCGGTGACCCCCGGCCGGACCGGCCGGCGCTGTCCGACAAGGAACGCGAGGCGCTGCTGCTCTGGTTCCAGTCGATGTCGAAGGCGTCGGTGGCGCGCCGGATGCGGATCAGCGAGCACACCGTGAAGCAGTACGTCGACCGGGCTCGGATCAAGTACACCCGGGCGGGCCGACCGGCCGCCACGAAGGCCGCCCTGCTCGCCCGGGCGATCGAGGACGGGCTCGTCCGGCCGGAGGAGATCGGCATCTACCGGTCACACGCGCAGACCGACCGGCCGACCCCCTAACGGGTGTCATGACAGCGGCTGTCGGCTGGGCGACGCTTGACGTACCGCCGACAGACTCCGGGGAGGTCGTGACCGTGCTGGAGGACGCCGCTCCCTTCTTCATCGGCCCGCACCGCTTCGACGCGGACGACGAGCCGGCCCGTCCCGTGCTCGACCGCCGCTACACGCTCGTCCCCGAGCCGGGCGAACGGGTGCTGGGGCAACACCAACTGCGGGTGACCGGGCACCTGCTCGGGCCGACCGAGCGCACCCGCGTCTGGCGCCTCCCGTCGCCGGCCACCGTCACCGTGACGGACCGGCGCCTGGCGTACGTCTGCTCCGGGTCGGAGCTGTCCCTGGTCCCCGGGCGGGGCGGCCGGACGGGGGCCCGGCACCGGCGCCCGGCCCGGCTGTCCCGCCTGGTCAGCGGGCAGATCCGCTGGCAGTGGCCGTCCCGGCTGGAGCTGGTCGACGGCCCGGACGGCGGGGTCGAGCTGCTGGTGGTGTGCGACGCGCTGCGGACGATCCGGCAGCCGGCGCTGGCACTCACCGGCCCGGTGGCCCAGATCGGCCCGCTCTTCCGGCAGGTACGCCGCGCGGTGGCCACGTTCCGGCTGGTGCACGCCGAACTGGTGGACCTCTCCCGGCAGGAGCGGGACGCCCTGCTGAGCCGGGTGGACGCGGCCGGGCCGGCCCGCGGCACGGTCACCCTGCCCGGGGCACTGCCGGTGGAGTTCCTGTCCCGGGACGACTACTACCGCCCGACGGCGCAGGAGTCGCCGGCCTGGGCCCGCCCGGAGTCCCCGGCCCGGGACCGTCCCGGTTCGGCCTGCTGACCTGCCCGCTCGGCCCGGCCAGACTCGGGCTCTGCCGACCCCGCGCCGGACCGGTCGCGGGGGTAGGAGTCGACCGTCAGGAGGCGCTGGACGTGCGGCGGCCCGCCCGGTCCAGCTCGGCGGCCTGCTCGGGGGTGGGCGCGGTGCCGCCCAGGTGGGCCGGCTGCCACCAGGCGTCGTCGGGGCCGGCCGGCTGCTCCGGGTAGTCCCGCTGCGCCTGGTCGACCAGCGCGGTGAGCCGGGCGCGCAGCGCGGCGGTCATGGCGTTCGCGTCCGGGTGCTCGGCCGGGTCCATCGGCTCGCCGACCAGGATGGTGATCGGGGTGTGCCGCCGGGTCAGGGTGCGCGGCCGGCCCTTGGTCCAGAGCCGCTGGGTGCCCCAGAGCGCGACCGGCAGCAGCGGCACGCCGGCCTCCTGGGCCATCCGGGCCGCCCCGTTCTTGAGGTCCTTGACGGTGAAGGAGCGGCTGATGGTCGCCTCGGGGAAGACGCCGACCACCTCGCCCCGGCGCAGCGCGCTGACCGCCGTGGCGTACGAACCGGCGCCGGCCGACCGGTTCACCGGGATGTGCTTCATGCCGCGCATCAGCGGACCGGAGATCTTGTGCCGGAAGACGGCGTCCTTGGCCATGAAGCGGACCAACCGGCGGGACTCGTGCGCGCCGTACCCGCAGAAGATGAAGTCCAGGTAGCTGACGTGGTTGCTGGCCAGCACGGCACCGCCGGTGCGCGGCACGTGGTGGCTGCCCCGCACGTCCAGGCGCAGGTCCAGGATCCGGAACATCGTCTTGGCGGCGGTGATCACGGGCGGGTACACGAGTTCCGACATCCACCAACTTTACCCCGAGTAGGTTACGGGACCGTAGGCACGAGCTGCGTTCCTCGACACCGTCCTTCGGGCCGGCGGGCCCGACTACGGTGCAAGGCATGCCCGAGCTCGCCTCGATCGTGATCCACTGCCGTGATCCCTACCTGCTCGCCCCGTTCTGGAGCGTGGTCACCGGCCTGCCCGTGGCCGACGAGGACCGGGTGAAGCTCGCCGAGCGTTCCCTCGGCCCGGACGAGGCGGTGCTGCTGCGCGACCCCGGCGGGCGCCGCCCGGACGTCTGGCTCACGCCCGCCGCGCAGCTGCCCGGCCCGGGCCGGATCCACCTCGACCTGGTCGGCGACGCCGAGGAGCGGGCCGCCGTGCTGGAGGCGGGCGCCACCGTGATCCGCGAGCTGCCCCGCTGGACCGTACTGGCCGACCCGGAGGGCAACGAGTTCTGCCTGATCCCGCGCAACGAGCCGGACCCACGACCGGTGGACTGACGGCGCCGGGACACCACCGGCGCGGCGGCACCTCGGGACCGGCGGCACCCCAACGGCCAGCGGCGGCCCAGGACCAGCGGCACGTCGCGACCGGCCGGCCGGGTCAGCCGTCGAGCTTGTCCAGCTCCAGCCGGCCCCGCGCGAAGGCGTCCACCCGGCCCCACCGGCCCGGGATGTCCAGCACCTCGATCCGTCCCATGCCGATGGGCAGCCGCGGGTCGACGGCCAGGTGCCCCTCGTGCGGCTCCAGCCCCAGCATGGTCCGCAGCAGCAGCAGCGGCGTCCCCGTCGACCAGGCCTGCGGGCTGCACGCCGTCGGGTACTCGACGGGGAACTTCGTCAGCTCCCGCTGGTAGCCGCCGAACGCCTCCGGCAGCCGGCCGTCGAAGTACCGCGCCGCGTCCAGGATGCCGCTGGCGACCTGGGCCGCCTCCTCGGCGAAGCCGTACCGGCGCAGCCCCCAGGCGATGAAGGAGTTGTCGAACGGCCAGATCGTGCCGTTGTGGTAGCCGATCGGGTTGTAGCGGATCTCGCCCTCGGCCAGCGTCCGTACCCCCCAGCCGGACCAGAGCCGGGGCCCCACCAGGTGCTCGGCGATCTGGCCGGCCCGATCGTCGTCCACGATCCCGCTCCAGAGCAGGTGCCCGATGTTGGAGCTGAGCACGTCGCACTGCCGGCCGTCCGGGTCCAGCGCCAGGGCGTAGTAGCCGTGGTCGGCGACCCACCAGTCGCGGTTGAACCGCTCCTTGAGCGCCGCCGCCTCCCGCTCCAGCTGCTCGGCGTACGCCGGGTCGCCCCAGAACTCCCGGGCCAGCCGGGCGGCGCGCATCTTCGCGTCGTACGCGTACCCCTGCACCTCACAGGTGGCGCGCGGGAAGGGCGGCAGCGTGCCGTCGGCGTACGAGATCGAGTCCCAGGAGTCCTTCCAGCACTGGTTCTCCAGGCCGGTGTCGGTGTTGCGGCGCTCGTACCAGATGTAGCCGTTGCCGAGCAGGTCGGCGTAGGTGTCCATCCAGCGCAGCGCGGCCCGGCACTCCTGCTCCAACTCCTTGACCAGCGCGGCGTCCCCGGTCCACTTCTCGTACTCGTCGAGCAGCACCACGAACAGCGGCGTGGCGTCCACCGAGCCGTAGTACGGCGAGTGCGGCTGTTCCTCGAAGGCGGCCGTCTCCCCGTAGCGCATCTCGTGCAGGATCCGGCCCGGGTCCTCCTCCCGGAAGTCGTCGAACCGGGTGCCCTGGAGGGCGCCGAGGACGCGCAGCGTGGTCTTGGACAGGTCGGGCGTGAACGGCAGCACCTGCAGGCAGGTGAGGATGCTGTCCCGGCCGAACATGGTCATGAACCAGGGCAGGCCGGCGGCGGGGAGGGTCTGGCCGCCGAGGGAGAGCGGCGAGAAGCGCAGCGCCGCCAGGTCGATCAGGCTGCGCCGGTACGTCGAGCCCAGCTCGACGTGCTCGGTGTTCACCTTCGGTGCCCGGCGGATCCACTCCTCCAGGTCGTGCTGGAGCGCCGACCGTTCGCCGCCGTGCGCCCGCAGCCCCATCCGCAGGTCCCGGCCACCCGGCCCGACGGCGAACGTCTGCACGTCGATGGCGGTGTCCCACTGCTCGTTGGGCTCCAGCCGGATGCTGTACGCGAAGCCGTTGCGGTCGTACCGGGCCGGCTCGGACGACGAGATGACGGTTTCCCGCTTGAAGTTGCCGCGCCGGTAGCCCAGCCGCAGCTTGTCCGGCTCGGCCTGGCTGTAGATCTCGCCCTTCTTGTTGAGGATCTCGTCCTTGACCTCGAAGAGGTCGGCGAAGTCGGAGGCCGCGTCCATCCGGATCTCCAGCTCGACCGGCTTCTCGTCGTGGTTGAGGATGGTCAACCGCTCGCGGAAGCTGCCCCCGACGGCCCGCTCCCGGATGATCGACAGCTTGGCGTCCACGTAGTGGGTGGCCAGGCCGGGCACCAGGAAGAAGCGCGCCTCGTAGTACTGGAGGTCGTCGTAGGAGAGGGCGTTGAGCCGTTCACCGTTGACCGTCAGCACCCACTTGGACAGGAAGCGGGTGTCGATGGAGAAGAGCCCGGTCGGCTCGGTGGGGGTGGCCTCGATGTCGCCGGTGTCCTCGGAGACCACGAAGGTGTTGCCGTCGAGGATCCGGATCGTATTCGTGTCCGCCATCAGCGGGCCTCCTCTCGGAACGCGTGGTGCGGACCCTGGGAGTCCGGCGGGCCGGGAAAGAGCCGCTCGACCTGGAGCACCAGGCGCAGGTCGCCGGTGACGGTCATGTCCCCGCGCAGCAGCGCGGCGATGGCGTTCTCCTCACCGCTGACCAGTTCGCCGAAGAGCCGCGGATCGGCGCCCACCACCGTGTCCGCCTCCTGGTCCTGCTGCCGGACCCGGAGCTTGCCCCGATCGATCTCCAGCAGCCAGTGCGTCGTGTGCGCCCCCTCGTGCAGGTCGAACCGCATGGTGCCGGCGGTCTTCGCCAGCAGGGGCTCGTACCCCCGCCGGTCCATCTCCTCGAAGAACCTCGTGGTCGCGTCCACCATCGGGTCCACTCCTCCCGCGAGCCGCGGCGTTCGACGTCGGAGAAGGGGTCCCCGCCGGACCCGGCGTCAACCTCGCCCGGTTCGGGTGAGCTGGTCCGGGTGAACCAGCCCCGGGCCCGCACCGGCGCCGGGCACCCGGGAGCGGGATGCGGCACATCGTGGCATCCCGGCGCAGGGATGCCACGATTTAGCCGCAATCCGTGACGCCGCCCCGCCCGGCGGGGACGGCACGCGAACGCCGGCCCCCGAACCGGGGGCCGGCGTCACCGCGGCGGTCAGCTCAGTTGTTCGGATCGTCGGCGCTGATGTCGGCCAGCACCGACTGGGGCTCGCGCTCCACGGCCAGGTCACCCATCGAGACCAGCCCGATCAGCCGGCCGTCGTCGAGCACCGGCAGCCGGCGGACCGCGTACGTCCGCATCAGGTCGGCGGCGGCCACCGCGTCGTCGTACTGGCTGACCGTCACCACGTCCTTGCTGGTGATCTCGTTGAGCCGGGTGGTGTTCGGGTCCAGGCTCTCGGCGACGCCCCGTACCGTGATGTCCCGGTCCGTGACGATGCCGACCACGTTGTCGCCGTCGGTCACCACCACGTCGCCGATGGCGCTGTCGCGCATCTCCTGGGCCGCGGCGGTCAGGGTGTCGTTGCCGTCCATCGTCACCAGCCGGGTCGTCATGAATTCTCCGACCGTTGTCATGGTGCTCCCCTCTCGGTGTCGGCACCGCCGTCTACCCGCCGCCCGGGGCGGGGTAACCGTCCCGCGCTCACCGCCGGCGGGCCGGCCGGACCGGCGCCGACGGGCCGGCCGGAACGGCAACCGGCGGGCCGGCCCGAACGGCAACCGGGCGGGCCGGCCCGAACGGCGCGGGCGGGCCGGAACGGCGCCGACGCCGGAGGGGGGTCAGCGGCGCTCGGCGGCGACCAGTTCGGCGAGCTGCACGGCGTTGAGCGCGGCGCCCTTGCGCAGGTTGTCGTTGGCGCAGAACAGGGCCAGGCCGTGCTCGGCGGTCTCGTCGGCCCGGATCCGCCCGACGTACGTCGGATCCTGGCCGGCGGCCTGCAGCGGGGTCGGCACGTCGGAGAGCGCCACCCCGGGCGCGCCGTCGAGCAGTTCGCGGGCCCGCCCGGGGCTGATCGGCCGGGCGAAACGCGCGTTGATCTGCAGCGAGTGGCCGGTGAAGACGGGCACCCGCACGCAGGTGCCGGAGACCTTGAGGTCCGGGATCTCGAGGATCTTGCGGCTCTCGTTGCGCAGCTTCTGCTCCTCGTCGGTCTCGAAGGAGCCGTCGTCCACGATCGAGCCGGCGAGCGGGAGCACGTTGAAGGCGATCGGCCGGGCGAAGGAGCGCGGCGCGGGAAACTCCACGGCCGAGCCGTCGAAGGTGAGCCCGGTGGCGTGCTCGGCCACCTTGCGGACCTGCTCGTCCAGCTCGGCCACCCCGGCCAGGCCGGCGCCGGAGACCGCCTGATAGGTGGCGACCACGAGGCCGACCAGCCCGGCCTCCCGGTGCAGCGGGCGCAGCACCGGCATCGCGGCCATGGTGGTGCAGTTCGGGTTGGCGATGATGCCCTTGGGCCGGTCGGCGATCGCGTGCGGGTTGACCTCGGCGACCACCAGCGGCACCGCCGGGTCCGTCCGGAACGCCGACGAGTTGTCGATGACGACCGCACCGGCCTCGGCGACCCGGGGGGCCAGCTCCCGGGCGGTGCCCTTACCGGCCGAGAAGAGCGCGATGTCCAGGCCGCGGTAGTCCGCGGTGGCCGCGTCCTCGACGGTGACCTCGCCGTCGCGCCAGGGCAGCGTGCGCCCGGCCGACCGGGCCGAGGCGAACAGCCGCAGCTCCTCCACCGGGAAGCCGCGCTCCGCCAGCACCTGCCGCATCACGCCACCGACCTGGCCGGTGGCCCCCACAATGCCGATCCTCATGCCCGCGAGGCTACCCAGCGGGGCGGCCGGACCGGGAACGCTTTCCCACCGCCCGGGCCGCCCGGCGGGCACCGGGGGCCGGCACCGGCCGGGCGTGGCACCGGCAAACGATCGGGCGGCCGGAGCACGGCACCCGGAAGATCGCCCGCCGCCGGCCCGTCCGGCCGCAGCATCCACGGCCGCGACCGGCCGGCCCCGACCACCCGACGCGACCAGGATCACACCTCAGGCGGTGTGGTCGAGCACCTCGCCGAGCCCGGCGGCGACCAGGTCGTCGCGGATGACCGCCGCGTCGCCCTCGACCACCAGGGTGAGCGAGTCCGGGTGCAGGTGCGCCGCGGCCGCCGCGGACACCTCCTCGACGGTCGCGGCAAGCAGCGCCTCGCGCAGCCGGGCGTGGTAGTCGTCCGGCAGGTCGTGCACCACCAGCGTGGTCAACGCCGACGCGATCGCCCGCGGGCTCTGCAGCTCGACCGAGAGCTGGCCGGCCCGCCAGGACCGGGCCACCGCCAGCTCGTCCTCGGTCACCCCCGTCGCCTGGGTACGCGACACCTCGCCGACCGCCTCGACCAGCGCCGGCGCGGTCACCGCGGTCTGCACCCCCGAGCTGATTCCGAACCGCCCGAACCGGCGGGACGAGGCGAAGTCGCCCCGGATGCCGTACGTGTAGCCGCGCACCTCCCGGATCAGGTGGTTGAGCCGGGAGGTGAACGCCCCACCGAGCACCGTCCCGGCGAGCGTCATCGGCACGTGGTCCGGGTGGGCACGGTGCGGCGACGGGTGGCCGAGCCGGAGGGTGGACTGCACCGAGCCGGGCCGGTCGACCAGGATGACCTTGCGCCGTCCGGCGAGCGGCACCTCGATCGGCTCGCCCTTCACCACCGGACCGCCGCCGCTGCCCGCGAACGCCGTGGCGGCGAGCGCGTCCAGGTCGATCCGGTCCAGGTCGCCGGCGACGATCAGGGTGCCCGGCCGGATGAACCACTCGGAGTGGAAGACGGTCACGTCGTCCACGTCCAGGGCCGCGACGCTCGCCGGGTCGCCGTACATCGGCCGGCCCCAGCGGTTGTCCGCGCCGAACAGGTCGGCCCGGAGCACCGCGTCGGCCCGTGGGCCCGGGTTGGCCCAGTCCATCCGCAACGCGGTGGCCTCGTCGTCGCGGACCCGCAGCACGTCGGCCGGGTCGAGCCGGGGCGTCCGGACGGCCTCGGCGAGCAGCGCGACGGCGGCGCTCAGCCGGTCCACCGGGACCTGCACGCTGACCTGGAACGAGTCCCAGTCCAGCCCGGTCACCAGCTCGGTGCCGAGCGCCTCGATGGCCAGCGCGTACGCGGTGCCGTCCCGCTGCGCGGTGCCTTCCTCCAGGGCCTTGGCGAGCACCCCGCCGAGCCCTTCCTTGCCGACCGGCTCCCGCCCGGCGCCGGCGTCGAGGAGCAGCAGCGCGACGGCCAGGTTCTGCCCGGGCAGGTGCGCGGCGACGACCTGGCCGCCGGCCGCGCTCCGGCGGACGACCTGCGGGAACCGGTACGGTCGGGCCGCGCCGGGGCCGGGGCGGGTGGCGATCAACGTCATGACTGCTCCTCGGGCAGGTAGGTCAGGGTCGCCCGGTCGGCCGCACCGAGCAGCTCGGCGGCCTGCTCGGCGATCTGCCCGGCGGTGACCGCGAGCCAGCCGGGCAGCCGCTCACCGATCTTCGCCGGGTCACCGAACTGGGTGGCGTACCGGCCGAGCACGTCGGCCCGGCCGTCCACGGTGGACATGTGCCGCCACCACTGGGTGCTCAGCAGCGCCTTGGCCCGGTCCAGCTCGGCGGCGGTCACCGGCACGGTGGCCAGCTCGTCGACGACCTCGGCCAGCCCGGCGCGCAGCCGCTCGGCGTCCACCCCGGGGCGGGCGGTGGCGGTGGCGATCAGCGGGGCGGGCGCGTACGCCAGGTCCACCCCGTACGCCCCGACCAGGTCCGGCTGGGCGATCCGCTCGCCGTCGGCGAGCCGCTGGTAGAGGCGGCTGCCCCGGCCGGTGCCCAGGACGGTGGCGAGCACGGTGGTCACGTCGTACCCCGGGGTGCCGTAGGGGTGGGTGCGGTGCGCGAGGTAGACGCGGGGCGCGGGCACGTCGGCGACGACGGTCTCCGTGGCGGGTTGCCCGGCGGGTGGCACGCTGCGCCCGTCCGGCGCGGCGGGGATCTCCGCGCGCGCCGGGATGGCCCCGAAGTACTTCTCGGCCAGCGCGAACACCTCGGCCGCCGGGGCGTCGCCGACGACGGTGAGCACCGCGTTGTTCGGCGCGTAATAGGTGGTGTGGAAGGCCTGGAAGGTGGCCAGGTCGGCGGCGTTCAGGTCGGCCATCGACCCGATGGT
This sequence comes from Micromonospora sp. HK10, assembly GCF_000982955.1. Classification (GTDB taxonomy): domain Bacteria; phylum Actinomycetota; class Actinomycetes; order Mycobacteriales; family Micromonosporaceae; genus Micromonospora. The sequence continues at coordinate 42,960 of NZ_KQ058825.1, read as the reverse complement.
GGCGTGATGGTAGGGGTGGCCGGGCGGGTAGAGCAGCGGGAGCAGCCGCAGCCAGGCGTCGCCGTACGGGACGTTCTCGTAGCGTTGGCGGCGCTCGTTCTTCACCACGTCGCGCTGGTTGTCCAGCGTCTCCTGGGTCAGCGCCGGCACCAGGCCGCCCATCCGGTCGGCCTCCAGCCAGAGGGCCAGCTCCAGGTGCTCGGCCGGGACCGTCTCGAAGTAGTTGGTCCGGTCCGGGTTGGTGGTGGCGTTCAGCGAGCCGCCGGAGCCCTGGATCAGCTTCATGTGCTCGGTCTTCGCGACGTTCACCGAACCCTCGAACATCAGGTGCTCGAAGAGGTGGGCGAAGCCGGTCTGTCCGTCGGGTTCGTGCCGGGAACCCACGTCGTACCAGAGGTTGACCGCGACCGCCGGCGCGGTGCGGTCCTCGCTCACCACCACCCGCAGGCCGTTGTCCAGTCGGGTGGTCTCGATCGGCCAGGGGTAACCGCTGTCGGGCATGGCACGACGCTATCCGATCTCGCGGGCGGAAAGGGGACACGTGGAAGCATCGTCGGCCGGTGCCGGGGTACCCGCCCAGCATGCCCACCCCCGCCTCCACCGCCCGGCCGCTGCGGGCCGCGGCGCGCCGCCGGGCCGGGGCGGCCGTCGAGCGGGCGGCCGCCGCGCTGGCCCGCCGCCGGCACGCCCGGCTGCTGCATCCGGCCGGCCGCACGTTCGCCGCCGAGGTCCTCGTCTGGGGTACGCCCGGCCGGCCCACCGGGATCGACCTGCTCGACCGGCCCGGCCGCTGGCCGGCCACCGTACGGCTCTCCAAGGGGGTGCCCACCCCGGGGAGCTGGCCCGACGTGCTCGGCCTGGCGGTGCGGCTGCACCGGGACCCCGAGCCGCCGGTGGACCTGCTGGTCAGCTCCAGCGGCGCGGCGCCGGTGCTGCGCCACCTGCCGCTGCCCCGGCGCCGCTTCACCGGGACGTACACCTCGATCATGTCGTTCCGGGCCGGCCGGCGGCGGCTCTACCTGGCCGCGCTGGCCGATCCGGAGTCGCCGGAGCTGGGCCGCGACCTCGCCGCCGTCGCCGCGACGGTGGCCACCGACCAGCCCCGGCTGGTGCTCGCGGTGGCCTCGGCGGCCGGACCCTGGCGTCTCTTCGGCGAGGTACGCCTGGACCGCCGGCGCGGCGCCCGGGAGGACGCCGCGCTGGCCTTCGATCCGATCGGTAACGCGCCCCCGGGGCTGCGCGTCCGGGGCCTGCTGGGCTGGCTGCGGGACACCAGCTACCGGGGCTCGCGGCGGGCCCGGGGCGCGAGCGCTCAGTCGGGCGGCTCGACGGGGGTCACGGTCTGATCGGAGGTGCGGTGCTCCAGCACCGTGTCGGGCGCGGCGTTGCGGTCCTCCTCCCGGATGTCCGATTCGGTGAGGATCGCGTCGGCCTGGGCCTCGGGATCGTCGCTGCCCGCCGCCGCTTCCTCGGGCAGCAGGTGGGCGCGGGACTCGATGCGTTCCTGGTCGCTCTGCTCGTGGGTCATGCCGTACCCCATACCCCCGTCGGGGCGCGGCGGAACGGCCGGGCGGCGCCCGGCGCGAGCGTCACGTCCCAGCATCCGAAACAGCAGGGTGAGAGCGGCCCATCACGTCGGGTACGCTGGCCCCCGTGACGCGGTCGTATCGATGGTTTAGGCAGCCGGCTGGAGGAGCCGGTGACTCGACCATGAGCTGACGTCACTTCCTCTTCGAGCCGGCCGGGCAGGGATCATTCCCTGCCCTTTCGCGTACGAGCAGCCGGCTCGACCTCGGGCGCCGGCCCCGGGGGCACGGTCGGCGGAAGGAACCCCACCGTGACGACCCCGGACGCCCATCGCGTCATCGACCAGCGGATCGACCGTGTCGTGCCGCTGACCACCCCGGCTCTGCTGCTCCACGAACTGCCCCTGGACCCGGCGCGCACCGACGCGGTGCTGGCCGGCCGGCGGGCCGTCGGCGGCGTGCTGGACCGCGCCGACGACCGGCTGCTGGTGGTGGTCGGCCCCTGCTCCGTGCACGACCCGGCCGCCGCTCTCGAGTACGCGGGCCGGCTCCGCGCGGCCGCCGACCGGCTCGCCGACGACCTGCTGGTGGTGATGCGCGTCTACTTCGAGAAGCCGCGCTCGACCGTGGGCTGGAAGGGGCTGATCAACGACCCGGGGCTGGACGGCTCCGGCGACGTCAACGGCGGTCTGCGGACCGCCCGGGCGCTCCTGCTCGACGTGCTGCGGCTGGGCCTGCCGGTGGGCTGCGAGTTCCTCGACCCGATCACCCCGCAGTACATCGCGGACACCGTGGCCTGGGGCGCGATCGGCGCGCGGACCGTGGAGAGCCAGGTGCACCGCCAGCTCGCCTCCGGCCTGTCCATGCCGATCGGGATGAAGAACCGTCCGGACGGCAGCATCTCCACGGCCGTGGACGCGATCCGCGCGGCGGGGGTGCCGCACGTGTTCCCCGGCATCGACGTCTCCGGCACCCCGGCGATCATGCACACCCGGGGCAACGCCGACGGGCACCTGGTGCTGCGCGGCGGCGGCGGCCGGCCCAACTACGACGCCGGGTCGGTGGCCGGGGCGCTGGACCTGCTGCGCGCCGCCGGGCTGCCGGAGCGCGTGGTGATCGACGCGAGCCACGCCAACAGCGGCAAGGACCACCGCAACCAGCCGCGGGTCGCCGCCGACGTGGCCGCCCAGCTCGAGGCCGGCCAGCGCGGCATCGTCGGCATCATGCTGGAGAGCTTCCTCCAGCCCGGCCGCCAGGACCTCGATCCCACCCGCGAGCTGGAGTACGGCAAGTCGGTCACGGACGCCTGCATCGGCTGGGACACCACCGCCGACGTCCTCGACCACCTCGCCACCGCCGTCCGTGCGCGCCGCGCCACGCTGCCCACCCCGGCCTGACGTCCCGAGCGCGCCGAAGGTGACGGGGGCCACACCGGCGGGCGGAAGATGTCGGCCGGCCGCGCCGTTGTGCAGAGCGTCGGTGTGTCCAGTGTCCCCGGGCCTCACCCAATTTGCCTTCGCGGAATTCCGTCCGGCTGGAGCCGCGTCGCGCCACTCGCCGAGAGGCGACCTGCACACCGGCACCCAGCGCCGCCCGTTCCCTCCGGGACCGGGCGGCGCCGTGCATTCCCTCCCCCGCATCCCTCCGCCATCCCCGGGTCAGGCGCATCGTGGCCAACGCGGCCAACCGGCGGCTGGCGGGACGGCGACGTTTGACCGATTCGGGCCCGGGTAGCTGACCGGCGTGACCGACGACGCGCCCGTGACCGAGCAACCGGACACCCGGCAGCTCGACGACCTGCTCGACGACCTCTACCGGGGTCAGGAACGGATCACCCAGGCGATGATCTACCGCCGGGCGGTGGCCGCCGAACTCCCCGCCGAGCTGCTGGCCCGGATCGCCGCGCTCCCCGAGGGCGAGTACGCCGTCGACGAGGCGGCCGACCTGCTCGGCGGGACGGTGGCCTGAGACCCCGGCCAACCCCCAACCGGACCACGGAGAGGACAGTGGGATGACCGACAGCGACGACGCACGGCGGCACCACATCGAGGCGCTCGGCCAGCCACCAGAGGGCAGGGACACGCTGCCGGAACCGGACTTCGCCAACGAGCACGACCGCACCGCGGTGGACCGCGAGGTGATCACCGGGGCGGACGAGGACGAGCGGGAGCCGGAGGCGTCCCGGGGCTGGGCCGGCGAGGACCACGGCACCACCCCCACCTGAGCCCGTACGCCGCCGGCCCGGTGCCGGCCGGCGCACCCGGACCAGCCTGCGCTATCCGGACCGGAACGACCGGGGGCCGCCGCGTTCGCGGCGGCCCCCGGTGTCGTTCGTCGGTCACTTCTCCCGGTGGCCGCCCTCGGCCGCCTGCTGGGCGACGGCGTAACCCATCTGGAGGAAGTCGGAGGCCGCGACCGCGGTGAGTGCCGTGGCGATCAGCCGGGTGAGCCGGGGCGCGAGCACCAGCCCGCCGGTGAGCCCGGTGGCCACCCAGACGGCCAGGCAGAACGGGCAGCTGACCAGCTCGCCGAGGGCGTGCCGGGTAGGGCTGCCCTGGTCCCGCACCTGTTCCATCACCTCCCCGCTGCCGATCGGGTGGTCGTAGCGGGTGAACGGCGCGCGCAGCGGGCTGGTGATGGCGTCCTTGGACAGCAGCCGGCTGAGCTTGTGCGTCGCGATGCTGAGCAGCACCACGTCGCCGGGGGACGGCCGCTCCGGCACCGGTCGCCCGGTCGCCTTCACCAGCCCCACCAGCGACGCGGTCACCATCGCGTACGTGCCCATCGCCTTGAGATAGCCCTCCAGCGGCCGCTGCTCGTTCGGCGCGTACGCCTGGCGCAGGCGCGCCACCTTCTGCTTCAGGCCACTCCCGGTCACCCGGCCTCCTCGTTGGTCGTCGTGGTGGCGCCGGCTCGGCCGCGCACCAGGGTCGGTCATCGGGGCGCCGGCTCAGCCGGCGGTCAGGTTGTCGGCCACCTCGCGGGCGAGGCTGTTCAGGATCTCGTCGGCCATGCCGTGGTCGGTGCCGGAGAGGTCGAGCCGGACCCGGGCGCCACCGGCGTCGGCCGGTTCGACGTCGATGTCCGCCGACCAGCCGGCGGCCTCGGAAATCCACCGCGCCCGCATGTCCGCGGCGTCGACGACCTCCACCCGGTGCGTGCCCGCCCGCCGCAACTCCTCCGGCAGCCAGGCCGCCGACCGGTCGGGGTCGGTGGCGGTGTTGAAGACCACCTCGGGTGGCGCGGACATGCCGCGCTCGGCGTGGTTGGCCATCAGGCGTCCCGCAGTCGGCTCGGGTCGACCTCCCGGCCCGGGTGCCGGGCCAGGTACTCGGTCTCCAGCTCGGCGGTGCGGCGCAGGTGGTTGGCGAGCGCCGAGTCGGTGGCGTGCCGCAACGTGTCCAGCCGGGTCCGGTGCAGGCTCTGCATCTCCCGGATCAGGTCCTCGTCGCCGAGCTCCGCCGGGTCGATGCCGAGCAACTCGCCGTCGCCGTCGGCGGTCGCGGTGTCGGTACGGGCGTGGTCGCCGTCCCACTCGGGCAGCCGCTGCTCCGGGCTGGCGTCGCCGGCACGGCGTACGGATTCGGTCATCGTCGGCCCCCTCGTCTCGTTCGGGCTGGCGTCTAGACGGATGCCCACCCGCGGTGTGGCCAAACCCCGCCACCTACGACACCGCGTCGGAGACGGCCGCGGGCCCCGGTACCCTCGATGGCATGAAACGGCTCTGGACACCGGCGTGGATCGCCCGCCACGTGGCCATGGTCGTGCTGGTCGTGGGCTTCCTCGGCCTCGGGTGGTGGCAGGTCACCCGGGCCGCCGAGGGCAACTCGCTGAGCTTCGGGTACGCGATCGAGTGGCCGGTCTTCGCCGGTTTCGTGGTCTTCGTCTGGTGGCGTGAGGTCCGGCACGCGCTGCGCGGCACGCCCGACGCGGCGGCCACCCCGGCGCCGCCGGCGGCCGCCGGGCCCGAGCCGCCGGCCACCACCCCGGCGGTACGCCGGCCGGTGCGGGTCGGTCGGGCGCCGTCCGCCCCGGTCGACGGCGCGGACGACGGCGACCTCGCCGAGTACAACCGCTACCTGTCATGGTTGAACGCCAATCCGGGCGCGCGGCCCGGTGACTATCCCGGCTGAGGCCGGCTTCGGAAGGACGGACGACGGTGGGCGGAGCCCTTACCCGGTACCGCGTGATCGCCTGGATCGTGGGCGTGGCGCTGGTGGTGCTGGTCCTGATCGGCATGCCGCTGAAGTACTTCTTCCACGACCCGACCGTGGTGGCGGTGGTCGGCACCGCGCACGGCTGGCTCTACATGATCTATCTGGCGCTCACCTTCGACCTGTCCCGCCGGGTGGAGTGGCCGTTGAAGCGGATGCTGCTGGTCATGCTGGCCGGGACGGTGCCGTTCGTGTCGTTCTACGCCGAGCGCCGGGTGAGCCGCTGGCTGGCCGCGGAGGACCGGGCGCCGGCCCCGGAGCCGGTCGCCGGCTGAGCCGGCCGGGCCAAGGGTTCGGTCGCCACCCGGCGAGCCGTTCCGGTTCAGCGGTTCGGCCGCCACCCCGGGCGAGCCGGCCGGTCAGCGGTTCGGCCGCCAGACGCCGGCCGAGGCGACCGGGTCGGTCCAGCCGCCGCCCAGCCGCGCCCCCTCCCGGGCCCGTTGCAGGGCCCGGGTGACCTGACCGAACTGCCGCTCGTCGTCGCTGCTGAACAGCAGCACCTCGGCGTCGCGGTGCCGGCCCCACAGCTCGTACGCCGGTGGCCGCCAGCGGTCGCCGGCCATCACCAGCAGCATCGGCAGCAGCCCCACCGCGCCGAGCATCAGGTAGGCGGTGGCGGTGAGCCGTTGCAGCCCGCCGGTGAAGCCGAGCAGCACCCCGACCGCGCCGATCAGGGCGCCGGAGATCGTGACGGCCCGCAGGGCGAGCCGGTCGTGCGGCCCACGGGTGGTCCAGACCTGGGTGAGTTCGGCCACCGGCCAGCTGGCCCGGCCCACGCTGAAGCGTTCGGCGGTCACCACGATGCCCGGCCGGGCGTACAGCAGGGTCGGGGCGGCCGGTCGGGTCGACCGGGGTGGGCGGGTGGTGGAGCCATCGGTCTGCACGGCGTCCTCCCAGGGCTCGCGCGCCGGGCTCCCCCACCACCGACGAGCTGCGCCGATGCCGGTGGCGGGATTCCCGGCTCCGCGCTTCATTGTGTTGCGGGCGCGCCACCCGGACCGGTCGTTTCCCCTGCTCACCGGCGTGCCGTCCGGCCGCCTCGGGCGGTTACCAGCGCCCATTTACCACTTTGTCGATATTTTGCGGCGCGAGCCCTCGCGACATCCGTCCAGAACGACGAATCGGGCCACCCGCACTATTCACGCAACCGGCACCCGCGCCCGTACCGTCCGCCCGGCGAGCGGTCACCAGACGTCACCGGCACCGCCCGCACTTCCTGACACTTTGCCAACATTCGCCCCTGCTTCCACTCCCGCCCTCACCCGTCCCGGGTTAGGTTGGGCGAGCCGGTCCGGTCCACCGCCATCCACCGGGATGGCCCCGGGCGGTGTCGCCGGGCGGCCCAGCGCGGCCCGGGCGACCGTGGGAGAGGAGCTTTCCGCTCTTGTCGTCACTACGGATCCTGCTGCGCGGCCTCGCGGTGGCCGGCCTCTCGGCCGTGCTCCTCGCCCCGGCGTCGGTGGCTCGGGCCGAGCCCACCCCCGCCGAGCTGACGAAGCAGATCGAGAAGTCCTCGACTGAGCTGGAGCGAATCGTCGAGTCCTACAACAAGCTCAACGAGCAGATCAAGGCCAACAAGGCCACCGCGGCCACGTTGCAGGCCCGGATCGGCCCGTTGCAGGCGCAGGCCGAGCGGAGCCGGGCCGACGTGGGCCTGCTCGCCGCCACCGCGTACAAGACCGGTGGGATGCGCACCGCCAAGGCGCTGCTGGAGCCGGGCGGGACGACCTCGCTGCCGGAGCGGCTCGGCGCACTGGACCAGTTGAGCCGGCAGCGGCAGCAGACCATCGACGGTTTCACCGCCGACCAGCGAAAGCTCATCGATCAGAAGACCCAGCTGGACGCCACGCTGGCCCGGCAGGCCGCGCAGGCCAAGCAGCTCAGCGTGGGCAAGAAGAAGATCGAGGCGGATCTCGCCCGCCTCTACCAGCTACGCCGCCAGGCGTACGGGCGGGCCACCGAGGCGCCGTCCAGCGCCGGCTCGGCCGGCACCCCGCCGGCCATCTCCGGCTCGGCCGGCACGGCGGTGCGGTACGCGTACGGGGCGGTCGGCAAGCCGTACGTCTACGGGGCGGAGGGCCCCGGCGGCTACGACTGCTCGGGCCTGACCCTGGCCGCCTGGCGGGCGGCCGGCAAGTCGCTGCCGCACAACGCCGCCATGCAGTGGGACGCCACCACCCGGATCAGCCGCAGCGCGCTGCGCCCCGGCGACCTGGTCTTCTATTCGGGTCTCGGGCACGTGGCGATCTACGTGGGCAGCGGCCAGATCATCGACGCGCCCAGCGCGGGCCGCAACGTCAGCAAGCGCGGCATGGGCATCATGCCGATCGCCGGCTACGGCCGGGTCCGCTGACCGCCTCCAGGTACGGCGAACGGCCGGCGTCCCCCTATCGGACGCCGGCCGTTCGTGTTGCCATTGTTCCCTGGTCAGGCCGCCTGCAGTCCCTCGGCCCGGGCCAGCTCGCGGAGCCGGCCGAGGGCCTGGATCTCCAGCTGGCGGATCCGCTCCCGGGAGAGCGAGAACCGCGAGGCGACCTCGGTGAGCGAGTGCTCCCGGCCGTCCTCCAGGCCGTACCGGGCCCGCATGATGCCGGCGGACCGGTCGTCGAGGTGGTTGAGCAGGCCCTCGATCCGCTGCCGCTCCAGGCCGGTGAGGACGATCTCCTCCGGCGACGGGGCGTCGCTGTCGGCCACCAGGTCGCCGAGGTTGGTGTCGCCGTCGTCGCCCACCGGGGTGTCCAGCGAGACGGTGTCCTGCGACCAGCGGACCAGCTCGTTGACCCGCTCGACGGTGACCCCGAGCGCGGTCGCGATCTGCTCCGGCTCCGGGTCGCTGCCCAGCTCGCGGGTGAGCTGGCGGGCGACGTTGCGCATCCGGTTGACGTCCTCCACCAGGTGGACCGGCAGCCGCACGGTCCGCTCCTGCTGGGCGATCGCCCGGCTGATCGCCTGGCGGATCCACCAGGTGGCGTAGGTGGAGAACTTGTAGCCGCGCTCGTAGTCGAACTTCTCGACCGCCCGGACCAGGCCGGTGTTGCCCTCCTGGATCAGGTCCAGCATGGGCATGCCCGAGCGCACGTAACGGCGGGCGATCGACACGACCAGTCGCAGGTTGGCGCGGATGAACAGGTCCTTCGCGCGCTCCCCCTCGACGACCAGCCGCTCCAGGTCCTCCCGGTCGACGCCGGCGGGCACCCGGTCCTCGCCGAGCAGGTGCTCGGCGTAGAGGCCGGCCTCGATCGCCTTGGAGAGTTCGACCTCCTTGGCGGCGTCCAGCAGCGGCGTCCGGGAGATCTCGTGCAGGTAGACGCCGACCAGGTCCCGCTCCTCGGCGACCTCGTCGGTACGCATGCCGATGTTCTTGTCCACGATTGCCACGGTCCCCTCGCTCGCGCCGGTTGCCCGGTTCCTTGCCATCCCCACGTTCATCAGCCCTCCCCGTAACCTCCGCTGTGCCCGTAGGTGCTGACACCTACACAACAGATGAGACGCGTCGGGGATTCCATGTCGTGAGTCGAAACTGTCACGAATGCCTGAGTAGTAGCTGAGAGCCCGATCCATGTTCCCTGTCAGGACCCCTGCTCGGACGACTCGCGTACCCCCCGCTGAACGGGGTGTCGGAGCTGCGGAATCGTCGTCCGCCCATGGAACCGCACCATTGCGAGATCCATGGGCCCGTCCGACCCGCGTCACCGGGCACTGCGATCCTGGTCACTGCGAGATACGCGGCCGCGGACCGGTCGGTTCAGCTCGGGTGAGGATTACCCCACGCCTGGTTGAACAATCCGCAGGGCACCGGACGTCCCCCCGGACGAGTGATCCGCGTCGCACCTCGTCGTCACCGTCGGTGGCCGGCGGGGGTGTGCAGGGCGGCCAGCACCTGGGGGCGCGACCGCGGCGGGGCAGCTCGGGGGGCGAGCAGGGGGCAGCTCGGGAGGCGAGCAGGGGGCAGCTCGGGGGGCGAGCAGGGGGCGGCTCAGGAGGCGAGCAGGGCGAGCGCGCCGCGCACCTGGTCGGCGGAGCGGGCCAGCGCGGCGCGGGCGGCGGAGATCTCCGCGCCGGAGACGAGCGCGACCAGCGCGGTCTTGAGGTCGCCGTCGGCCTCGTGCAGGGCCGCCTGGCAGACCTCCTCGGCGCAGCCGGTGGCCTCCATCAGGATCGAGATCATGCGGCCGCGGAGTTTGGCGTTGGTGGCCACCATGTCGATCATCAGGTTCGAGTAGACCCGGCCGAGTCGCACCATGACGGCCGTGGAGAACGTGTTGAGCACCAGCTTCTGCGCGGTGCCCGCCTTCATCCGGGTCGAACCGGTGACCACCTCCGGCCCGGTGTCCACCCCGATGAAGACGTCGACCGACGAGGCGGCCTCGGCCTCCGGATTGGCGCAGAGCAGCACCGTCGAGGCGCCCTGGGCCCGGGACGCGGCGAGCGCCCCGAGGACGTACGGGGTGCGCCCGCTCGCCGCCAGGCCGACGACCAGGTCGCCGGTGCCGACGCAGTCGGCGGCCTCGGCGGCACCGCCGTCCTCGGCGTCCTCGGCGTCCTCCACGGCGTGCCACATCGCCTCGGGCCCGCCGGCCAGGTGGGCGCAGAACCAGTGCCGTGGCGAGTTGAAGGTGGGGGCCAGCTCGGCGGCGTCGAGCACGCCCAGCCGGCCGGACGTGCCGGCGCCGAAGTAGTGCACCCGGCCACCACCGCGCAACGCCGCAACCGCCAGGTCGACGGTCTCGGCGATCTCGTCGAGCACGGCGGCCACCGCGGCCGGCACCCGCCGGTCCGCGTCGTTGATCACGGTGAGCACGTCCCGGGTCGACATCAGGTCGAGATCGACGCTGTGCGGGTTACGCCGCTCGGTGGGGGCGCCGACGCGCACCACGGGTCGCACCGTGGCCACCTCGTCCGGCTCCACCCGACCCGCCGTCATGCCCGCCTCCGCCCGGCGCCCACCCGGCGGGACCGGACGGCCTCGGCCGTCGCCTCCAGGGCCTTGCGGGCCTTGGCCCGGTTGCGGGCGGCCACCCCCACGAAGAGGCAGTCGACCACGGTCAACTGGGCCAGCCGGCTGGCCATCGCGCCGGAGCGGTAGGTGGTCTCCCGGGCGGCGGTGGTGAGCACGAAGTCGGCGACCTCGGTGATCGGCGAACGCGGGAAGTTGGTCAGCGCCACCGTGGTGGCACCCCGCGCCCGGGCCTGCTCCAGCACCTCGATCGCGTCGGAGGTGGTGCCGGTGTGCGAGATGCCGATTGCGACGTCGCCGCGGCCGAGCAGCGCGGCCGAGGTCAGCGCCGTGTGCACGTCCGGGAAGTAGAAGGCGGTCCGGCCGATGCGGTGCAGCTTCTGCTGGAAGTCGGAGGCGACGAAACCGCTGGCGCCGGCGCCGTAGACGTCGATCCGCCCGGCCGCGACGATGGCTTCGACCACCTGCTCGCAGACCGCCGGGTCGAGCTGCTCCGCGGTCTCCTCGACGGCGCGCGCGTCGTTGAAGGCGATGGTCGCGATGATCTGGGCGAGGTCGGCGCCGGGCGGGATGTCCCCGCCGACCACCCGGGCGTCCGGCGGCTCGATCCGGCGGGCGGCCTCGGCGGCGAGCCGGATCCGCAGCTGCGGGTAACCGTCCATGCCGACCGACCGGCAGAACCGGATGACGGTGGCCTCGGATGTCTCGGCGGCGGTGGCGAGGTCCGTGATGGTGCGCCGGGCGGCGTCGGCCGGATCGGAGACGACCAGCCGGGCCACCCGCTGCTCGGCCGGGGACAGCGAGGGGAGCAGCCCGCTGATGTGGACGATCAGTCCACCAGGCTCGTGACTCGCAGAAATCTTCGGACTCTTCGCCACGGATGAAACTTACTTTCACGAGCGCGGACCGTCAACCATGACGCCGCGTATCGGGAAAAGTACCGCCTTCCGCACGCGGCCCGCCCGGCAAGGGTCCCATTCCCGCAGCCCGGCCGCCTCCTCCGGACCGGTCGACTCGACCATCCCGGCCCACCCGCGGTTCGGCTGTCGTGCACGCGACACCGGCCGGACGGCCGGGTCCGGGTCACCGGACGGGATGGGCGGACCCGGCGCCGCCCGCCGGGCCCATCGATCAGCGCAGATCCCGCCCCGCGCACCTACCGGTCCGCGCCGGCCGCTAGCGTGGGGCCCATGGCGCAACGCACGGTGCTGGTGACCGGAGGCACGGGCGGGCTGGGCGGTGCGGTCACCGCGGCCTTCCTCGAGGCCGGCTGGCGGGTGGTCGTACCGGAACGGGACGGCGCGGGGACGGCGCCGGCGGGCGCGGCGCCCGTCCGGGTCACCGCGGACCTGCTGGAACCCGCCGGGGCGGCCCGGGCGGTCGAGGCGGCCACCGCCGACCCCGCGGCGCCGCTGCGCGCGGTGGTCAACCTCGTCGGCGGGTACGCCAGCGGCGGGCTGGTGCACGAGACCCCGGTCGACGAGTTCGACCGGATGCTGCGGCTCAACCTGCGCCCGACGTACCTGGTCACCCAGGCGGCGCTGCCGCATCTGGTGGCGGCCGGCGGCGGCGCGGTGGTCTGCGTCTCGGCCCGGGCCGCGGTGGCGCCGTTCCCCGGCGCGGCCGGCTACGTCACCGCCAAGGCCGCCGTGCTCGCCTTCGCCAACGCGGTGGCGGTGGAGTACCGGCAGCGCGGCGTGCGGTGCAACACGGTGCTGCCCAGCGTCATCGACACCCCGGCCAACCGGGCCGCCCAGCCGGACGCGGACCACCGGCGCTGGGTCCCGCCCGCCGAGATCGCCGCGGTGATCCGCTTCCTGGCCTCCGCGGACTCCGCGCCCACCAGCGGGGCGAGCATCCCGGTCTACGGCCGGGCCTGAGCCGGCACCGGGCCACCGCGGTCCGGCCGTGCCCGCCAGCCGGCCAGGAAGGCCACCCGCGAGCCGCCGCCCGGCGGCCGGGTGCCGCCCGGCGACGGGCCGGCCGACGCCGGTGGATCGTCCGGGAACCACTCGGTGAGGTGGGCGCGGATCCGGTGGGAGACCTCCTCCGGGCTGCCGTTGGCGTCGACCACCACGAAGCTGGCGTACTCCGGCAGGGTCCGGTAGGCGGTCGCGGCGGCGGTGAGCCAGCGCATGCTCTCGTGGTCCGTGCCGCGCCGTTCGATCCGCCGGTACGCCTCGACCGGATCGACGGCGAGCAGGAAGGTGACCCGGGGCGCCGGGAAGAACCGGTAGCCGGCCCGGGCCAGCCGCTCCCAGCGCTGCCCGCCGTGCGCCCGGATGCTGGCGTACTGGCACGCCGCATAGCGGTCCATCACCGCGGTGCGGCCGGTCACCAGGCAGCTCAGCAGGGCCAGCGCGATGGCGAGCCAGCGCAGCACGGACTCGACGGCGAGCAGGCCGTCCCGCCCGACGAGGCGTTGCGCGTCCGGCCGGCCGAGGCGGTGGGCGAGCCGGCCCAGCCAGCGGCGGCCGCCCGCGTTGCGGTGGTAGGTGGCGGGGTGGCCGGCGGCGGAGAGCGCCGCGGCGAGCCGGTGCGCCTGGGTGGTCTTGCCCGAACCGTCGATGCCGATCAGGGCGACGGCGCGCAGTCGGGCCCTGCCGCGCCGCACCCGCAGTGACCTGGCCACCTCCCCGAGGTTATCCGACCCGCACACCACATCGCCGATTTGTCCGTTACTGCCCCCCTCCCGCACCCGCGGAGCAGGGACAGGTGTGACCGACCGGCACGCCGGGTACGCAACTTCATTCCCACCGCCACCCACGACGACGGGAGAACCAGATGGCCGAGCGCGGGGACGAGACCCTGGTGCACACCCTCAAGAAGGTCGCCGCCGTGCTCAAGCAGTCCGACATCCCCTTCGCGCTCGGCGGCAGCTTCGCCGTGTACGCCCACGGCGGCCACTCCAGCGACCACGACGTCGACTTCCTGATCCGGGAGCAGGACGTCGACCAGGCGCTGGAGGCCCTGGTGGCGGCCGGCTTCACCGCCGAGCGCCCGCCCGAGGACTGGCTGGTCAAGGTCTACGACGAGGGTCGGATGGTCGACCTGATCCACCGCCCGATCGAGACCCCGGTGACCGAGGAGACCTTCGCCGACACCATCGTGCGGCCGGTGGACGCCATCCACATGCCGGTTCTCTCGGCCAGCCAGCTCATGGTGCACAAGCTGCTCAGCTTCTCGCAGCACTACTGCGACTTCGCCCGCGCCCTGCCACTGGCCCGTTCGCTGCGGGAACAGATCGACTGGGACCGGGTACGGAAGGAGACGCAGCACTCGCCGTACGCCGAGGCGTTCCTGGTGCTGCTCGACCGGCTGGACGTGCTGCCCGCGTCCGCAGGAAGGGAGACCCCGTGACCGGACCGTACGGCGACGCCCCGCCGGACGAGTACCTCGAGGCGGAGATCCAGAGCATGCTCGCCGAGGATCCGTCCGTCGCCGAACAGGGCATCACCGTGGTGCGCCGCGAGCGTGGGCTGGTGATCTACGGCGAGGTGGAGAGCCCGCACCGGCGGGAGGAGATCCTGCGCCGGGTCGCGGAGCGCTTCCCCGACGTGCCGGTCACCAGCGACATCGGGGTGATCCGCACCCAGGCGCCCAGCCAGGTCGAGGAGCTGCCGTGAGGGGGGTTCGATGGTGATCCGGATCGCCGCCGTCGGAGACGTACACCTGGACGAGGACGTGGTCGGCCGGTTCCGGCCGGCGCTGGAGGAGCTGCCCGACTGCGCGGACGTGCTGCTGCTGGCCGGCGACCTGACCCGGCACGGCACCGAGGCCGAGGCGCGCTGCGTGGCGCAGGAGTTCGGCAACCTCGGGGTGCCGGTGATCACGGTGCTCGGCAACCACGACCACCAGTGCGACCAGGTGCCGCAGGTGGTGAAGGTGCTGGAGGATGTCGGGATCACCGTGCTGGAGGGGACCGGGATCGTCCTCGACTGCGCCGGCGGGCGGCTCGGCGTGGCCGGGGTGAAGGGCTTCGGCGGCGGCTTCGCCGGCCGGTGCGCCAGCGACTTCGGCGAGCCGGAGATGAAGGCGTTCGTGCGGACCACCCGGGAGAGCGCCGACGCGCTCGCGGCGGCGCTGCTCGGGCTCGACTGCGACCGGCTGGTCGCGTTGACCCACTACTCGCCGGTGCCGGACACGCTGGCCGGCGAACCGCTGGAGATCTATCCGTTCCTCGGCTGCTACCAGCTCGGTCAGGCGATCGACTCGGCACCCACCGCGCTGGCCCTGCACGGGCACGCCCACCACGGCAGCGAGCGCGGCACCACCCCCGGCGGGGTGCGGGTCCGCAACGTCGCCCACCCGGTGATCAAGCAGGCGTACAGCATCTTCCACCTGGGCGATCAGCCGGACTGACCGGCAGGTTTCCTGAATCGGGCCACCGGGTATTCAGCCGCCATGGAGCTGATTCTCTGGATTCTCGCAGTCGTACTGGTGGTCGCCGGCATCCTCGCGCTGTTCCGCCGGCAGATCCTCTGGGGCATCGTCCTCATCGTCGTCGGTCTGCTGGTCGGCCCGGGTGGCGTCAGCATCTTCAACAATTAGCCGACAGGTCGTTTCCACCCCTGACCCGCCGGGGTCGTCGGGCCCGGAGCTCCGTCCTCCCAGACAGGAGCTTCCGGCCCCGGCGACCTCGGCGTTCGGCGTGCCCGGCCCGGTTTGCCGACCGGTAGGCCGGGGCATGCCGACGGTATGACGATCTCAGGGAGCATCCGGCGGGCCGGCCGAGGCGCGCGGAGGTGGTGGGCCCTGCTCGGCTTCGGCGCGGCGGTGACCGCGGCCGCGGCGGTGGGTGGGCTCGGCGTGCGGGGCACCAGCGAGGAGTACGCGGGCCTCGCGCAGCCGTCCTGGGCACCGC
This sequence comes from Micromonospora sp. HK10, assembly GCF_000982955.1. Lineage (GTDB taxonomy): Bacteria > Actinomycetota > Actinomycetes > Mycobacteriales > Micromonosporaceae > Micromonospora. The sequence goes on along the minus strand of NZ_KQ058825.1, from coordinate 27,399 downwards.
CGTCCTGGCTCTTCGGCCCGGTCTGGACCGTGCTCTACGGGCTGATCGCGGTCGCCGGCTGGCTGGTCTGGCAGCGGGCCGGCTGGGGCCCGGCGCTGTGGGCCTGGGTGATCCAGCTGGTGTTGAACGCGATCTGGACCCCGCTCTTCTTCGCCGCCGGCCGGTACGGCCTCGCGTTCGCCGAGATCGTGCTGCTGTGGCTGGCCGTCGGGGCGACCGTGGTGCTGTCCGGGCGGGTCTCCCGGCCGGCGGCCGGGCTGCTGGCCCCGTACTGGGCCTGGGTCACCTTCGCGGCCGCCCTCAACTTCACCATCTGGCGGCTGAACAGCTGAGCCGGTGGGGCCCCGGGTCGGGGCCCCACCGCCCGGGTCAGCAGCGGGGCACGCCCGGGATGTAGCCGTCGTAGCCGGTGTAGACGTAGGCGTCGGAGATGAACCGGCCGGAGCCGATCCGGTCCCAGATCGTGCTGGTGCCGTAGGTGCCGCTGACCGAGGTGCCGCTGGTCTGGCAGTAGATGGTCACCTTCGCGCCGTCGGCCACCGTGCCGACCGCGCTGTAGCCGGTGCCCGGGCCCGAGCGGACGGTCAGCGCCACGCCGGAGGTCGTGTTCACGGTGCCGGCGCCGGTGTTCGCACCGGAGCAGCCGTTGTCGCTGGTGTAGGTCTTGGTGCCCCAGTAGAGGGCCAGGGCCCCGTTGAACCGGACCTGGATGTCGCTGCCGTTGAGCCGCTGCTCGTAGTGCAGGTGCGGGCCGGTGGAGCCGCCGGTGCTGCCCACGTACCCGATCACCCGGCCGTAGCCGACGGTCTGCCCGACCGAGACGTTGAAGCTGCTCAGGTGCGCGTAGTAGGTGGTGTAGCCGTTGCCGTGGTCGATCCGGACGTACTTGCCGTAGCTGGTGCCGCCGAGGTCGGTGACCCGGTCGACGGTGCCGGGGGCGCTGGCCACCACCGGGTCGCCGAGGTCGTCGGTGCGGTTGAAGTCGACGGCGTACGCCGGGCTGTGGTCGGACCGGGTCTGCCCGGACCAGGACTGGTTGCACGGGAAGGGGACCTTGAAGGTCGGCGCCGCCATGGCCGGGGCCGCCGGCACCAGGGTGGCCGCGAGGACCGCGCCCACGGTTGCGAGGCTGAACCACCGCTTGCGCATCCACTACCTCCTATGTCGAATTCTTTCGATTGGGTAGGGACAGGGTGACAGAAACCTCCATCGATGGGAAGGGACCGCCGGCGCTGGGACGTGCGGAGCATGGGAGCGTGTCCACTGCCGGTTGGCGGGTTTCGGGATTGTTACCGGGCCGTGTCCGCCAAGGGGTGGACCTGAGCGGATGCAAGCGCTTACATGTGGGGACGACCATCGGACCGGCGCGGGTTCGATTCCCTCCACGCGCCGGCTAGGAAGGAGATCGGCATGGCGTTTGCCAGATCGCGCCAGGCTCTCGCGATCGCCGGCGTGCTGGGCCTGGCGCTCGGCGTCACCGCCTGCGGCACGGGCAACGACAAGAAGAGCAGCAAGGCGGGCTCCGCCGAGTGCGCCGCATACGAGAAGTACCAGGGCCACGACGGCAAGAAGGTCAGCATCTACTCGTCGATCCGGGACATCGAGGCCGACCGCCTCAACCAGTCCTGGAAGGAATTCGAGGACTGCACCGGCATCGACATCGACCACGAGGGCAACGCCGAGTTCGAGGCGCAGCTCCCCGTGCGGGTCGACGGTGGCAACGCGCCCGACCTCGCCTTCATCCCGCAGCCGGGCCTGCTGAAGCGGTTCGTCGACTCGGGCAAGCTCAAGCCGGTCGGCGCCGACACCAAGGCCATGGCGGAGCAGAACTACTCCCCCGACTGGCTGAAGTACAGCACCGTCAACGGCCAGCTCTACGGCGCCCCGCTCGGCTCCAACGTGAAGTCCTTCGTGTGGTACTCGCCGAAGACCTTCAAGGAGAAGGGCTGGACCGTCCCCACCACGTGGGACGACATGATCAAGCTCTCCGACCAGATCGCGGCCAGCGGCACCAAGCCGTGGTGCGCCGGCATCGAGTCCGGTGACGCCACCGGCTGGCCGGCCACCGACTGGATCGAGGACGTGCTGCTGCGCACCGCCGGTCCCGAGGTCTACGACCAGTGGACCACCCACCAGATCCCGTTCAACGACCCGAAGGTCGTTGACGCGGTCAACCGGGCCGGCAGCATCCTGAAGAACGAGAAGTACGTCAACGGTGGCTTCGGCGGCGTGAAGAGCATCGCCACCACCGCGTTCCAGGAGGGCGGCACGCCGATCACCACCGGCAAGTGCGCGCTGCACCGGCAGGCGTCCTTCTACGCCAACCAGTGGCCGCAGGGCACCAAGGTGGCCGAGGACGGCGACGTCTTCGCGTTCTACTTCCCGGCCATCGACCCGGCCAAGGGCAAGCCGGTGCTGGGCGGCGGCGAGTTCGTCGGGGCGTTCAACGACCGGCCCGAGGTCCAGGCGGTGCAGACCTACCTGGCCTCCGGCGAGTACGCCAACAGCCGCGCCAAGATCGGTGACTGGGTGTCCGCGAACAAGAAGCTGGACCTGAACAACGTCCCGAACCCGGTGGACAAGCTCTCCGTGGGCATCCTCCAGGACGAGAAGACGGTCTTCCGCTTCGACGGCTCGGACCTGATGCCGGCCGCGGTCGGCGCCGGCACCTTCTGGAAGGGCATGGTGGCCTGGATCAACGGCAAGGACACCAACTCCGTCCTGAACGGCATCGAGGGCAGCTGGAAGTGATCTGAGCAGGTGGCCCGGTCCGCGACGCGGACCGGGCCACCTCTCACAACCGAACCCTTGAAGGAGGGTTGATGGAGTTCGACTTCGCGGCGGAACAGCCGAAGTTCCTCATGCTGATGTACGGGCTGATCGCTTTCGTCGCGGTGGTGGGCGGACTGCTCCTGCTCCTCGACGTGGTGCCGAGCTGGTTCGCCCGGCGCCGGGAGGCACAGCTGGTCGCCGCCTCGGTGGGCGGCGGCGTGGCCCTGCCCCGCCGGCGCAAGCAGCGCGAGGGCGCGTTCGCGTTCTTCTTCCTGCTGCCGACGCTGCTGTTGCTGGCCATCGGGCTGGTGGTCCCGGCCATCCGCACCACGCTGCTCTCCTTCATGGATTCCAGCAGCACCAACTGGGTGGGCCTGCAGAACTACGAATGGATGTTCTCCGAGGACTCGATCGTCCGGGTCCTGATCAACACGCTGATCTGGGTGATCCTGGTGCCGCTGGTGGCCACCGGGTTCGGCCTGATCTACGCGGTCCTGGTGGACAAGGCCCGGTTCGAGGCGGTCGCCAAGTCCCTGATCTTCCTGCCGATGGCGATCTCGTTCGTCGGCGCCTCCATCATCTGGCGGTTCGTCTACGCCTACCGGGGCGAGGGCGACCAGATCGGCCTGCTCAACCAGATCGTGGTGAGTCTCGGCGGCGAACCGAAGCAGTGGCTGCTCGAATCGCCGCTCAACACGTTCCTGCTCATTGTGATCATGGTCTGGATCCAGGCCGGTTTCGCGATGGTGGTGCTCTCCGCCGCGATCAAGGCCATCCCGGCCGACATCGTCGAGGCGGCCCGCCTGGACGGGGTCAGCCCGTGGCAGATGTTCTGGCAGATCACCATGCCGAGCATCCGGCCGGCGCTGGTCGTCGTGGTGGTCACGCTCTCCATCGCCACGCTCAAGGTCTTCGACATCGTCCGGACCGCCACCAACGGCAACTACGACACGAACGTCATCGCGACCGAGATGTACAACCAGGCGTTCCGCTACCAGGAGAACGGGCAGGGCTCGGCCCTGGCGGTGTTCCTGTTCGTCCTGGTGATCCCGATCGTGATCTACCAGATCCGCAACCTGCGCAAGCAGCGGGAGGGCTGAGATGACCACCGCCACGCCCACCGTCGGAGTCGGCGCCCAGGCCACCGAACCGGTCACCCGGGCCGGCCGGGTCCGCAAGCGCCTGAACAGCCGCACCGCCACGCTCGTGTCGATCGTCATCGCGGTGCTCTGGACGATCCCGACCTTCGGCCTGTTCATCTCCTCGCTCCGGCCGGAGAACGAGATCAAGACCACCGGGTGGTGGACGTTCTTCAGCAACCCGCAGGTCACCCTGGAGAACTACCAGGAGGTGCTGTTCAGCACCGGCTCGTCCGGTCAGCTGGCCAGCTACTTCATCAACTCGCTGGCGATCACCATCCCCTCGGTGCTCTTCCCGCTCGCGTTCGCGTCGCTCGCGGCGTACGCGCTGGCGTGGATGAACTTCAAGGGGCGGGACTGGGTCTACATCGGGATCTTCGCGCTGCAGATCGTGCCGCTGCAGATGGCCCTGGTGCCGCTGCTGCGGTTCTTCTCCACCGGCGTCACCGTCGCCGGCGTGCAGATCCTCCCGGCCTGGGACCTGGTCGACGAGCAGAAGTTCGCCCAGGTGTGGTTCGCGCACACCTGCTTCGCGCTGCCGTTCGCCGTGTTCCTGCTGCACAACTTCATCTCGCAGCTGCCCGGCGACCTGATGGAGGCGGCCCGGGTCGACGGGGCCACCCACCCGAAGATCTTCCGCACCATCGTGCTGCCGCTGATCACGCCCGCGCTGGCGGCGTTCGGCATCTTCCAGTTCCTCTGGGTCTGGAACGACCTGCTGGTCGCGCTCATCTTCGCGGGCGGCGGCAACGAGACCGCCCCGCTCACCGTGCGGCTGGCGGAGCTGGCCGGCACCCGGGGCAACGAGTGGCAGCGGCTGACCGCCGGCGCGTTCGTGTCGATCGTCGTACCGCTGATCGTGTTCCTGTCCCTCCAGCGCTTCTTCGTGCGAGGTCTGCTCGCCGGCAGCGTCAAGGGTTGATCCGCGACGCCGCCGCCGGCCTCCGGCGGCGGCGGTCGCGGGCCGGAGGCGGGAACACCGATGACCAAGATTGACGACGTCGCCCGGCTGGCCGGGGTCTCCACGGCCACGGTCTCCCGGGCGCTCCGGGGCCTCCCGACGGTCTCGGCGGCCACCCGGCACCGGGTGCTGGCCGCGGCCGAGCAGCTCCAGTACGCGGTCTCGCCGAGCGCCTCCCGGCTGGCCGGGGGGAAGACCGGCACCGTCGCCGTGGTGGTGCCCCGGATCACCCGCTGGTTCTTCGCCACCGTGGTGGAGGCGGTCGAGGCCCACCTCCACGAGAACGGCTACGACCTGCTGCTCTACAACCTGGGCGGCCGGGAGCAGACCCGGCGCCGGGTGCTGCGCACCGCCAGCCTGCACAAGCGGGTCGACGCCATCGTGCTGGTGGCCACCCCGCTGCGCCCCGCCGACGTGACCGCGCTCACCAAGCTGGAGCTGCCGGGGGTGACCGTCAGCTCCGGCAGCGGGGTGCCCGGCTGGCCCTGCGTCCGCATCGACGACGTGGCGGCCGCCCGGACCGCCACCCGGCACCTGCTCGACCTCGGCCACACCCGGATCGCGCACATCTCCGGCGACCCGGACGACGAGCTGGCCTTCACCACCCACCTGGACCGCCGGCGGGGCTACCAGGCGGAGCTGCGCGCCGCCGGCATCCGGCCCGACCCGACCCTCGACGTCGAGTCGCAGTTCACCATCGACGGCGGCAGCCGGGCCACCGCCGAACTGCTGGCCCGGGGCGAGCCGCCGACCGCGATCTTCGCCGCCTGCGACGAGATGGCGATGGGCGCGATGACCGCGTTGCGCGACGCCGGGCTGCGGGTGCCGCAGGACGTCAGCGTGATCGGCGTCGACGACCACGACGTGGCGGCGGCGCTCGGGCTGACCACCATCGCCCAGCCGGCGGCCGAGCAGGGGCTGCTCGCCGCCCGGATCCTGCTCGATCCGCTCGGCGTCGGCGCCGCCGAGCCGTACCCGGGGCTGGTGCCCGCGCCGCGCGGCGCCGCGGCCCCCGACGACCCGCCGACGCCACCGGTGATCCTGCCCACCCGGCTGGTGGTGCGCGAATCGACCGCGCCGCCCCGGGCACACTGAAGGATCCGGCCGCCCGCGCGGCGGCCGAAAACGACCGAACGGTCACCGCACGACACAGGGAGAACGCTCTGAACACCGACGCGAGGCAACAGGAACCGGCCACCGGCTGGTGGACCGAGGCCGTCATCTACCAGATCTACCCGCGTTCGTTCGCCGACTCCGACGGCGACGGCATCGGTGACCTCCCCGGCATCACGGCCCGCCTCGGTCACCTCGCCGAGCTGGGCGTCGACGCGGTGTGGCTGTCACCGTTCTACCCGTCACCGCAGGCCGACGCCGGGTACGACGTGGCCGACTACCGGGACGTCGACCCGCTCTTCGGCACCCTGGCCGACGCCGACAAGATGATCGCCGAGGCGAAGGCGCGCGGGCTGCGGGTCATCGTCGACCTGGTGCCCAACCACACCTCGTCCCGGCACCGCTGGTTCGAGGCCGCGCTCGCCGCCGCCCCCGGCAGCGCCGAGCGGCAGCGGTACGTGTTCCGGGACGGCCGGGGCCCGCAGGGCGCGCAGCCGCCCAACGACTGGCAGAGCGTCTTCGGCGGCCCGGCCTGGACCCGGCTGCCGGACGGGCAGTGGTACCTGCACCTGTTCGACTCCGGCCAGCCGGACCTGAACTGGGACAACCCGGAGGTGCGCGCCGAGTTCCTGGACATCCTCCGGTTCTGGCTGGACCGCGGGGTGGACGGCTTCCGGGTGGACGTGGCGCACGGCCTGATCAAGCAGGCCGACCTGGCCGACTGGCAGGAGCCGCAGGAGATCCTCTCCGGCCAGGAGGTCGACCAGCCCCGCCCGCCGATGTGGGACCAGGACGGCGTGCACGAGATCTACCGGGAGTGGCGCCGGCTGCTCGACGGCTACGCCGGCGAGCGGGTCCTGGTCGCCGAGGCCTGGGTCGAACCGGCCGAGCGGCTGGCCCGCTACGTCCGCCCCGACGAGATGCACCAGGCGTTCAACTTCGAGTACCTGCTCGCCTCCTGGACCGCCCCGGCCCAGTACGCGGTGATCACCCGCTCGCTGGAGGCCACCGACTCGGTCGGCGCGCCGACCACCTGGGTGCTCTCCAACCACGACGTGGTCCGGCACGCGTCCCGGCTCGGCCTGCCGGTCAGCGGTGGCCGGCCGAACGGCATCGGCATCGGCGACCCGCAGCCGGACGCCGCGCTCGGCCTGCGCCGGGCCCGGGCGGCCAGCCTGCTGATGCTGGCCCTGCCCGGCTCGGCCTACCTCTACCAGGGTGAGGAGCTGGGGCTGCCGGAGCACACCACGCTCCCCGACGAGGCCCGGCAGGACCCGACCTGGGAGCGCAGCCTGCACACCCAGCGCGGCCGGGACGGCTGCCGGGTGCCGATCCCGTGGGAGGCCGACGCGCCGTCGTACGGTTTCGGACCGACCGACGCGAGCTGGCTCCCCCAGCCCCCGAGCTGGGCCGAGTACGCGCTCGACCGGCAGCAGGGCGTGCCCGGCTCGACCTACGAGCTGTACCGGACGGCGCTGCGGCTGCGGCGCGAGCACGGCCTCGGGCGCGGGCCGCTGCGCTGGCTCTCCTCCGGCGACGAGGTGCTCACCTTCACCAACCGGGGGCTCACCGTGCTGACCAACTTCGGCGCGGCGCCGGTGCCGCTGCCGGCCGGCGCCGAGGTGCTGGCCGCCAGCGCCCCGCTGGACGGCGACGCCGTCGGCACCGACGTCACCGTGTGGTACCGCGGCTGAGGTGTGCGGCGGGTCCCCGGTCCGCGCCGCGTGACGTGGACCGGGGATCCCGTGCTCACAGGCGGTCGGCGCGGGCGTGCAGCAGGTCGTGGACGGCCTCGATGTCCCCCGGCGAGGTGCGCGCGGCCCGCCAGTACATGACGCCGGTGGGGATGAAGAAGAGCTGGAACGCGGCCAGCCCGACGGCGTAGTTCAGCGGCGGCGGGAAGGCCGCCCGCAGCCCGGCGAAGGCCACCCCGACCAGCCCGTTGCCGGCCGCCCGGCCCACCCCGTTGACCAGGTTGCCGAGGCTGTAGACGGTGCCCCGGTGCTCCGGCGGGTTGACGTCCGCGATCAGCGCGAACCAGTTCGGCGAGTTGGCCGACGTCAACGCGAGGGCGAGCACGGCCGCGAGCAGGCTCAGCCCGACCGTCGGCTCGGTTACCACGCTGCGCAGCACCGCGCCGATCACCGCGCCGGAGCTGCCGCCGTCCGGCACGTCGATCCGGATCGGCACGAAGAACAGGACCAGGTAGAACGGTACGGCCGCGAGGATGCCCACGGCCGCGACCAGGGCCCGCCCGCTCGGGGTACGCCGTTGCAGCGCGTCGCCGGCCAGCCCACCCACGATCGACAGCACCCCGCCGAGCTGGAACAGGGTGGCGAAGACGCTGCCGACCACCACGGCGGTGGCCGCCGAGTAGCCCTGCGCCTCGGCCCGCTGGCTGAACAGCACCGGCAGCCAGACCAGCGAACCGAACGCGGCCTGCGCGGTCAGCCCCTGCAGGATCAGCCAGCGGTTGGTCCGCCGGGCCAGGATCCGGGGCAGGTCGGCGCGGCTGATCCGGTAGTCGTACTCGCCGCCCGCGTCGAGCGCCGCGGCCAGCTCCGGCTCGCTCTGCCCGCGCCGGATGTCGTAGGTGAACAGGTACGCCACGGTGGCGGCCAGCCCGACCACGGTGAGCACCAGGAACGGGCGCCGCCAGTCGACCGCGCCGAGGAGGCCGCCGGCCAGCGTGCCGGCCAGCGTGCCCACCCCCTGCGACAGCCCCCAGAAACTCATCACCAGGCCCCGGCGGCGCGGCGAGATCAGGTCGGTGACCACCGAGAAGCCGACCGAGCCGACCGCGCCCAGCCCGACCGCCGCGACCAGCTGCGCGGCGAGGAACGTCGGGTAGTGCTGGGCCAGCGCGCTGCCCCCGGTGCCGGCCGCCCAGATCAGCGTGCCCACCATGAGCAGCGGCTTGCGGTTGGTCCGGTCACCCACGTACGCCCAGCCGACCGCGGCGACCGCGCTGACCAGGAAACTCACCGCGGTGACCAGCCCGAGCAGCCGCTGCGGCACGCCGAGCGCGCCGGAGATCGGCCCGTACAGCGGGGGAACCAGGCCGATCGCCACGTTGTCCAGGGAGGCCAGCAGCACGAACACGACCACGCTGTAGAGCCGGTGGGCCGCTCCCCCGCCCCGGGTGGTGCGCTCGGTGCCCAAGGTCATGCCTGGCACCCAACCAGGATCGGCCGCCGGCCGCCAGCCGACCCGGCGGAACCGGGCGGGGCGCCGCCGGCGGTACGCCGACCGCCGGCGGCGCGTGCGACTCAGCCCGCTACCCGGTCGACGACCAGGTCCCGGGCCCGCGCGTAGCGCTCCCGGATGGCGGGCACCGGCTGTGCCGCGTACTCCTCGGTGTCGGCGAGGGTCCACGACGGCGGCGTCGCGCCGCCGAGGGCGACCCAGGCGGCCTGGCGGGCGGCCCCGTCGGCGACGTACTCGCCGGGCGGCGGGACCACCACGGGGCGGCCGAAGACCTGGGGCGCGATCCGGCGTACGGCCGCGGAGCGGGCCCCGCCACCGACCAGGATGATCCGGTCCGCGCGGGCCCCCTGCGCGGTCAGCGCGTCGAGGCCGTCGGCGAGCGCGCAGAGCATGCCCTCGACGGCGGCCCGGGCCAGGTGGGCCGGGCTCGACGTGCCCAGGGTGAGGCCGTGCAGGGCGCCGGTGGCGGTGGGCCGGTCCGGGGTCCGCTCCCCCTCCAGGTACGGCACCATGACCAGCCCGTCCGCGCCGGGCGGGGCGGCCAGCGCCAGCTCGCTCAGCTCGTCGTGGCCGACCCCGAGCAGGGTCCCGGCGGCGTCCAGCACCCGGGCCGCGTTGAGCGTGCAGACCAGCGGCAGGAACCGGCCGGTGGCGTCGGCGAAACCGGCCACCGCGCCGGTCGGGTCGGCGGCGGGCGTGTCGGCCACCGCGAACACGGTGCCCGAGGTGCCGATCGAGACGACCACGTCGCCCGGCCCGGCCCCCACGCCGAGCGCGGCCGCGGCGTTGTCGCCGGTGCCGGGCCCGAGCAGGACGGGTCCGGCCGCGCCGTCGGATCCCGGTAGCACCGCCGGGTCGAGCCGGCCGGCCGGCTCCGCCGGGCCGAGCACCTCCGGCACCCGCACCCGCCGCCCGAGGGCCCGCTCCAGCAGGTCCAGCCGGTATCCGCCGGTCCGGGGCGACCAGTAGCCGGTGCCGCTGGCGTCGCCCCGGTCGGTGCGCAGCGCGTCCAGTCCGGGCGCGCCGGCGAGCCGCCAGGTGAGCCAGTCGTGCGGCAGGCAGACCGCCGCCACCCGGTCGGCGTTCGCCGGCTCGTGCCGGGCCAGCCAGCGCAGCTTGGTGGCGGTGAAGCTGGCCACCGGCACGGAACCGGTCTCGTCCGCCCAGAACCGGCGGCCGGACTCGCCGGCGCCGGCCTCGGCGACCAGGTCGCGGGCGGCGTCGGCGGACCGGGTGTCGTTCCAGAGCAGCGCCGGCCGGACCACCTGGCCCGCCTCGTCCAGGCAGACCATGCCGTGCTGCTGGCCGGCGACCGCCACGACGGCCACGTCGGCCAGCCCGCCGGCCTGGTCGACGGCCGCCAGCAGCGCGTCCCACCAGGCGTGCGGGTCGACCTCGGTGCCGTCGGGGTGCGGCGCGCGGCCCTGCCGGACCAACGCGCCGGTCTCCGCGTCCCGGACGACCACCTTGCAGGACTGGGTGGACGAGTCCACCCCGGCGACGAGCGGCATGGCGGCCGGCCTCAGCGCGCGCCGAGCAGGTGCTCGACGGCGAGCTGGTTGAGCCGCACGAAACCGAAGCCCTTCGCCCCGGCGGCCGCCGGGTCGAACTCCTCGAACGCGGCGCGGTCGGCGAGCAGCTCGGCGTAGCCCTCGCCGTCGCCCAGGGTCGGCGTGGCCAGCTCGCCGACCTTGCTGGCGGCCAGCGCCTCGACCACCTCCGGGTCGGCCCGGAACGCCGCGGCCCGCTCCTTGAGCAGCAGGTACGTCTGCATGTTCGCGGCCGCCGAGGCCCACACCCCGGTCATGTCCTCGGTCCGGGACGGCTTGTAGTCGAAGTGCCGGGGCCCGTCGTACGCGGGGCCGCCGTTCGGGCCGCCGTTCTCCAGCAGGTCGACCAGGGCGAACGCGTTGAGCAGGTCACCGTGGCCGAAGACCAGGTCCTGGTCGTACTTGATGCCGCGCTGGCCGTTGAGGTCGATGTGGAACAGCTTGCCCTGCCAGAGCGCCTGGGCGATGCCGTGGGCGAAGTTCAGCCCGGCCATCTGCTCGTGCCCGACCTCGGGGTTCAGCCCGACCAGCTCCGGGCGGGCCAGGGTGGAGATGAAGGCGAGCGCGTGCCCGACGGTGGGCAGCAGGATGTCGCCGCGCGGCTCGTTCGGCTTCGGCTCGAGGGCGAAGCGCAGGTCGTAGCCCTGGTCGACGACGTACTGGCAGAGCAGGTCCACGGCCTCGCGGTAGCGGTCCAGGGCCGAGCGGACGTCCTTGGCCAGGTCGTACTCGGCGCCCTCCCGGCCGCCCCACATCACGAAGGTCTTGGCGCCCAGCTCGGCGGCGAGGTCGACGTTGCGCAGCACCTTGCGCAGCGCGTACCGGCGCACGTCACGGTCGTTGCTGGTGAAGCCGCCGTCCTTGAAGACGGGGTGGGTGAAGAGGTTGGTGGTGACCATCGGCACCACCAGGCCGGTCTCTTCGAGGGCCTTGCGGAACCGGGCGATGTGCTGGTCCCGGGTGGCCGCGTCGGCGCCGAACGGGACCAGGTCGTCGTCGTGGAAGGTGATCCCGTAGGCGCCGAGCTCGGCCAGCTTGTGGACGGCCTCGACCGGGTCCAGGTCGGGCCGGGTCGCGTCGCCGAACGGGTCGCGGGCCGGCCAGCCGACCGTCCAGAGCCCGAAGGAGAACTTGTCGGCAGGGGTGGGACGGGGTGCCATGGCGGACCTCCGGTGGTGTTGTCGCCAATTTGTTCAACGGTTGAATTAAATGACTGCGGTGTGGCAGTGTCAAGGGGTGACCAGCACGAGCACCGCCGGGGCGGTCCGGCAGGGCAGCCTCCGCGAGCTCAACCTCGCGGTGGTGCTCCGGCGCATCGCGGCCGCCGATCGCCCGCCCTCGCGCGCCGAGCTCGCCGCCGCCACCGGGCTGACCCGGGCCACCGTCTCCGCCGTCGTCGACGACCTGATCGCCGGCCGGCTGGTCGCCGAGGCGGACCCGGCGCCCCGCAGCGGCGCCGGGCGTCCGGCCCGCGGGCTGGTGCTGGCCGCCGACGGCCCGGCCGGGCTCGGGTTGGAGATCAACGTCGACTACCTGGCCGCCTGCGTGGTCGACCTGACCGGCACGGTCCGCCACCACCTGGTGCGCCGAGCCGACCTGCGCCCGGTCTCCCCCGCCGACGCGCTGGCCCGGCTGGCCGCACTCGCCGCCGAGGCCCGGGCGGCGGCGGTACGCGACGGCCTGACCCTGGCCGGCGCCGCGCTCGCGGTGCCCGGCCTGGTGGGCGAGGGCGGGCGGGTGCGGCTCGCGCCCAACCTGGGCTGGCGGGACGTGGACGTTCCCGCGCTGCTCGCCGACCGGCCGCTGGTCGAGCCGGTGGCGGGGATCCCGCCGCTGCTGGTGGAGAACGAGGCGAACCTGGCCGCCCTCGGCGAGCTGCACGCCGGGCCACCCGGACCGGCCAGCTTCCTGCACGTCTCGGGGGAGATCGGCATCGGCGCCGGGATCGTCCTCGACGGGGCGCTCTACCGGGGCGCCCGCGGCTGGAGCGGCGAGATCGGGCACATCCCGGTGGACCCGCGCGGGCGTCCCTGCCGCTGCGGTGGCCAGGGCTGCCTGGAGCGGTACGCCGGCCAGGAGGCGATCCTGGCCGCCGCCGGGCTGGCCGGCGCCGACCTGCCCGCCGACACCGCCGCGGCCCGGCTGGCGGACCTGGCCGGGGCCGGCGACCCGGCCACCCTGGCCGCCCTGGCGGACGCCGGCACCGCCCTCGGGGTGGCCGTGGCGGGCGTGGTCAACCTGCTGGACCTGGACACCGTGGTGCTCGGCGGCGGATACGCCCCGCTCGCCCCCTGGCTGCGCCCGCCGGTGGTCGCGGAGGTCTCCCGGCGGGTCCTCACCGCCGCGTGGTCACCGGTCACCGTCCGCCCGGCGGCGCTCGGCGCCCAGTCCGCCGCGGTCGGCGGGGCCGCCTCGATGGTCCGCCGCATCGTCGACCAACCGGTCGGCTGGTTGGCCCGTCCCGGCTGACCTGAGGCTTGCTCGGTGCGGCGCCGGGACGCCCCTCGGTACGCTGGCCGGCAGGCAACCGACCCGGCAACCGAGAGGTGCACCGACAGCATGCGTACAGGTCCGCCGGCCGGGGCGCGCCGCGAGCGGCGGTGACCACGACACCCCGGGGTGGCCTCGCCGGGCCGGTCAACGGCGGCGACCGGACCTCCCCGTCCGACGCGGCCGGGAGCACGCTGCCGGCCGACCCGCACCTCGCCCGGGAGCTGCTGGACGGCCTCGCCGAGGCGGTCGTCACCACCGACCACGACGGCCGGGTGACCCTGGTCAACGCGCTCGCCGGCGCCTTCTTCCCGGAGCTGCGCCCCGGCGCCGACCTGGCCGCCGGCGCGGTGCCCGGCCTGGCCGACGCGGTCCGCGAGGGCGCCGACAGCTTCGACGCCGAGCACCACGGCCGGCACCTGCACGGGCTGCGGCGTGAACTGTCCGGCGGGCGCAGCGCCTGGTACGTGCGGGACGTCACCGAGGAGCGGGCCCGGGCCGCGGCGCTGCTCGCCGAACGCTCTCGCACCGACTTCCTGGCCCAGGCCGGCAGCCGGCTCGGCCTCTCCCTGGACCGGGACCAGGCGCTGCGGGCCGCCGTCACCCTGCCGGTGCCCTACCTGGCCGACGCCGCGCTGGTCGTGCACCGCCCGCCACCCCCGGCCGGGCCGGTCCCGCACTGGATCCGGTACGCCGCCGGGGACCCCGGTCCGGCCACCGGCGTCGGCGACCCGGCCCTGCTCGACGCCGTACCGGGACTGGTCGAGGCCCTCGACGGTGCCGCACCGGAACCGGTCCCCTGGTGGGCGGCCGAGCTGACCGCGGTGCTGCCCGCCGGCTTCGGCCGGCCCGGCGCCGTGCTGGTCAGCCCGATGGGCGGTGCCGGCGGCGCGGCCGGCGCGCTGATCCTGGTCCGCCGCCCCGACCGGCCCGGGTTCGACCAGCGGGAGCTGGCCCTGGCCCGGGAGTTCGCCGCCCGGGCCGGCGCCGCGCTCGCCGCCGCCCAACTCTTCGGCGAGCAGACCCACCTGGCCCGCGTCCTGCAACACAGCCTCCTCCCGCCGGACCTGCCACCGGTGGCGGGCATGACGCTGGCCGGCGGCTACCGGGCGGCCGGCGACGGCCTGCGCATCGGCGGCGACTTCTACGACCTCTTCCCCACCGGGGCGGGCGCGCTCTTCGCCCTCGGCGACGTGTGCGGCAAGGGGGTCGGGGCGGCCGTGCTGACCGGCCGGGTACGCCAGTCCCTGCGCACGCTGCGCCTGGTCGAGCCGCGGCCGCGGGAGCTGCTGAGCCTGCTCAACCGGGCACTGCTCGACGCGCCGGGCGCGGCCCGGCGGGCCCAGTTCACCACGCTGCTGCTGGGCGCCCTCACCCGCGAGCCGGACGGCGGGCTGCGGGTCCGGCTGGCCGGCGGCGGCCACCCCGACCCGCTGGTGGTCCGCGCCGGCGGCGGGATCGAGCCGGTGCGGGTGGGCGGCATGCCGGTCGGGGCGCTGGCCGCCGCCCGGTTCGGCGCGGCCGAGGTACGGCTCGCGCCCGGCGACCTGCTGGTGGCGTACACCGACGGGGTGACCGAGGCCCGCGGCGGCCCGGGCGGGCTGGAGATGTTCGGCGAGCCGCGGCTGCGGGCGGCGCTGGCCCCCGCCGCCGGCCAGCCGCCGGCCGTGCTGGTGGACCGGCTGCTCCGGCTGGTGGACGGCTGGCTCGGCGAGCAGGTCCACGACGACATCGCCATGCTCGTGGTGACCCCGACCCGGGTCTGACCCGCCCGGCCGGCTCGTGGTGACCCCGACCCCGGCCTGACCCGCCCGGCCGGCTCGTGTTACCCCGCCCCGGCCTGACCCGCCCGGACCTGACCTGCCCGGACCTGACCTGCCCGCCGACCGGGGCCCGGACGTGGGCCGCTGGGTCGACGGAGCCCGGACCCGGACGGCCGGGCCCAGGCAGGGCCGCGGTCAGGCGGTGCGGGCCACGGGTGGCTCGCCGGTCTGCGCCGGACCCCGCTCGCCCGGCGCGGTGCCGGCCGGTGCGGTCCCCACCGGCTCGCCGGCCGGCTGGAGCAGCACCACCCCCTCCGTGGCGGCGGCCTCGCCCCGCCGGGCGGCCTCGTCGAACTCCCGCATGCCGCGCAGCAGGGCGGCCCGGCCCTCCGCGCTCATCCCGGCCAGGATCCGCTCCAGCCGCTGCCGCCGGTCGGTTCGCAGCTCGTTGAGGAGGCGGATCGCCGCCGGCGTGAGGTGCAGCGAGATCTCCCGCCGGTCGTACCGGCCGGGCTCGCGCTCGAGCATCCCGGCCGCCACCAGGCGGTCGCAGAGCCGGCTGGCCGAGGAGAGCAGCATGTCCGTCAGCGTGGCGAGGCGGCGCAGGTTGATCCCGTCGTACTGCTCCACGACCATGACCGCGCGCAACTGGGCGCCGGAGAGCCGGCTCGTGGTCCGCTCCCGGGCGGCCTCCCAGACAGCCAGCAGGGTGGCCGCCGCCTCGTCCAGCGCGGCGGCCATACTCGCATCAGGTCCGTACGGACCGCGTTCTTCGGCCATGGTGGGCCCGAGACTACCCGCCCCACCAGGCCGACGACCTGTGCAAAGGAGCAAAGATGAGCGGACCGGAGGATCGGGCGCGGCGGACTCTCACCGAGGCCCCGACGGATCTGCTCGTCGACCGGCTCGCCGCCGAGCTGGAACGGTCGTACGGCATCACCCGGACGGAGCTCTACCAGGTCGACTACCGGCTGGCCGTACTGCTGCCGCTCGGCGAGGGCGAGCCCGTCTCCGGGCCGGGCCACCCGGCCTGGCGCTGCTTCGACCACCAGGAGCCGGTCGTCGCGGCGGGCACCGGCTGGTTCCCGGTGGGGATGCGCGGCGAGCGGCGCGGGGTGCTGCACGTCTCGCCGGTGCCGAGCGATCCGGACGCCCTGCGCGAACTGGACGCGATCGCCACCGCGCTGGGCCACGAGCTGGCCGCGGTGGCCGCCACCACCGACATCTACCTCACCGCGCGGCGCGACCGGCGGCTCACGCTCGCCGCGGAGATGCAGTGGGAGCTGCTGCCCGGCCGCAGCCGGATCCGGCCCTCGTTCAGCCTCGCCGGGCAGCTCGAGCCGGCGTACGCGGTGCGCGGCGACGGCTTCGACTGGTCCGACGACGGCACCCGGCTCTGGCTCTCGGTGATCAACGGCTCCGGGGAGGGGGTGGCCGCGTCGATGCTCACCTCGCTGGCCACCCACGCGCTGCGCAACGCCCGCCGGGCCCGGCTCGCCCTGGCCGACCAGGCCGCCCTGGCGGACCAGGCGGTCTACGCGCTGCACCGGGGCGGGCAGCACCTCTCCGCGCTGCTGCTGGAGCTGGACCTCGCCACCGGGACGATGACCGTGGTCGACGCCGGGTCGCCCCGCCTGCTGCGGCTGCGCGACGCCGAGGTGACCGAGCAGGCGCTGACGAAGCAGTTCCCGCTCGGCATGTTCGACGGCACGGACTACCAGGAGCAGCGGTTCCTGCTCCGTCCCGGCGATCGGCTCTTCGTGGTCAGCGACGGGGTGATCGACGCGACCGCCGAGCGGGTCCGGTACGGCGAGACCGCGCTGGACCGGTTCCTGCGCCGGACCGGGCCGATGGAGCCGCTGGACGCGGTCCGCTCGCTCATCGGTGACCTGCGCGCCTTCGTCACCGGTGACCTGGTCGACGACGCCGTGGTGGTCTGCCTGGACTGGTTCGGCCCGCAGCCCTGACCGGCCCGCCGGCTCAGTACGCGCCGCGGCTGCGCAGCACCGCGCCGAAGGTCTTCCAGAGGATGGTCAGGTCGGCGGCGAGCGACCAGTTCTCCACGTAGTAGAGATCCAGCCGGATGCCGTCCTCCCAGCTCAGGTCGGACCGGCCGCTGACCTGCCAGAGGCCGGTCATGCCGGGCTTGACCAGGAGGCGGCGGGCGACATCGCCGTCGTAGCGGGCCACCTCGGAGGGCAGCGGCGGCCGGGGGCCGACCAGGCTCATCTGGCCGAGCAGCACGTTGGCCAGCTGGGGCAGCTCGTCCAGGGACCATTTGCGCAGCAGCCGGCCGACCCGGGTCACCCGCGGGTCGTCGCGCATCTTGAACATCAGCCCGTCGGTCTCGTTCCGCGCGGCCAGCTCGGCCAGCAGGGCGTCGGCGTTGACCACCATGGTCCGGAACTTGAAGACGCCGAACTCCCGGCCGCCCTGGCCGACGCGGACCTGCCGGAACAGCACCGGCCCGCGGCTGTCCAGCTTGATGGCGAGCGCGATCACCAGCAGCGCCGGCAGTAGCAGGAGCAGCGCGACCAGCGACACCGACCGGTCCACGAAGCCCTTGACCAGCTTCCGGGCACCCCGGAACTCGGGCGCCTCGACGTGGATCAGCGGCAGGCCGGCGACCGGGCGGGTGTGGATCCGCGGGCCGGCGACGTCGGTCAGCGCCGGCGCCACGACCAGGTCGACCCCGGTGCCCTCCAGCTGCCAGCCGAGGCGACGCAGCCGGGTCGCGGTCAGCTCACCGGACGCCGTCACCGCGACGGTGTCCGCGCCGATGGCGGTGGCCGCCTCCGGGATGCCGCGGAACGACCCGACCACCGGCACGTCGCCGAGCCGCTGCGGCACCGGGGCGAGCAGCGCGTCCGGGATGCAGGCGCCGACCACCCGGTAGCCGGCGTACGGCTCGCGGTGCAGGGTGTGCACCAGTTCCAGCACGTGGGCGGTGTCACCGACCACCAGCACCTTGCGGGACCAGCCCCGGCCCCGGTACCGGGCCCGGTGCAGCCGCTTGCGGGCACCGAACCGGGCCACCTCCAGGCCGAGGGTGCCCACCACGAAGGAGATGGCCAGGAAGCCCCGGGAGACGCCCACGTCGGCGATGTACCCGGTGATCGCGATGCCGCCGGCCAGCCGCAGGCTCGCCGAGCTGACCCGCCGGTACTCGTCCGCGCCGTAGCCCAGCACGCGGTCGTCGTAGCAGCCCATCGCGCGCAGCGAGATCAACCAGACCACCAGGAGCCCGGGCGCGAACAGCACGTACGGGATCTCCGAGCCGCTCGGCCGGTCGTCGCCGAACCGGCCGACGTACCCGACGAGGATCGCCACCGCCAGCACGGCGGTGTCCAGCACCACGAGAGTCCGGAGGTACGCCCGTTCGGCGGCGCGGGTTGCGGAGCCGGGGCCGCCGCCACCGGGCCGCGCCGAGGTGGTGGCGGGGGTCAGCAGCGTGGCCGTGCTCATCGGCCCTCCTCCCCACCTCGCGCCGGACGGCTCCGCGGCGGGCGACGCCGACGGACGGTCGCCGACCCGGAGCGCACCGAGATCCTGCCTCGATAATTATTGATGATGATTGATGCCGACGTGTTGCTGTGTCACTTTCCGGCCCGGAAAGCGTTCCGCCGCACCGGTTCACCGGTACGGCGGATCGCCTGTCGCGAGCCGGCGGATCAGCGCGGCGCCTGGGGGCGCAGCGCGATCGCCTGGAGGAAGATCTCACCGATCTTGGTCGGGTCGGTGGCCACGAAGGCCGCCCCGTCGGCCTCGTGCGCGATCGCGTCCAACTCGGCCTTGTTGACCTCGGTGCCGATGCCGATGACGATGGCCCGCACCGGCTGCTCCGGGTCCTTGATCTTCCTGAGCTGCTGGATGAGCTGGGCCCGGCTGATGCCGTTGTCGTCGTCGTTCTGACCGTCGGTGAAGAGCACCACCGAGTTGACCTTGCCCGGCTCCCAGTCCCGCTGGACCTCCTTGTAGGCCGCCAGCAGGGTGTCGTAGAGCCCGGTGTCGCCGTTGGAGGGCTTGATCGAGGCCAGTCCGCGCTGGATCGGCGCCCGGTTGCTCGACAGCGGTCTGATCCCCACCACCTCGTTCCAGTCCTGCGACCCGCGCAGGTTGGTGGAGAAGGTCCAGAGGCCGATCGACCAGGAGTCGTCGAACAGGTCCAGGCCGCCGGTGGCGGCGGCCACCGTGACCTGCTCCCGGCTGGCGCCGTTGGCGGTCGCCACCGGCTTCTTCATCGAGCCGGAGACGTCGATGACGCAGAGCATCCGGCCGGACTGGGTGGCCGCCGACCAGGTCGTGGTGGCCTTCGCGATGGCGATCGGGTCGAGGTCCGCCGCGCCGCCCTGGCCGACCGGCGGGACGGCGCTCGCGCCGCCGTTGGCCGGGCTCGGGGCACCCTGCGGCGCCTTGAAGCCCTCACCCCAGTTGCCGTCCGGGGCGCGCAGCGCCTGCACGGCCAGCCGGTCCTTGAACTTCTGGGTGGTGAGCACCTCGAAGAGCACCCGCGCCGCGGACGCCTTGACCGGCTCGATGCCCGGCAGCACCGCGAACGGGTAGTCCAGCGGCATCGGCGACGGCTCGGGGTAGAGCGCGGCCAGCGGGATCGGCGGCTTGGTGTTGTTGTAGGCGATCACGTCCTCCTCCGACAGCGCCGCAGCGCCCAGCCCGTTGATGACGGACGTCGGATCGGAGGAGCGCGGGAAGCGGGCGAGCAGGTCCTGCCGGAGCGAGGAGCGGTTGGTTGCCAGCGCCCGCAGCGCCGCCACCATGGCCTCCTTGGCCTGCGGTGAGCCGGCGGAACCGCTGGCGCTCGCCGCGGCGGTCAGCGAGAGCAGCCCGGACAGCCCGGCGGCGTCCTGGGTCGGCTCGACGATGCCCGCCCGCAGCGGCTGCTTGCCGGTGGTCACCTGGCGCAGCAGGTCGGTCCAGGTGACCTTCTTGCCCGGCCAGCCGATCCGGGACGCCAGCGGCTCCGGCATGGCGACCACCACCGGGCTGCGCGCGATGGACACCCCGTTCGCCGGGGCGAAGGCGGTCGCGCCGCCGCTCTTGAGCCGCAGCAGCCAGGTCGAGGAGTCGGGCACCCAGACGTCCGGGGTCACCGCCGTGCCGTTGGCCTGCCCGACGCCGGCCAGCGTGGCGCCGTGCTTGCTGGCCACGGTGGCCGCCACGTCCACCGCGTCGGAGGAGATCACGTTCACCGCGATGCACGTCCCGCCGACCGCCGCGCCGTCGGCGACCCACTGGTCGGCGGCCCCCTTGATCGCCGGGGCGATCTCCGGCGCGGCCGCCACCGACAGTTGGATCCGACCGGAGCAGGACGGGCCCGCCAGCTGCTGGTAGCCGAACCAGGAGCCGGCTACGACGACGACGAGCGCGGTGGCCGCCGCGGCGGCACCTGCTCCACGGAGGCTTGAACGCATGCGATGGCGGCCAGACACGGTGACCATCTTGCGTATCTCGTGGGGTTACTGCCACAACCGTTCGGACGAAAGTTACTCAGGAGCAATAGTGGATCGGCAAAAAACTACTTTGAGTGATCAGTCAGTCATCGGGCGTGGCCGGAGTCCACGATGGACAGCGGTCCGGAGCCGGTCCGTCACGGCAGCACGCAGGTCGGGCTCGGCACCGGCACCGGCTCACCCAGCGGCTCCGGAACCCCGGTGTCCGGGTCCACCCGGAAAATCCTGATCATGTCGGCGCGCTCGTCGGCCACGTAGAGGTGCTCGCCGGTGAGGGCGAAGTGCCGCGGCCACTCCCCGCCGGTGTCGACCTCGGCGACCAGCTCGGGCACCGCACCCGCCAGCGCGAAGACCGCCACCGTGCCGACCCCCCGGTTGCCGACGTAGAGGAAGCGCCCCCGCGGATCCACCGCCACCTCCGAGGGCTGGACGTGGCCGGTCCGCCCGCTGGCGTCCACCCGCACCCGCTGGTGCAGGGCGCCGTCGTCGGTCAAGTCGTACCCGGTGACCGTGGCGTCCAGCTCGCCGACCAGCCAGCAGCGCCGCCCGTCCGGATGCCGGGCCAGGTGCCGCGGCCCGGTGCCCGCCGGGGTGCGCAACCGGGGCGCCCGGGGCACCAGCCGGCCGGTGGCGGCGTCGAGGTCGTACCGGTAGACCGAGTCGGTGCCCAGGTCCACGGCGAGCAGCGGGCCGCCCGCCGGCCCGGGCGAGACCATGTGGCAGTGCGCCCGCTCCTGCCGCCGCGGGTCGGCCCCGTGGCCCTCGTGCCGGACCAGGTCGGTGCGCTCCCCCGGCGCGCCGTCGCCGTCGAGCGGGAAGACGGCCAGGCTGCCGCCACCGTAGTTCGCCACCACGAGGTGCCCGCCGTCCGGCGTGACCGCAAGGTGGCAGGGCTCGGCCCCACCGGTCGGGCGGACGCCGAGCGGAGCGAGGTCGCCGTCCGCGGCGACCCGGAACGCGCTGACCCGGCCGTCGGCCAGCTCGTTGACCGCGTACAGGACGGGCAGCGTGGGGTGCCGGACCAGGAACGAGGGCGCGGGGGTGACCGCCGCGGTGCCGAGCGGAGTCAGCGCGCCGGTCACCGGGTCGCGGCGGGCCGCGACGATGCCCTCGGCCCGCCCGCCGGCCTCCGCCGTGTAACCGCCGATATGGACGATCGCGCCCGTTCCGGTCACCGCTCCCACCTTCCGCCGTCCCTGCGTCGATCCAACCAGAGGCATCCGGACGAGCCGCCCGGTTGGCCGGCTTTCCCGCCGGTCCGCCCGCGTCCGGCGCGGTCAGCCCACCGGCACCGGCTCGCCCCGCTGCCGGGCGACGTGCTCGACCAGGGAGATCAGCACCAGCTTGCCGGACTGCCGGTCCCGGGCGTCGCAGAGCACCAGCGGCACCTCCGGATCCAGGTCCAGCGCGTCACGCACCGCCTCCAGGCCGAACCGCCGCGCCCCGTCGAAACAGTTCACCCCGACCACGAACGGGATGCCGCGTTGCTCGAAGTAGTCGATCGAGGGGAAGCAGTCGGCCAGCCGGCGGGTGTCGGCCAGCACCACGGCGCCCAGGGCGCCGAAGGCCAGCTCGTCCCAGAGAAACCAGAACCGGTCCTGGCCGGGGGTGCCGAACAGGTAGACCTGGAGGTCGTCGTTGATGGTGATCCGGCCGAAGTCCATCGCCACCGTGGTGGTGGTCTTCTCCTCGACCCCCGAGGTGTCGTCGGTGCCGATCGAGGCACCGGTCAGCACCTCCTCGGTCTGCAACGGCCGGACCTCGCTCAACGCGCTCACCAGCGTCGTCTTGCCGGCGCCGAAGCCACCGGCAATGAGGATCTTGAGGGCCAGCGGGACCTGCGGGCTGGCCGCGTCCCGGTCAAAGCGCACGGAGTCCACTGACCACCGCCTTGAGGATGTTGTCGTCGGGCAGATACGCGGCGGGCGGCGGCTGGTGCACCGCGACGAGCCCCCGGGCGAGCAGGTCGCCGAGCAGCACCCGGACCACGCCGACGGCGAGGTCGAGGTCGGCGGCGAGGTCGGCCACCGCGACAGGTTGCCGGGCCAACTCGACCAGGCGCCGGTGCTCCGGCTGCAGGCCGGGCCCGCCGGTCCCGCCCCGGGCCGACGTGGCGAGCACGAACGCCACCAGGTCGAAGCCGTCCACCGGCGGCCGCACCCGGCCGCCGGTCAGCGTGTACGGGCGGACCACCGGGCCGGCCGCGCCGTCCAGCCACTCGTGCTGCGGGCCCGGCGACTCAGCCCGCATCGCCGGCCCCGGACGCCGTACGGGCCGGTGCGCTGAGGTTCTCGCCGACCCGGATCACCAGCATGGCCATCTCGTACGCCACCAGCCCGATGTCGGCGTCGGCGTCGCTGACCACGGCCAGGCAGGCGCCCTGCCCGGCCGCCGTCACGAACAGGTACGCAGAGTCCATCTCCACCACCGTCTGGCGGACCGCCCCGCCGTCGAGGTGCCGGGTGGCGCCCTTGGCCAGGCTGGAGAAGCCGGAGGCCAGGGCGCAGAGATGCTCCGCGTCGGTGCGGCTCAGCTCGGCGGAACCACCGAGCAGCAGCCCGTCCGCCGAGAGCACCACCGCCTGGCGGGCGGCCGGTACCCGCTCCACCAGGTCGTCGAGCAGCCAGTCGAGATCGGCGTTCTGCCGCGTCGTGTGCACCACTAGGCGTCCCTCTCAGTCGCGGTCGGGGGTTGCGGAGCCCGCACCGGCTCCGGCGGGGAGGGGGCGGTCCCGGCGGCCGCTTCGGCGGCCCGGGCGCCGTCCCGGCGGCCCCGGGCGGTCCCGGCCTGCAGGGCGGACATGGCCTGGCGGGCCTCGTCGGGGGTACGGGACGACGGGGCGTCCGCGGGCGTCGGCCGAGGGCGGGCGACGGTCCCGCGCCGGCGGATCCGGCGGGGCAGGCCGTCGCCGTCCGCGGCCGGTTCGACCCCGGAGGAGGTACGGGCCGCCGGCAGCGCCACCACCGCCGAGTCGCCGCGCTCCCGCCCGGGACGGCCGGGTCGCGTCCGGGGCCCCCCGCCCAGCCGGGTCACCCGCGCCATCCGCCGGCCGTCGGGCACCGCACCCCGCGGGCCGGGACCGGTGGATCCCAGCGCCGGCTCTTCGGTGATCAGGTCGGCCGGCAGGTGCACCACGGCGGTCACCCCGCCGGGCGTGCCCGGCCGCAGCTCGACCCGGACGCCGTGCCGGGCGGCGAGCCGGGCCACCACGAAGTGACCCAGCCGGGCGCTGTCCGCCGGGTCGAACTCCGGCGACCGGGACAGCTTGCGGTTGGCGGTCGCCAGGGCCGGCGGCGACATGCCCAGGCCGTGGTCGGTGATCTCGAAGGCGTACCCGTCGGGCGTGGCCCGGCCGGTGACGTCGATCCGGCTGGCCGGCGGCGAGAAGGTGGTGGCGTTCTCGACCAGCTCGGCGAGGAGGTGGATGACGTCACCGACGGCCCGGCCGAGCACCCCGGCGGGCTGCACCTCGCCCACGTCCACCCGGTCGTACGACTCGACCTCGGAGATCGCGCCGCGGACCACGTCGACGGCGGCGACCGGGTTGCGCCAGCCCCGACCGGGCGCCGCGCCGGCGAGGATGACCAGGTCCTCGGCGTGCCGGCGGAGCCGGGTGGCCAGGTGGTCGACCTGGAAGAGGCCGGCCAGCTCGTCCGGGTCCTCGGTCTGCCGTTCCAGCCGGTCCAGCAGCGCGAGCTGCCGGTGTACCAGGCCCTGGCTGCGCCGGGCGATGTTGAGGAAGACCTCGTTGAGTCCCCGGCGCAGGGTGACCTCGTCGACGGCGGACTGCAGGGCGGTCCGGCGCATCTCGTTGAAGGCCCGCCCCACCTCGCCGATCTCGTCGCCGCCGTGGTCCAGCTCGGGCGCCTCCGCGGCGACGTCCACCTCCTCGCCGCGGCGCAGCCGGGCCACCACGTCGGGCAGCCGGTGCTCGGCCATCTCCAGGGCGGCGGTGCGTACCCCGGTGAGCCGGCGGGCCAGTGAGCGACCGACCCGCAGCGCGACCAGCACGCAGCACACGATGGCGAGCAGGCCGAGCACGCCGGCGGCGCCGAGCCGGACCAGGATGCCCACGGCCATCGGCACGGACCGCTCGGCCAGCCCGTCGGCGCCGCGCAGCTCGAAGTCCCGCATGCTCCGCCAGACGCCGATCTGGCTGGCGTCCCAGCCCGGTACGTCGAACCGGGCGGGCAGCTCGGGGCTGCGGATCAGCAGGTCCTCGAGGGCGCGCAGCCGGACGAAGTCCGGGCCCTCGGTGAGCCGCTGGTACTCCGTGCGTTCTCCGGCGGGCAGGTCGGCCACCGCGTCCTCGGCCAGGAACCGCCCGTTGTTGATGGTGCGGACCAGCTGCTCGTGCTCGCCCTCGGCGTACCGGCCGGCGGTGATCGCGCCGGCCAGCAGGGCGTCGGTCTGGCCGAGCAGCTCCCGGGCCCGCCCCAGCGCGGTGAGCGCCAGGGCCTCCCGGTTGAGCTGGGTGTCGGGCGAGTTGGCCATGGCGGCGAAGGCCTGGAAGGCGGAGCTGATCATGCCGCTGTAGAGGCCGATGGCGCCGGCCCGGTCCACCTTGCGGGCGTCGATGAAGCCGCGCCCGGCGGGCAGCGCGTCGAGCGCGGAGGCGAGCTGGTCCAGCCGGGTGTCGAGCAGCCCGTCGGCGGCGTCCCGCAGTGCCTCCCCGTCGACCCGGCGGCGCAGCTCGGCGACCGCCCGGTCGGTGCGGGCCCGCTGCTCGGCCAGCGCCGGCAGGGCGGCGTCACCAGCGAGCTGGACCACCGACAGGCGGCGCTCCCGTTGCAGCTCGGTGACCGCCGCCTCGCCCGGGCGACCCAGGTCGTAGAGGTAGGTGCGGGCGGCGAGCAGGTCGAGGGCGGGCCCGAAGGTCAGCGTCGTGGCGAAGAGCCAGAGCGCCAGCAGCGCGGTCACCGGACCGATGACCAGCGCGGTCAGCTTGGCGCGGATCGGCCAGTCACGGGTGTTCATCCAACCTCGCCCGGAGGGTGTCGCAGGGGTGGCGTGGCCCGGGGGCCGGGAGCGATCCGGCCAGGACGCCGGGCCCCGCCTCGGGCGCCCTGGGCAGGATACGTAATCACCGCCCGAAGCACTACCGGCCGTCTCGCTCGTCACTACCGTCCGAGATGTTCCCCCCTGAGACCTTTCGGCGTGGCCGCCGGCGGATCGGGTAC
Source organism: Micromonospora sp. HK10 (assembly GCF_000982955.1). Lineage (GTDB taxonomy): Bacteria > Actinomycetota > Actinomycetes > Mycobacteriales > Micromonosporaceae > Micromonospora. The sequence goes on along the minus strand of NZ_KQ058825.1, from coordinate 1,756 downwards.
GGGAAATCGCCCGGGAAAGTGCCTCGGATCGGGATTGGCGATCAGTGCCCGCAGGGAATACCAGCGACGAAGGAGGAGCCATGTCGTCCACCCAGGTAGTCGTCATAGTCGTCGTCGTTCTAGTGCTCGCGGCGCTGGCCGCGGTCGCCGTGATCGCCAGCCGCCGGCGCGCGCTGCGCCAGCGCTTCGGCCCCGAGTACGACCGGGCCGTCGAGGAGCAGGACAGCCGCAGCGCCGCCGAGCGGGAGCTGCGGGAGCGGGAGCGCCGGCACGCCGAGCTGGAACTCACCCCGCTGAGCCCCGAGTCCCGGGCCCGGTACGCCGCGGCCTGGGAGGAACTCCAGGTCCGCTTCGTCGATTCCCCCGCCGAAACCGTCGGCGAGGCCGACGAGCTGGTCAGCCAGTTGATCGCCGAGCGGGGCTACCCCACCGGCGACTTCTCCGAGCAGCTCGCCCACCTCTCCGTCGAGCACGCCCGCACCCTCACCCACTACCGCGACGCCCACGAGATCCGGCTGCGCAACGAGCGCGGTGAGGCCGGCACCGAGGATCTCCGGCAGGCGCTCGTGCACTACCGGGCCCTCTTCGCCGACCTGCTCGGCGAGGAGCCCGTCGGCCACCGGCCGCCGGAGCCGCGCCACTCCGACCCCGAGCACGACGTCCCGAGCCGCTGAGGAGGCCGCCACCATGCGCCAGCACGAGCAGCAGGTCACACCCGACCACCCCGAGGCCGTCCGGTCCGCACCGGTGCCGGTCCCGGCCCCGGGTGACGCCGACGGGCACCGGACCGACGCGGACACCCGCGCCGACGTGCCCGAGGACGCCCTGGACGACCGGGGCACCTTCGACGACCCGGCGGTCGCCGACGACCGGGTGGCCGACGACGCGGAGCCCGACGAGACCCGGGCGTACGACGCCCGGGAGAGCGCCGACGCGGAGGCTGCCGCCGACGTCGACGACCGGACGGCGACGACCGACGCGGACGACCGGACCGACGACGACCGGACCGACGACGACCGGATCGGGACCGACGCCGACGACCGGACCGAGTACCACGACCCGGCGCCGGCGCCGACGTCCTTCGCGGGCGCGACCACGGTGGGCGACGCGGTGGCCGCCTCCGCGCTGGCCAGCGGCCGGCCGGTGGACGAGCGGGACCCGCGCGACGAGGACACCGCGGCGCCGGGCGACGGCGCGCCGGGACGCACCGACGCCTTCGACGACGAGCGCGCCGACCCCACGGCCGGGGACCGGCTGCACGACGGGGACCGTTGGGACGCCGAGCACGCCGCGGTCACCGACGACGAGGCGGCCGCCGGGGCCGCCGGGTACGGCAGCGCCGAGCCGGCGATGGTCGACCCGGACGCCAGCACCGCCGGGGCCGGCGCGGGCGCGCTGGCCGGCGCGGAGCGGCCCGCCCCGGGGCCGGTGCCGACCGACGCCGCCACGCTCTTCGCCCCGGAGGCCGCGCAGGGCTTCCGGGACCGTTGGCGGGACGTGCAGCTCCGCTTCGTGGACGACCCGCGCGCCGCGGTCGGCGAGGCCCAGGCCCTGGTCGACGAGGCGATGGAGGCGCTGGCCACCGCGCTGCGCGAGCAGAAGAGCCGGCTGGGCGGCTGGCAGGAGTCCGGCTCGACGGACACCGAGCAGCTCCGGGTGGCCGTGCGCGGTTACCGGGACTTCCTGGACCGCGTCCTGGGCCGCTGAGCCCAGCGGTCCCGACACCACCCGAGCCCCGGCCGCCGCGGCGGCCGGG
>NZ_KQ058824.1 GCF_000982955.1 Micromonospora sp. HK10 | reverse complement strand
CGATCGGTGTCACCATCACGCGTCGGCGATCGCCTTCTCCACGGTCAGCAGCAGGTTCGGCGCCTCCCCGGCGGGCAGGCCGCCCCCCTGGGCCAGGTCGTCGCTGCCACCGCCGCGCCCGGAGAACGCGGCCTTCACCAGGTCCTTCGCGCTCAGGCCACGACCACGGGCGGCCTGGTTGACCGCCACCACCAGGGAGGCCTTGCCGTTGGCACGGGCCGCCACCGCGACCGCCGCCGGGCGGGCCGGGTCGATCCGGCCGCGGATCTCCTGGGCCAGCGTGCGTACGTCGTTCGCGGCCGCGCCCTCGGGCGCCTCGGTGCCCACGTACGCCACGCCCCGCACGTCCTTCGCCCCGGCCGCGAGGCTCGCCGCGCCGCCCAGCACCAGCTGGGCGCGGAGCTTCTCCAACTCCTTCTCGGCGTCGCGCAACTGGGTGACGGTCTGCTCGACCCGGTCCGCGACCTGCTCGCCCGGCACCCGGAACAGCTCCGCCAGCCGGGACACCAGCAGGTGCTCGCGGGCCAGGAAGCCGAACGCGTCCATGCCGACCAGGGCCTCGATCCGCCGGACACCGGAGCCCACCGAGGCCTCGGAGAGGATCTTCACGAGGCCGAGCTGGGCGGACCGGGCCACGTGCGTGCCGCCGCACAACTCGCGGGCGTAGTCGCCGACCTCGACGACCCGCACCCGCTCGCCGTACTTCTCCCCGAACAGCGCCATCGCGCCGATCCGGCGCGCCTCCTCCTGGCTGGTGACGAAGGCGTGCACCTCCAGGTCGGCCAGGAGCACCTCGTTGACCTGCTGCTCCACGTCGTGCAGCACGCTCGGCGCCACCCCGGTCGGGGTGTTGAAGTCGAACCGCAGCCGGCCCGGCGCGTTCAGCGAACCCGCCTGGGTCGCCGACTCGCCGAGGAAGTTGCGCATCGTCTGGTGCACCAGGTGGGTGGCGGTGTGCGAGCGGGAGATCGCCCGCCGGCGGGACACGTCGATCTCGGCGTACCCGCTCTCCCCGGCGCGCACCTCACCCCGGACCACCCGGGCCCGGTGCACGATCAACCCGGGCACCGGCTGCTGCACGTCGAGGACCTCGACCTGCCCGCCGCCGACCGTGATCAGACCCTGGTCGGGCTGCTGGCCGCCACCCTCGGCGTAGAACGGGGTGGTGTCGAGCACCAGCTCGACGGTGTCCCCCTCGACCGCCGCGTCCACCTGCGCGCCGCCGGCGAGCAGTGCACGGACCCGCGACTCGCGGGTCAGCTCGGTGTAGCCGGTGAACTCGACCGGCCCGCCGCCGTCGAGCACCGACCGGTACGCCGACACGTCGGTGTGGCCGGTCTTGCGGGCCTGCGCGTCGGCCTTGGCCCGGTTGCGCTGGTCGGCCATCAACCGGCGGAAGCCCTCGGCGTCGACCTGGAGGCCCTGCTCGGCCGCGATCTCCAGGGTCAGATCGATCGGGAAGCCGTACGTGTCGTGCAGCTGGAACGCCTTGTCACCGGAGATGGCGGCCCGCCCGGCCGACCTGGTCTCGGCGATCGCCGTGTCCAGGATCGTGGTGCCGGCCCGCAGGGTGGCGAGGAAGGCGTCCTCCTCGGCGTACGCGTACTGGGAGATCCGGCCGAAGTCCTCGGCCAGCTCCGGGTACGACGGGGCCATGCAATCCCGGGCCACCGGCAGCAGCTCGGGCAGCGCCCGGTCCTGGTAGCCGAGCAGGCGGACCGCCCGGATGGCCCGGCGCATGATCCGGCGCAGCACGTAGCCGCGGCCCTCGTTCGACGGGGTCACCCCGTCGCCGATCAGCATCAGCGCGGTGCGCACGTGGTCGGCGATCACCCGCAGGCGGACGTCGTCCGGGTGCGACTCGCTGGCCACGTGGCCGGAGTGCGCGCCGTACCGCTTGCCGGTCAGCTCGGCGGCCCGGGCCAGGATCGGCCGGACCTCGTCGATCTCGTAGAGGTTGTCGACGCCCTGCAGGATCGAGGCCATCCGCTCCAGGCCCATGCCGGTGTCGATGTTCTTCGCCGGCAGCTCGCCGAGGATCGGGTAGTCCTCCTTGCCGGTGCCCGGGCCCCGCTCGAACTGCATGAAGACGAGGTTCCAGAACTCCATGTAGCGGTCCTCGTCGACCGCCGGGCCGCCCTCGCGGCCGTATTCGGGACCGCGGTCGTAGAACAGCTCGGAGCAGGGGCCGCACGGGCCGGGGATGCCCATCGACCAGAAGTTGTCCGCCTTGCCCCGGCGGACGATCCGCTCCGCGGGCACACCGACCGAACGCCAGATCTGGAACGCCTCGTCGTCGTCGAGGTAGACCGTCGGCCAGATCCGCTCCGGGTCGAGCCCGAAGCCGCCCGCCTCGACCGGCTTGGTGACCAGGTCCCAGGCGAGCGGGATCGCGCCCTGCTTGAAGTAGTCGCCGAAGGAGAAGTTGCCGTTCATCTGGAAGAACGTGCCGTGCCGGCTGGTCTTGCCGACCTCGTCGATGTCCGGCGTGCGGATGCACTTCTGGACGCTGACCGCCCGCTGGTACGGCGGGGTCTGCTGGCCCAGGAAGTAGGGGACGAACTGCACCATGCCGGCGTTGACGAACAGCAGGTTCGGGTCGCTGATGGCGGGCAGCGGAGCGGACGGCACCACGGCGTGGCCATTCGCCTCGAAGTGGGCGAGGTACCGCCGCTTGATCTCCGCCGTCTTCATCGCTGGTGCTCCTCCGGGAAAATCTCTCGGTCGCCGATGCGCGGGTCCTCGCGCAGGTCGGCGAACTGGTCGTCGTACGCCTCGCCGCGGGCGAAGGCCTCGTGGATCTCCTGCTCGCGCTCGGCCATCCCGGCGCGTACGTCCTCGACGAAGCCCCGGACCGACTCGACCAGGCTGCCGGCGGACTCGGACAGCCCGCTGGCGATGCCCGCGGGTGTGTACGCCTGCGCGGTGCGGGTGGCCTTGCGCACCACCAGCACGCCCACGGCCAGGCCGACGCCCAGCCAGAACAACCGCCTCATGCTCTCATCCTCCCGCTGTGCGCCGGCCCGGGTCAGCGGTTGCCGCGCTTGGCGGCCCGACGCTGCTGCTTGATGGTGTCGCGCACCTCACGCTCGGTCTCCGCGTGCCGACGGGCGGAGGCGGCCTTGCGCACGCCGTAGCCGAAGGCCGCCACCTTGACCAGCGGGTTCGCGGCGGCGGCGGAGACCACGGCCGCCAGGTTCGCCACGTTCGCGGTGACGTTCTGCGCGTGGGTGGTCATGGTGTCCACCTTGGCGAGCTGGAGGTTGACCCCGTCGAGGGAGGTCTGCACCTGCTCCAGCGCGGTGTTGACGTTCTTCACCGTGGTGTTCACGTCCCCGAGCAGGGGGGTGGTGCGGTCGTTCAGCTCGGTGATCATGCGGGTCGTCGCGTCCACGGTGTGCCGCAGCCGCAGGATCGGCACCGCCAGCACGAGCACCAACATCAGGAACGCGCCGGCCGCGATCAGTGCGGCGATCTCTCCACCACTCACGCGCATGTCCTCCTCAAGCAAGGTCCCGGGGCCCGACGCCCCGGGACGCGCGACCGTCCTACCCACTTCGTCCCACGCCGACCCACTGTCAACGGGCGCGGGCGGTTCCGCCAGCCCCAGACCCTACCGTCCGTGATGGAAACCGGCTCACGACGGTGAGCGGGTCAGCTCGCCGAGCGGATCGTCAGTGAGGGTCGGGTACGGATCCTCACCGGTGAGTGACGGGTCGGTGGTCGGCTGTGGTCCGGTCCGCTCGTCGTCGATCGCGTTACGGACCTTCACCGACACCAACGACCCGGCGCACTTCTCCGCTGCGGGCGTGGGTGCCGGAGTCGGCGCCGGCTCCCCGTCGACCGGCGGCGGCACGCAGGTGGGATCCCGGACCCACAGGTCGAGGGTGAGCTCGTCGCGCCGCCAGCAGGTGTAGCTGCCCTTGACATCCTTCTGCTCCGGGCAGCGGTCGACCTTCCACCGCCGCCAGCCGTCCCGGCCGAGCGCCTGCTCGTAGGCCTGGGCGGTCTCCTTCCACGGCTTCTCCGACTTGACGGTGCGTTCCCGCAGCCGGCAGTCCTGCAGGCACCAGCGGCTGCCGCTGACGTTGTCGACCGCGCTGGTCGACGCCCAGGCCGGCACCTCGAGCGCGTCGAGGGTGTCGAAGACCGGGTCGTGGCTGAGCGTGCGCAGCCCGAAGAAGAGCGGGACCGCGCCGAGCAGCACCAGGCTGACCAGGGCGAGGATGCCCAGCCGCAGCCGCTGCCGCTCGCGCATCTGGCGGCGCAGCTCGGACCGGGCGCCGCGCAGGCCGCCGGCCTCGGCGGGGACCTGCCCGGGGTCGGCCTCGGCTCGCCGCAGCGCGGTCCCGCCCTCGGGCGTGGCCGGACCCGGCTCCCGGGGCGGTACGACGGCCGCGGCCCGGGC
>NZ_KQ058823.1 GCF_000982955.1 Micromonospora sp. HK10 | reverse complement strand
GCGGGCGATCCGGGCCTGGTCGGTGGCGTCGAGCTGGCCGGTGATGCCGCTGGTGTCGGCCCACAGCCCCCAGGCCAGCGCGGTGCCCGGCAGGCCGGCGGCCCGCCGGCGCTGGGCGAGCGCGTCGAGAAAGGCGTTGGCCGCCGCGTAGTTGCCCTGGCCGGGCCCGCCCAGGGTGCCGGCGATGGACGAGTAGAGCACGAACGCCGACAGATCCAGGTGCCGGGTGGCCCGGTGCAGGTGCCAGGCGGCGTCCACCTTGGGCCGGAACACCGCCCGCAGCTGCTCGGGACGCAGGGTGTGCAGCGCGGCGTCGTCGGTCACGCCGGCGGTGTGGTAGACGGCGGTGAGCGGGTGCCCGGCGGGCACCCCGGCGAGCAGCGCGGCGACCGCCGCCGGGTCGGCGGTGTCGCAGGCCGCCATGGTGACCGTCGCGCCGAGTGCTTCCAGCTCGGCGACCAGCTCCGCCGCCCCGGCCGCCGTGGTGCCGCGCCGGCTGGCCAGCAGCAGGCGCCGGGCCCGACCGGTACGCACCAGGTGGGTGGCGAGCAGCCGGCCGAGCGTACCTGTGCCCCCGGTGACCAGCGTGGTGCCGTCCGGGTCGGGCGGCGCCGGCAGGGTCACCACCACCTTGCCGACGTTGCGCGCCTGCGCCAGGTGGCGGAACGCGGCCGGCGCCTCCGGCACCTCCCAGGCGGCGAACGGCAGCGGCCGCAACGCGCCCCGCTCGAAGAGGGCCGCCAGCTCGACCAGCATCTCCTGGATCCGGTCCGGCCCGGCCTCCATCATGTCGAACGCCCGGTACGCGACCCCCGGGTAGGCGGCGGCGACCTCGTCCGGCTGCCGGATGTCGGTCTTGCCCATCTCGATGAACCGGCCGCCGCGCGGCAGCAGCCGCAGCGACGCGTCGACGAACTCCCGGGCCAGGGCGTCCAGCACCACGTCCACGCCGCGACCGCCGGTGGCGGCCAGGAACGCGGGCTCGAAGTCGAGGGTACGGGAGGAGGCGAGGTGGTCCTCGGCGACGCCGAGCGCCCGCACCGCCGGCCACTTGCCGGGGCTGGCGGTCGCGTACACCTCGACACCCCAGTGCCGGGCCAGCTGCACCGCCGCCATGCCGACGCCACCGGCGGCGGCGTGCACCAGCAGCGTCTCGCCGGGGCGCAGGGCGGCCAGGTCGACCAGCCCGTAGTAGGCGGTCAGGAAGGTCACCGGCACGGTGGCGGCCTCGGCGAAGCTCCACCCCGCCGGCATCCGGGTCAGCAGCCGGCGGTCGGTCACCGCGTACGGGCCCATCCCGCCGGTGACCAGGCCCATCACCCGGTCGCCGGGAGCCAGGCCGGTGACGTCGCCGGCCACCTCGACGACCACGCCGGCCGCCTCGGTGCCGATCAGCGCGCTGCCCGGGTACATGTCGAGCGCCAGCAGCACGTCGCGGAAGTTGAGGCCGGCGGCGCGGACGGCCAGCCGGACCTGTCCGGGCGCGAGTGGCTGCCCGTCGGCGTCGCAGGGCACCAGCGCCAGGCTCTCCAGGGTGCCCGGCACCGGCACGTCGACCCGCCAGGCGGTCGCCCCGGCCGGCGGGGTGAGCCGCCCGCCGTCGGGCAGCCGCCCGAGCCGGGGCGCGTACGCCTCGCCGTCGCGGAGCGCGAGCTGCGGTTCGTCGGTGGCCAGTGCCGCCGGCAGCGCCCGCCAGGACGACGCCCGGCCGTCCAGGTCGGCGATCAGCACCCGGCCCGGATACTCCGACTGGGCGGTGCGGACCAGCCCCCAGCAGGCGGCGCCGCCCAGGTCGTCGACGGTCTCCCCGGGCCCGGCCGGCACCGCGCCACGGGTCAGCACGAGCAGCCGGACGTCCGGGTACCGCTCGTCGGCCAGCCCGGACCGCAGCAGGTCGAGGACCTGCCGGACCGACTCGTACGCGCCCGCCGGGACGTCCGGGCCGGTGGCGGTCGGGGCGGTGAAGGCCAGCACGTCCGGCGGCGGTGCCCCGGCCGCGAGCGCCTCGTCGAGCGCGGCGAGGCTGTCGTAGCGCAGGTCGGTGCCGCCGTCGGGGACGGTCGCCGGGCCGACCAGCGCGATCCGGGTCGGCGCCGGGTCGGCCGGTGCCGCGACCGGCACCCAGCCCACGGTGAGCAGGTCGCGGGGACTGCCGCGCCGCTCACCCGGCCGGGGGGCGGCCCGCATGGCCAGCGCCTCGACGGTGACCACGGGCTGCCCGGCCGGGTCGGCCACGGTGATGGTGGCTGCCCCACCGGCGGTGGGAGCGACCCGGACCCGCACCTGCCGGGCGCCGGTCGCGGCCAGGTTCACCCCGGACCAGGCGAACGGGAGCCGCACCGCGGGCGGCGCGCCGGCCGGGGCGTCCCGCAGCGCGGCCAGCGCGAGCGGGTGCAGGGCGGCGTCGAGCAGGGCGGGGTGCACGCCGTACCCGTCGGTGGTGGTGTCCTCGGCGAGCGCGACCTCGGCGTAGACGACGTCGCCGTCCCGCCACGCGGCGCGTACCCCCTGGAACGCCGGGCCGTAGGCGACACCGGCGTCGACGAGTTCGGCATAGAGGGTGTCCACCTCGACGGGGGCCGCGCCGGGGGGCGGCCACGCCGCCGGCAGCGGCTCCGCCGCGACCGCCGTACGGCTGAGCGCGCCGCTGGCGTGCCGCGTCCAGGCCCCGTCCGGTTCCTCGCCGGCGGGCCGGGAGTGGATGCTGACCGGCCGGCGGTCGCCGTCGGGCGCGCCGACCTCGATCTGGAGGTCGACGGCGCCGGGCCCGGTGAAGGCAAGGGGCGCCTCGATGGTGAGGTCGTCGAGGTGGGGGTGTCCGGTGTGGTGGCCGGCGTGCAGGGCGAGGTCGACGAAGGCGGTGCCGGGGAGCAGGGGGGTGCCGGCGATGACGTGCTCGGCCAGCCAGGGGTGGGTGGTGGTGGAGATGCGGCCGGTGAACAGGTGGGTGTCGGCGTCGGCGAGGCTGACCGTGGCGCCGAGCAGCGGGTGACCGGGGCTGCCGAGGCCGAGGTCGCTGGCGTCGGTGACGGTGGCGGGCGGGCTGAGCCAGTACCGCTGCTCCTGGAACGGGTAGGTGGGCAGCGGTATGGCCGGCGCGTTCTGGCCGGGCAGCAGCGGCGTCCAGTCGACGTCGACGCCGGTGGTGTGGGCGGTGGCGAGGGCGGTGAGCAGAGCGGCCGTGCCGTCGTGTCCGCGCCGTTGGGTGGCGACGGCGGTCGCGTCGGTGAGGGATTCCCCGGTCAGGGTGCTCAGGGTGGCGTCAGGTCCGACCTCGATGAAATTGGTGACCCCCAGGCCGTGCAAGGTTTCGGTCCCGGCGGCGTAGGCCACGGTCTCGCGGATGTGGCGTGCCCAGTAGTCGGGGTCGGCGAGTTGGTCGTCGGTGGCGACCTGTCCGGTGAGGTTGGACACGATCGGGATGGTTGCGGGCCGGTAGGTGATGGTCGCGGCGGCTGCTCGGAAGTCGTCGAGGATGGCGTCGGTGTGCGCGGAGTGGAAGGCGTGCGCGACGTGCAGTTTCCGGGCGCGCACTCCGTCCTCGGCGAGCTGCGCGGCGACCGCGTCGATGGTGTCGGTGTCCCCGGCGAGGACGAGTGAGGTGGGGCTGTTGTGTCCGGCGAGGCTGACGTCGGGGTGGGCGTCGAGGATCGGCCGGATGCGGTCGAGGGGTGCGGTGACGGCGAGCATGGCGCCAGCGGGCATGGTGTTCATGAGTCGGGCGCGGGTGGTGACCAGCGTCGCGGCGTCGGTGAGGTCGAGGACCCCGGCGATGTGGGCGGCGGTCAATTCCCCGATGGAGTGCCCGATGAGGTAGTCGGGTCGGATTCCGAAGGTGCCGAGGAGTCGGACCATGGCGGTCTCGGCGGCGAACAGGGCCGGCTGCGTGAAACGGGTCTGGGCGAGCAGGTCGGTGTGTGTGCCGCACATGACCTCGCGCAGTGGCTGGTCCAGGTGCGCGTCGAGGGCCGCGCAGACCTCGTCGAGGGCGGTCGCGTAGGCGGGGAAGCGGGTGTGGAGGTCGGCGGTCATGCCGGGGTGCTGGGCGCCCTGGCCGGTGAACAGGAACGCGACCTTGCCGTCCCGCACCGACCCCGCGACGAGGCCGGGGTGCGCCGTGTCGGTGGCGAGGGCGTGCAGGGCGGCGATCAGGTCCGCCGCCGTGTGCGGCTCGTCCTCGGTGGCGCGCGGCGCGGCCGGCACGATCGCGGCGCGCTGGGCGAACGTGGTGCGGGTGGTGGCCAGCGCGTGGGCGACCGGGGCCGGGTCGAGGTCCGGGTGCTCGTCGAGGTGGGCGGCCAGCCGGGACGCCTGGTCGCGCAGCGCCGCCGGGGTCTTCGCCGACAGCAGCCACGGCAGGGCGACCGCTGGGGCGGCACCCGCCGCGCCGGCGGCGGAGATGGTCACGCTCGGCCGGCCCTGCTCCTCCGGGGCCGGGTCGGCGGCCGGGGCCTGCTCGACGATGACGTGGGCGTTGGTGCCGCTGATGCCGAAGGAGGAGACGCCGGCCCGGCGGGGCCGGTCGTGGTCGGGCCACGGGGTGGCGTCGGTCACCAGCGAGACCGCGCCGGAGGTCCAGTCGACGTGCGAGGAGGGCGCGTCGACGTGCAGGGTCTTGGGCAGGACGCCGTGGCGGATGGCCTGGACCATCTTGATGATGCCGGCGACGCCGGCGGCGGCCTGGGTGTGGCCGATGTTGGATTTGATGGAGCCGAGCCAGAGCGGCTCCGAGCGGTCCTGGCCGTAGGTGGCGAGCAGGGCCTGGGCTTCGATGGGGTCGCCGAGGGTGGTGCCGGTGCCGTGGGCTTCGACGGCGTCGACGTCGGCGGGGTTTAGTCGGGCGTTGGCGAGGGCCTGGCGGATGACGCGCTGCTGGGAGGGGCCGTTGGGGGCGGTGAGGCCGTTGCTGGCGCCGTCCTGGTTGACCGCCGAGCCCCTGATCACCGCGAGGACCTGGTGGCCGTTGCGCTGGGCGTCACTCAGCCGTTCCAGCAGGATCAGGCCGACCCCCTCGGCGAAGTTCGTCCCGTCCGCCGCGTCCGCGAACGCCTTGCACCGCCCGTCCGGCGCGAGCCCGCGCTGCCGGCTGAACTCGATGAAGGCACGCGGCGTCGGCAGGACGGTCGCCCCGCCGGCCAGCGCCATGCTCACCTCGCCCTGGCGCAGCGCGTGGCACGCCAGGTGGGTCGCTACCAGCGACGACGAGCAGGCCGTGTCCAGCGTGACCGCCGGCCCCTCCAGACCGAGGGTGTACGCGATCCGGCCCGACGCCACGCTCGTCGTGGTGCCGGTCAGCAGGTAGCCCTCGTACGAGCGGGCCTGCTCGTGGGTGCGCGGGCCGTAGTCCTGCGCGATCACGCCGGTGAACACCCCGACGGCGGTCCCGGCCAGCCGGGCCGGGTCGAGCCCGGCCCCCTCGAACGCCTCCCAGCTCGCCTCCAGCAGCAACCGGTGCTGCGGATCCATGGTGAGCGCCTCGCGCGGATTGATCCCGAAGAAGTCCGCGTCGAACCCGCCCGGGTCGGACAGGAACGCCGACTCCCGGACGTAGATCCGGCCGGCCCGGTCCGGGTCGGGGTCGTAGAAGTCGTCGACGTGCCAGCCCCGGTCCGTCGGGAAGGGACCGACCGCGTCGCCGCCCGCGACGAGCAGCCGCCACAGGTCGTCCGGGGTACGCACCCCGCCCGGATAGCGGCAGGCCATCCCCACGACGGCGATCGGCTCCTGCCGGCGTGACTCGATCGCCTGCAGCCGCTGCCGCGTGCTGTGCAGGTCCGCGGTCACCCGCTTCAGGTAGTCGCGGAGCTTTTCCTCGTTGGACATGTGGGGCCCCTCGCGGCGGTCGGTGGTCACAGTTCGTTGTCGATGAAGGCGAAGAGGTCGTCGTCGCTGGCCGCGGCGAGCTGCTCGGCCACCACCTCGGGGGCGTCGGCGCCCGGCGTGTCGGCCTCCTCCAGCCGGGCCAGCAGGTGCTGCAACCGGGCGGCCAACCGGCCCCGCGACTCCCCGTCGCCGGAGATGTCGTCGAGCCGGCGTTCGGCCTGTTCCAGCTCCGCCAGCAGCGCGTCGACCGGCGACGCCTCGGCGGGCGCGAGCTGCTGGCGCAGGTACTCGGCCAGCACCTCGGTGGTGGGGTAGTCGAAGACCACCGTGGCGGGCAGCCGCAGCCCGGTCGAGCCGTTGAGCCGGTTGCGCAGCTCCACCGCGGTGAGCGAGTCGAAGCCCAGCTCCTTGAACGCCCGCCCCTCGTCGATGCCGTCCGGGGAGGCGTGCCCCAGCACCGTGGCCACCTGCGCGCGGACCAGCCCGCGGAGCTGCTCGTGCTGTTCCTCCCGGGACAGTCCGGCCAGCCGCCGGCCCCAGCCGTCCACGCCGCCGTCGGCGGACGCCTCGGCCCCGGTGACCGCGCGCCGCGCGGCCGGGCGGACCAGGCCGCGCAGGACCGCCGGCAGCGCCTCCGGGTCGGTGCCCAGCGCGCGTACGTCCAGCCGGGTCGGTACGACGTGCGGCAGGGCCAGCGCCCGGGCCGCGTCGAACAGCGCCAACCCCAGGTCGGTGGGGATCGGACTCACCCCCGACCGGGCCATCCGCACCAGGTCCGCCTGGCCGAGGTGGCCGGTCATGGTGCTGGTCTGCGCCCAGAGCCCCCAGCCCAGGGCGGTGGCGGGGCGGCCCTGCCCGTGCCGGCGTACGGCGAGCGCGTCGAGGAACGCGTTGGCCGCCGCGTAGCTGCCCTGCCCGGGGGTGCCCAGGGTGCCGGCCGCCGAGGAGAAGAGCACGAACTCGGCCAGGTCGAGCCCGCTGGTCAGCTCGTGCAGGTGCCACGCCGCGTCCACCTTCGGGCGGAGCACGGCGTCGACCCGTTCCGGGGTGAGCGCGGCCAGGAGGCCGTCGTCGATGACGCCCGCGGCGTGCACCACCATGGTCAGCGGATGCTCGGCCGGCACGTCCTCCAGCAGCGCCGCCAGCGCGTCCCGGTCGGCGGCGTCACAGGCCGCCACGGTCACCCGGGCGCCCAGCGCGGTCAGCTCCGCCCGCAGCTCCGCCGCGCCCGGCGCGGCCTCCCCGGCGCGGCTGGTCAGCAGCAGGTTCGTCAGCCCGTGCGCGGTGACCAGGTGCCGGGCCAGGTGGCCGCCGAGGACGCCGGTGCCGCCCGTGATCAGCACGGTGCCCGCCGGGTCCGGCTGCGGCGGCATGCTCAGCACGACCTTGCCGACGTGCTGGGCGGTGCTCAGGTAGCGCAGCGCCTCCGGCGCCCGACGGATGTCCCAGACGGTGACCGGCGGCGGCCGCAGCGCCCCACTGTCGAAGAGCGCGGCGAGCGTGGCCAGCATCTCCTGCACCCGGTCCGGGCCGGGGTCCATGATGTCGAACGCCTGGTAGTACACGCCCGGGTGGGCGGCCGTGACGTCGTCGGCCGAGCGGATGTCGGTCTTGCCCATCTCGATGAACCGGCCGCCGGTGCCGAGCAGCCGCAGCGACGCGTCGATGAACTCGTGGGCGAGGGCGTTGAGCACCACGTCCACCCCGCGGCCACCGGTGGCGGCCCGGATCTGCTCCTCGAAGTCGAGGGTGCGGCTGGACGCGATGTGCCGCTCGTCGAGGCCCTGTTCGCGCAGCGCGTCCCACTTCGGCGGGCTGGCCGTGCCGTACACCTCGACGCCCCAGTGCCGGGCCAGTTGCAGGGCGGCCATGCCGACGCCACCGGAGGCGGCGTGCAGCAGCAGCGTCTCGCCCGGCTGGATCCGGGCCAGGTCGGCGAGCCCGTGGTACGCGGTCAGGAACACCACCGGCACCGCGGCCGCCTCGACGAACGACCACCCGGTCGGCATCCGCGTGATCAACCGGTGGTCGGCCAGCGCCAGCGGACCGATGCCACTGATCATCAGGCCCATCACCCGGTCGCCGACGGCCACCGTGGTGACGTCCGGCGCCACCTCGACCACCACCCCGGACGCCTCACCCATCACCGGGCGGGTGTCGGTGGTGACCATGCCCAACGCGAGCAGCGCGTCCCGGAAGTTCAGGCCGGCGGCCCGCACGGCGACGCGTACCTGCCCGGCGGCGAGGGGCTGCCCGGCCTCGTCGTGCGGCACCACGGCGAGGCTGTCCAGCGTGCCGGAGCCGGTGAGCACCAGCCGCCACAGCTCGTCCCCGTCGGGCAGGGCGAGCATGCCCTCGGTGCCGGCGTGCGCCAGCCGCGGCGCGTGCACGGCGCCCCGGCGGATGGCGAGCTGCGGCTCCCCGGTGGCCAGCGCGGCGGCCAGCGCCGGCGCGGACGCCGCGTGCCCGTCCAGGTCGACCAGGACCAACCGGTCCGGGTGCTCGGCCTGGGCGGTCTTCAACAGGCCCCAGACCGCCGCCGCGGCCAGGGCCGCCGCGGTGTCACCGGGGCGGGCCGCGACCGCGTCCCGGGTCAGCACCACCAGCCGCGACCCGGCCAGTTCCGGCTCGGACAGCCAGGTCCGCACCAGGTCCAGCGCCCGGTGCGTCGCGGCCCGGGCCAGGTCGGCCCCGGGCGCGCCGTCCGGGTCCGCGACCACCAGGACCGCCTCGGGTACGTCGGCGCCGCCGGCCAGCGCCGTGGTCAGCGCCGCCAGATCCGGGTACGCGTCGACCGGCGCCCCGAGCCCGGACGGCACCGCCCCGAGGGCCGCCCAGCGCGGCGCGGAGACCTCGGGCAGGTCGGTGACCGGCACCCAGTCGAGCCGGAACAGGCTGTCCCGGACCGCCCGGTCACCGCCGAGCTGCCCGGCGGGCAGCGGCCGTACGGTGAGGGCGTCGACCGTGACGACGGGGTTGCCGGCCGGGTCGGTGGCGGACAACCGGAGGGTGCCGTCGCCGGCCGGTTCGAGCCGTACCCGCAGCTGCCGGGCGCCGACGGCGTGCAGGGCCACCCCGGCCCAGGCGAACGGCAGCCGGATCTCGTCGGCGCCGCCGGCGAGGGCCATCGGGTGCAGGGCGGCGTCGAGCAGCGCCGGGTGGAGGCCGTGCCCGCCGGCGGGCACCTCGTCGGGCAGGTGGACCTCGGCGTACCGGGTGTCGCCGTCCTGCCAGACCGCCCGGACGCCCTGGAAGGCGGGGCCGTAGTGCAGGCCGGTGGCGGTGAGGCTGTCGTAGAGGGCGTCGGTGGGGACCCGGCTGGCGCCCGGTGGCGGCCAGGCGGCGGGACCGTCGCCGGCCGGGGCGGGTACGGCGCTGCTGAGGGTGCCGGTGGCGTGCCGGGTCCAGGTGTCGTCCTGGGCCGGGCGGGTGTGTACGGCGATGCTTCGTCGCCCGTCCTGGTCGGGTCCGACCTCGACGTGTAGGTGCAGGTCGCTGTCGGGGTGGAGGGTGAGGGGGGCCTCGATGGTGAGGTCGTCGAGGTGAGGGTGTCCGGTGTGGTGTCCGGCGTGCAGGGCCAGGTCCACAAAGGCGGTGCCGGGGAGCAGGACCGTGCCGGTGACGGCGTGGTCGGCGAGCCAGGGTTGGCTGGTGGGGGTGAGTCGTCCGGTGAACAGGTGACCCTGCTGGTCGGGCAGGTCGATGGCGGCGGCCAGCAACGGGTGCTCGGTCCGGGTCTGGCCGAGGTCGCTGGCCTGGCTGATGGTCGGGGGCGCCTGCAGCCAGAAGCTGCGCCGCTGGAACGCGTAGGTGGGCAGCTCGGCCGGCGGGACAGCGGCGGGCAGCAGCGGTCGCCAGTCGACGGGCAGGCCGTGGGTGTGCGCGGTGGCCAG
>NZ_KQ058822.1 GCF_000982955.1 Micromonospora sp. HK10 | reverse complement strand
CCAGCGCGGTGACGAGCTGGTCCGGGCTGTCTCGGCGGGCGGTGGCGATGGTGATCACGTCGTGGTCGGCCGCCGTGTCCTCAATGGGTTGGATGAGCACGGGGTGCGGGCTGACCTCGACGAAGGTGGCGTAACCGTCGCGGAGCAGGGCTTCGGTGGCGGTCTGGAACTGGACCGGGTGGCGGAGGTTGTCGTACCAGTAGTCGGCGGTCAGTTCCGTCGGGTCGATGCGGTCGCCGGAGTAGGTGGAGTAGAACGCGACGTCGGTCGCCGCCGGCTGGACGTCGTGCAGGGCGGTGCGGATCTCGTCGCGGAGGGCTTCGACGTGGGGGGTGTGCGAGGCGTAGCCGACGGGCAGTACCCGGGCGGGGATGTCGCGGTCCTTGCAGTGGGCCACGATGGTGGCGACTGCGTCGGGGTCGCCGGCGATGACGGTGGCGTTGGGTCCGTTGACCGTGGCGATGTAGGCCCCGGGAGTGCCGTTGTCGTTGGCGGGCGTGCCGTTGAGGCTGCCCTTGGCGTCGGCCTCGGTCTCGCTGGTGCTGGTGGCGGTGCTGCGGTCGTGGGTGGAGTCTCCTTCGCCGCCGGACTGTGGTGCGGTTGTCGCCAATGTGTGCAGGAGTTCGGTGACCTGGTCGGCGGGTAGGGCGAGGGAGCCCATGTCGCCGTGGCCGATCAGTGCCCGCAGGGCTTGGGCGCGCAGCGCGACGATCTTGGTGGCGTCGTCGAGGGTGAGGGCGCCGGCGGCGTGGGCGG
>NZ_KQ058821.1 GCF_000982955.1 Micromonospora sp. HK10 | reverse complement strand
CGGCGGCACCGGGCCACCCCGGCCAGGCTCCCGCGCGACCGGCGGCACCGGACCACCCCGGCCGGACTCCCGGCCAGGCTCAGGGGCGACCGGCGGCACGGGACCGCCGCGGCCCGGCTCACGGCCGACCGGCGGCACCGGGCCACCCCGGTCGGGCTCGCGGCCGGTGGACGGGACCGGGCCACCGCGGCCGGCGGGCGGCGTCAGCCGGCCGTCCGGGCCCGCGGCCCGGGCAGCGGGCGGGGGCAGGGGCGGCTGCTGACCGGTCGGCGCCTCGCCACGTCGGGGTGGCTCGGCGGGACGCGGGCCCGGCTCGGAAGCGCCCGGCCAGAAGGCCTCCACGGGGCCGCGCCGGGCCGCACCCGGGTCCGGCCGACCGGGGCGGGCCGGCGGCACGGCCGCCGCGGCGTCGGCCGGTCCACGCCGGACCGGCGGTCCGGCCGGGCCCGACCGGCCGGCAGCCGGCGGCGGCACCGGACCGGGATGGCCGGCAGCCGGCGGCGGCACCGGACCGGGACGGCCGGCGGCCGGCGGGACCGGACCGGGACGGGTCGCGGGCGACGGTTCGGACGCGGGCGGTACCGGCCCGCCGGCGGCCGGTGGCACCGCGCCGCGCGGAGGCGCCGCGGGCAGGTCCCCGTCCGGGCCGAGCTCGGCCCGCTGCTGCTTCGCGGTCCGCAGGTCGTCGATCCAGCCGAACTCCTCGCCGACGGCAGCCTCGTCGGGCTCCGCGTCGGCCTTGCCCCGCCCCCACCGGCGGCCCTTGGCACGAGGGTCGCGCCGCTCCTCCGGGCCGTCTTCCGGCCGCTCAGGACCACGCGCCATCACTGCTGACCCTCCCCGACGGCAGCGCCGTCGCCCTCATTCGCCCCGTCGTTCCGCTGCGGGACGGTCGCCCCGACGCTCTCGGTGGCCGGCGCCGCCCCGGGTGCGGCGACGGCCAGACCGTCACCGGCACCACCCGCACGGGCCGCCGGCGTCGGCAGGCCGCGCACGATCCGGCGCAGCAACGGCAGCCGGGTGGCCACCGCCCGCTCCGCGCCGTGCCCGCTCGGCTGGTAGTAGTCGGTCCCCACGAGATCGTCCGGAGCGTACTGCTGGGTGACCACCCCCCGGTGGTCGTCGTGCGGGTAGCGGTATCCGGCGCCGTGCCCGAGCCCGCGTGCCCCGGAGTAGTGCGCATCCCGCAGGCCTCGCGGCACCGGCCCGCCACGGCCGGCGCGGACGTCGGCGATCGCCGCGCCGATCGCGGTGGTGGCCGAGTTCGATTTCGGGGCGGTGGCCAGGTGGATGACCGCGTGCGCGAGGTTGAGCTGGACCTCCGGCAGCCCGACGTACTCGACCGCGTGCGCGGCGGCGGTGGCCACGGTGAGCGCGGTGGGGTCGGCCATGCCGACGTCCTCGCTCGCGAAGATCACCAGGCGGCGGGCGATGAACCGGGCGTCCTCCCCGGCCACCAGCATCCGGGCCAGCCAGTGCAGCGCGGCGTCCACGTCCGAGCCGCGCATGCTCTTGATGAACGCGCTGACCACGTCGTAGTGGGCGTCGCCGTCCCGGTCGTACCGGACGGCGGCCACGTCGACCGCCTGCTCGGCGGTGGAAAGGTCGATCCGGTCGGCGCCGCGCGCCGCGGCGGAGGCGGCCGCCGCCTCCAGCGCGGTGAGCGCCTTGCGGACGTCGCCGCCGGCGAGCCGAACCAGATGGTCCTCCGCGTCGGTGGCCAGAGTCAACGCACCGTTGAGGCCACGCTCGTCGGCCACCGCGCGGCGCAGCAGGCCGCGTACGGCGTCGTCGTCCAGGGGCTGGAGCGTGAGCAGCACGCAGCGGGACAGCAGCGGCGAGATGACCGAGAAGTACGGGTTCTCGGTGGTCGCCGCCAGCAGGGTCACCGTCCGGTCCTCGACCGCGGCGAGAAGCGAGTCCTGCTGGGTCTTGCTGAACCGGTGCACCTCGTCGATGAAGAGCACGGTCTGCGGGCCGCCGGCCCGGCGCTGCCGCCGCGCGGTGTCGATCACGGCCCGGACGTCCTTGACGCCGGCGGTCAGCGCGGACATCGCCACGAAGCGCCGGTCGGTGGCCCGGGCCACCAGGTGGGCGATGGTGGTCTTACCGCTGCCGGGCGGCCCCCAGAGGATCACCGACATCGGTGCGGCGCCCTCGACCAGCTGCCGCAGCGGGGCACCCGGGGCCAGCAGGTGGTCCTGGCCGACCAGCTCGTCGATGCCGGCCGGGCGCATCCGGACCGGCAGCGGCGCGTCCGGCCGGTTGGCGGAGAACGGGTCGACGCCGGGGGAACCCGCGGGGGCGCCCGAGGGCGCGCCGGCGGGTTCGCCGAGGGTGAAGAGGGCGTCGGACTCCATCACGAGAACAGTACCGGGCCCGGCCGACGGCGCCGGAATCGCGCCGTGGGCCGGGCCCGGGTGATCCGTTCCGGTCAGCCGCGGCCGGGGCGGCGGCCGTACCACCCGCGGCCCCGGCCGCCGGTGCCCGGGCCGGTGCCGACGCCGGCCAGGTAGAGCGAGAGCAGCAGGAAACCGATGAGCATGAGGGTGTGCACGTTGAACAGGTCGGGGGCGCCGAGGTTCGTGTCCAGGAAGTCGAGCAGCAGCGCGAAGCCGAACACGATGGCCGCGAGAATGGCGAGCATGGTCGTTCCTCCGGTGGGGGGTCCCTACAGGGTCGGCGGGGGATGTACCCGATCGGTCTGTTCGTCAATCTCCACGCTGGACCGGGCGGGCCGGTGGCCGGGATCCGCGCTCTCGTAGGCTGACCGCATGATCACCACCGACCAGGTTCTGGTGGGGCGGGAGGCCCTGCTCACCGCCACCGGACATCACCCGTACGCCCGGCACGCGCTCTGGCGCGACCACGAGGCGCGGGGATGGCGGCGCGACGGCACGGTGGGCTGGCTGCTCCCGCCCGGGCAGGGGCCGGCCGGCGGCGCGGTCGGGCCGGCGGGACCGGCGCTGGACGTCTTCGCGGAGCTCGTCGCGGACGGCACGCTGCAGGCCGGCGACTGGCTGCACCTGCCGCGGGCCACGCCGGCGGAGGTGGCCGCGCGGCTCCCGGTGATCCGGCTGCTGGACGAGTGGGACTTCCTCTGGACCACGGCTCCCCCGCCCGAACAGGCCGGGGAGGACCGGGTGGTCCGCCTCACCGAGGCCGACCAGCCGGCGCTCGGCGCGCTGATCGAGTCGTCCTTTCCCAGCACCACCTCCCGGCCGGGTGACCCGCGCATCGTCGCCTGGTACGGCATCCGGGACGGCGATCGGCTGATCGCCGCCGGCGCGGACCGGAGCCGGGGCGACATCGGATTCCTCGCCGGCCTCACGGTGGCGACCGACCGGCGGGGCCGGGGCCTCGGCGCCGCGCTGACCGCCGGGATGACCCGCATCCTGCTGGACCGGTACGACCAGGTGGCGCTCGGCGTGTTCACCGACAACCTGGGCGCGATCCGGCTCTACCGCCGCCTCGGCTTCACCGGCACCGAGCCCCGCACCTCGGTGCAGTTGGGCTGACCGCCGCCGGCCAGCCGTCCCGGTGCGCCGCGACCGCACCGGCCCGGCGCCCTCTCGTCGGGCCGTTCCGACCCGTCGTCACGTGGCGCCGGCGGGCAGGGTTTCCACCTGGAACCGGTCCCGCCAGGCGGACCGGGCAACGGCGTCGGGCGCGACGCGGCAAGGCGGGCCGAACCGGCTTAGCCGGCCCCGCCGCCACTCGGGCGGCGGAGCCGGCTCCTGCGGCGGTCAGTCGGACCGGGTGGCGGTGCCGGTCGCGGCGTCCACCGGGGCGGCGGGCACCGGGGCGGGGCCGGCGAGGCTGCCGTCGGGACCGGTCGCCACGACCGGGGTCGACGTCCCGGTGGTCTCCGGCGCGTCCGGCGCGGCCGCGTCCGGCGCGCCGGTGGCCGCCCGGTTCGCCCGCCAGGCCGGCAGGTAGAGCGGCGCGGCCAGGGCCAGCACCACCGCGCCGACCAGCATGGCCGTGCTTACGCTGCTGCGGTCGGCCACCACGGTCAGAACCACCGCGCCGAGCGCGCCGGCCGGCTGGGCCATCATCGAGTTCAGCGAGAGCACGCTGGTCCGGTACGGCCCGTCGACCTGGCGGTGCAGCAGGCCCATGTGCAGCGGGTTCGACGCGCCGTGCACGGTGTAGCAGGCCAGGTAGGCGATGAGCACCCCGACCGGGCCGGCGAGCAGGCCCATCCCGACCACGGTGCCGCCCTGGAGCACCCGCAGGAGCGCGGCGGCGGGCGCGGCACCGAGGCGGCGCAGCAGCAGTGGGGTCAGCGCGGCGCCGGCGGCGTTGGCCAGCCAGGCCGCCGAGCCGGCGGGGCCGAGCAGCGCGGCGGCCCGGTCGGCGCCACCGACCACCTCGGCGAGCCGCACCGGCAGCAGCGACTCGAAGGTGACCATGCCGAAGCCCCAGAACAGTTCGACCGCGACCAGGGCGAGCAGCACCCGGTTGCGGCGCAGCAGGCCGAGCGCCTGGCCGACCATCCGGGGCGCCTCGACCACCGAGGTCCGCAGCGCGGCGCGCCCCTTCGCCGGCCGCTCCTCGACCAGCAGCCCGGTGAGCGCCACCAGCGAGACCGCCTGCAGGGCGATGGCCACCAGCACGGGCAGGGTCAGCGCGCTGACCGGGCCGATCGGGCCGAGGGCGACCAGGCCGCCGCCGAGCAGCGCGCCGGCGCCGATGGCGATGCCGGCGACGCTGCCGGCCCAGCCGAGGCCCCGTTCGTACTCGGCCTTCGGGTCGGCGGCCAGGGTCGCGTCGACGTACCAGGACTCCAGCGGGCCACTGTCGAGCGCCCGGTAGATGCCCTGCAACGCCCAGACCAGGGCGAACAGCCAGAACGAGTCGGCCACGGCAAACAGCGCCAGCGAGACCAGGCAGACCACCCAGGCGGTGACCAGCACCGGCTTGCGCCCGAGCGCGTCGGCGAAGCCACCGGTGGGCAGCTCCAGCGCCAGCACCACCAGGCCCTGCGCGGTGGCGACCAGGCCGATCTGGGACAGCGACAGGCCGCGCTCCTGCATCAGCAGGATCATCACCGGGATAGTCAGCCCGGCGGGCAGCCAGCGCAGGGCGTAGAGGGCGAGGTAACGGAACCGGACCTGGCGTACGGAGAGGGCGCTCACCGGTGCTCCTTCTGCATCGGGTAGGCGGCGACGAAGATCTGGACCTGCTCGGCGCCGGGTTCGGCCGGGTCGGCCTCCTGGCGGTGGCGCTCCAGCACGGCCCAGAGCTCGGCCTCGATGGCCGCCAGCCGGTCGGCCGAGACGGTCAGGAAGAAGTCGCTCATGCCGAAGGCGTTGCGCCAGACCGGCGACCACTCGTCCTGGGTCGCGAACCACTGCTCGGCGTGCCCGGCCAGCAGGCGCACCTGGTCGCCCTGGATCCAGTCGATCGCGGCGCGGGCGTCCGGGTCGTCGTCGAAGTCGCTCGCTTCCCAGTTGGTGACGTCGTGCGCGGCGCGCCACCAGCGTTGCCGGCCGGTGCCCCGGTCGGCGTCCTCCACCACGAGCCCCACCTCGGCGAGCTGACGCAGGTGGTAGCTGGTCGCGCCGGTGTTGGTGCCGAGCAGGCCGGCGAGGGTGGTGGCGGTCGCCGGCCCCTTGACCCGCAGCGCGCCGAGCAGGCGCATCCGCAGCGGGTGCGCGAGCACGCGCACCTGCCGGTGATCGATCCGGACCTCGCGCGGCGCCGGCTTCTTGTCGCTGTCCATGGATGCAGAATAACTGTGCACAGTTTCTCTGCACAAGAGTTGTGCACAGAAACTGTGCATGCATCCGGTCCGCCTGGCCGGTCGGCTCCCGGCGGTGGTCAGGAGGCGAACAGTTCCTCGACCCCGCGCAGCCGGGTACGCAGCAGGCCGGCGGCCCGGGTGGAGTCGAGGCGTACCTCGACCGGGCGGAACAGGCCGGCGGCGACCGTGGTGGTGGTCCGCAGCCCGGCCGGGTCGACGCCGAGCCGGCGGGCCAGCAGCCGCCCGATGTCGGCGCGGCTGACCTCGTCCGGGCCGGCCACGTTGAGCGGGCCGGCCAGCTCGGTCGGCAGCAGCTCCAGCACCGCCGCGGCCAGGTCGGCCACGTCGACCGGGCAGCGGATCTCGTCGCTGAACAGGGTGGCCCGGCCGACGAGCGCGTCCCGGCAGCGCGCGATCTGCTTGCTCCCCTCCCCCAGGATCAGCGAGGTCCGCACCAGCAGCGCGCCCGGGTCGACCGCGCGCACCGCCGTCTCGGCCGCCGCCTTCGCCGCCCCGTACGGATACACCGGCGTCGGCGGCTCGTCGTCGGCGTACGGCTCGGGACGCCCGCCGTGCAGCGCGTCGCTGGACAGGTGCACCAGCCGCGCCCCCACCCCGGCCGCGGCGGACGCGACGTGGGCCGCCCCGTCGGCGGTGACCGCCCAGTCGTCGAAGCGGTACGGGGTGCTCACCACGGCGTCGGGGCGTACCCGGGTCAGCAGCGCGCGCACCGCGGCGCGGTCGGTGACGTCGAGCCGGTGCGGCGCGACGCCGGGCACCGCGACGGCGGCCGAGTGGTACGTGCCGGTCACCCGGTGCCCGGCGGCGACCGCCTGCCGGCACACCTCGGCGCCGAGAAAGCCGCTGGCGCCCACCACGAGCAGGTTCATCCGTCCCCCTGATGATCGAAAGGCCCGCGTCATCATGACGCGGGCCTGTCGACGGAGCCGGATCAGGTCGGGTCGGCCACCGGGGCAGCCGGGCCGGCGGTGCCGGCGTGCGGGCCGGTCGGCGCCTTCGGCTTGGCGTCGATGCCGGCCTCGGCGCGCTGCTGCCCGGTGATCGGGGTGGGCGCGCCGGTCAGCGGGTCGAAGCCGCCCCGGGTCTTCGGGAACGCGATGACCTCGCGGATCGAGTCCGCCCCGGCCAGCAGCATGCAGACCCGGTCCCAACCGAACGCGATGCCGCCGTGCGGCGGGGCGCCGTACTTGAACGCCTCCAGCAGGAAGCCGAACTTGTCCCGCGCCTCCTCGGGGGTGATGCCGAGCAGGTCGAACACCCGCTGCTGCACGTCGCCGCGGTGGATACGGATCGAGCCGCCGCCGATCTCGTTGCCGTTGCAGACGATGTCGTACGCGTACGCGAGGGCCCGGTCCGGCGCCTCCTCGAACCGATCCACCCACTCGGCGTTCGGCGAGGTGAACGGGTGGTGCACGGCCGTCCAGCCGCCCTCGTCAGTCATTTCGAACATCGGCGCGTCGACCACCCAACAGAACGCCCAGGCGCTCTCGTCGATCAGGTTCGACCGCTTGGCGATCTCGATCCGGGCCGCGCCGAGCAGCTCCTGCGCCTCGCGCGTGTTGGTGCTCGCGGCGAAGAAGATCGCGTCGCCGGGCTTCGCGCCGACCGCGTCGGCCAGGCCGGACAGGTGCGCCTCGGACAGGTTCTTCGCCACCGGCCCGCGCGCCTCGCCGGTCTCGGCGTCCAGCACCACGTACGCGAGGCCGCGCGCGCCGCGCGCCTTGGCCCAGTCCTGCCAGCCGTCCAGCTCCTTGCGGGTCTGGCTCGCCCCGCCCGGCATGACCACCGCGCCGACGTAGCCGCCCGCGTCGATCGCGCCGGCGAACACCCGGAACTCGGTGCCGCGCAGGTACTCGGTCAGCTCGGTCAGCTCCACGCCGTACCGCAGGTCCGGCTTGTCCGAGCCGTACCGGGACATCGCGTCGTGCCAGGTGAGGCGCGGGATCGGCCGGGAGATCTCGTGGCCCGCGAGGTCCTTCCACAACGCCGCGACGATCGCCTCGCCCAGGTCGATCACGTCGTCCTCGGTGACGAAGGACATCTCGATGTCGAGCTGGGTGAACTCCGGCTGCCGGTCGGCGCGGAAGTCCTCGTCCCGGTAGCAGCGGGCGATCTGGTAGTACCGCTCCATGCCGCCGACCATCAGCAGCTGCTTGAACAGCTGCGGCGACTGCGGCAGCGCGTACCAGCTGCCCGGCTGGAGCCGGACGGGCACCAGGAAGTCGCGGGCGCCCTCCGGGGTGGAACGGGTCAGCGTCGGCGTCTCGATCTCCACGAAGTCCCGCTCATGCAGCACCGTGCGGGCCAGCTGGTTGGCCCGCGAACGCAGCCGCAGGGCCTTGGCCGGGCCGCTGCGCCGCAGGTCCAGGTAGCGGTACTTGAGCCGGATGTCGTCGCCGGCCTCGACCTGGTCGTCGACGGGCAGCGGCAGCGGCGCGGCCTCGGAGAGCACCTCCAGCTCGGTGGCGGTCACCTCCACGTCTCCGGTGGGCAGGTCCGGGTTCTCGTTGCCCTCGGGGCGGCGGGTCACCTCGCCGGTGACCTTCACGCAGAACTCGTTGCGCAGCGCGTGGGCGTCCTCCTCGCGGAAGACCACCTGCACCACGCCGGAGGCGTCCCGCAGGTCGACGAAAATGACGCCGCCGTGGTCGCGCCGGCGGGCCACCCACCCGGCGAGCGTCACCGTCGAGCCGGCGTCCGCGGCGCGCAGGCTTCCGGCATTGTGGGTACGGATCACGGCTGGCGTCTCCTCATCGCTGTACGGGCTGCCTCCGCATTCTGTCAGCTCGACGGAGCGCGCCCCGCGCCACCCGGTAACCCGATCGCGGGCGGCCGGCCGGCCTCACTCGTCGGGAATGTCCCAGGCGGTCACCCGGACGGTGGTCGACCTGACCCCTGCCCGCCGCGACGGCGGTTACCGTGGCCGGATGCGTGCCGTACCGAGCTGGGCGGTCGCCGTCGCCGCGGCCGCGCCCGTGCTGCTGGTGGCCGGCTGGACGGTGGCCGGCGCCCGGCAGCCACCCGGGTACGACCCGATCCGGGACACCATCAGCGAGTTGGCCGCGCCGGGCGCCACCGACTCGTGGATCATGAGCGGCTGCCTGGTCCTGCTGGGCTGCTGCTATCTGGGCACCGCGCTCGTGCTGCACGCCGCCGGGCTGCCCAGCCGGTTCCTGCTGGCCGTCGGCGGGGTGGCCACCGGCGCGCTGATCGCCTTCCCGCGTCCCCCGGTGGGTGGCTCCCCCGCGCACGGCACGGTCGCCACGGTGGCGGTGCTCGCGCTGTCGCTCTGGCCGGCCGGGTCGGCGCTGCGGCTGCCCCGCACCGTCGGCCGGGACGTGGCCGCCGCGCCGGCCGGTACCCCGCCGTGGGCGTTCCGCCGCCCGGTGGCGCTGACCGTGACCGCGCTGCTGCTGGCCCTCTTCGGCTGGTTCGTGGTGGAGGTGACCGGCGGCTCCCGTACCGGCCTGGCCGAGCGGGTGGCGGCCCTCGCGGTGGCCTGCTGGCCGCTGGTCGCGGTCGGCTCCGCGTGCCGCGCGCACCGGGAACGCGCCACGGCCGGGCCGGCGGGCGGGAGCCGACCGACGGATGGTCCGGGCCTCCGCCGGTCCGCTGGTTGACCGCTCCGGCGGGCGGGCGGGGTGCCGGCCGAAGGCTGGCCGCGCGGACGCGGAACGGGCCGCCGGTCGCCCGGCGGCCCGTTCGCGGTGCGGGATCAGAAGACGCTGACGCCGTAGACGCTCAGCGGCTCGGTGACCGGCTGGAAGTAGGTGGTGCCGCCGGAGGAGCAGTTGCCGCTGCCGCCGGAGGTGAGGCCGAGCGCGGTGCTGCCGCTGAACAGCGAGCCACCGCTGTCGCCGGGCTCGGCGCAGACGGTGGTGCGGATCAGGCCGGAGACGCTGCCCTCGGCGTAGTTGACGGTCGCGTTCAGGGCGGTGACGCTGCCGCTGCGCACGCCGGTGGTGCTGCCGGAACGACGCACCGACTGGCCGACGTACGCGTTGCCGGCCGAGGTGATGTCCTGGAAGCTGCCGTTGTAGAGGGAGACGTTGCCGGCCGCGTTGGCCGAGTTGCTGTGCCGGACGATGCCGTAGTCGTTGCCCGGGAAGCTGGTGCCGGCCCGGGTGCCCAGCACGGTGGTGCGGCTGGAGCTGGTGTACCAGGTCGAGCCGATGTTGGTGCAGTGCCCGGCGGTCAGGAAGTAGTAGACGCCGGAGCTGCTGCGCACGTTGAAGCCGAGCGAGCAGCGGCCGCCGCTGGCGTAGATCGCCTGGCCGCCCGAGATCCGGGTGGTCAGCACGCCCGCCTCGGCCTCGATCCGGACCGTGCCGCCGGTGCGGGCGGCGGCGGCCTTGACCCGCTCCAGCTTGGCACCGGTGACGGTGCTGTCGACGGAGACGACGACCTGGTTGGTGGCCGGGTCGGTCCACCAGGCGGTGCCGGGGATCTTCGCGGAGCGCTCCAGTTCGGTGGTGGCGGCGGCGAGCTTGTCGGCGCCCCGGGTGACCAGCTTCGGGGTGGCGCCGGCGGCGCGGACCTGGCGGGCCGCCGCGGCGTCGGTCACCGCGACGACCATCTTGCCGCTGGCGTCGGCGTACGCGCCGGCGGCCCGGTCGCCGAGGGTGGCGGCGAGCGCGGCGGCGGCGTCGGGGGAGGCGAGCGAGGCGGGGGCCGCCTGGGCGGGTGCGCCGAGCAGTGAGCCGGTGACCAGGGTGCCGGTCAGGGCGAGCGCCGCGGCGTGGCGGAGCGAGGACCTCGTGGGTCGCATGTAACAACCTCCGGAAGGGGGTGACGGGCGCTGTCATGCGAACGCGCCCGGGGACAACCCGGCCGACCTGGGGAAACGGCCGAGTGACCAAAGTATTCATAGATTTAAGATCATAAGCAAGACATCACTTTGCCCGAATTCGCCCGGCCACCGCCGGCAACCGGGTGGCAACATTGTGGACACAGACGGTCATCGATACGATCCGGCTCGGTACAGCCCCTCGGCACCCGCGATCCGGAGGCCACCATGACCCTCGTCCGCCGCGCGCTGGCCACCCTCGCCGGCGCCACCGCCCTCGTCCTGCTCGCGTCCGGCCCCGCCGTGGCCACGGCCGGCCCCCCGCCCACCTCGATGGCCAGCCTGGGTGACTCCATCACCCGCGGGTTCAACGCCTGCGGCTGGTACTCCGACTGCACCTCCCGGTCGTTCAGCACCGGCGACTACACCAGCGTGAACAGCCACTACCTGCGCATCCGCGCGGTCGAACCGGCCATCCAGGGCCGCAACCACAACGACGCCAAGACCGGGGCCAAGTCCGCCGACATGTACGGCCAGGCGGGCAGCGCGGTCAGCCAGGGCGTCCAGTACGTCACCATGCTCATCGGGGCCAACGACGCCTGCACCGGCTCGGAGTCGAGCATGACCGCGGTGACCACGTTCCGCGCCAACATCGACAGTGCGCTCAACCGGATCCGCGCCGGCCTGCCCGACGCCCGGGTCGCCGTGCTCAGCATCCCCGACATCCAGCGCCTCTGGTCCGTGGGCAAGGGCAGCAGCAGCGCGCGTACCGCCTGGTCGTTGTTCGGCATCTGCCAGTCCATGCTGGCCAACCCGACCTCGACCAGCCAGGCCGACGTCGACCGGCGGGCCCGGGTGCGGCAACGGGTGGTGGACTACAACACGCAGCTGGCCCAGGCGTGCGCGGCGTACGGCCCGAACTGCGACTTCGACGACAACGCCGTGTTCAACTACCCGTTCAGCCTCAGCCAGGTCTCCAGCTGGGACTACTTCCACCCGAACAGCAGCGGGCAGGCGGTGCTGGCGAGCATCTCGTACGCGGCCGGCTTCGGCTGGTAGCCCCCGCCCCACCCGGCGCGGGACCGTACGGCTCCCGCGCCGGGTAACGCCTCCGCGCGAACCGCGACAGGTCGCGTGGGCCGTGGCTCAGGCACGCCGCCGCGCCCCGGGCCCGGCCGGGCCGCACGTCGCGCGGCTCGATCACCCCGTGCCCCTCGACGCAGCGCACCACGACGCCCACCTCCGCCCCGCCCAGCTCCACCCCTCCCCCGCCCCGCCCCGCCCCGCCCCGGCTCAGCTCTGCCCTGCCCCGCCCTGTTCTGCCCAGCCCAGCCCCGCCCAGCCCCGCCCAGCCCCGCCCTGCCCCGCCGGCCTGCCCGGCGCCGCCCGTCGATCTTGCACTTGTGGTTGGCGATTCGGCACCATTCGCGACCTTTGCCGGCACCGAAAGTGCAAGATCGGCGGGAAGGACAGGGGCGGGAACGAGGTGGACGCGGGGGCGAGGGCGAGGGCGGGAACCGGGTGGGTGGGGTTTGGAACGTGGGGCGGCGGGGCGGGGACTGCAGGTGGCGGGCGGCGGGCGGCGGGGCGGGGTGTGCGGGCGGCGGGTGGCTGGTGGCGGGGGCGGGGAGTGCAGGTGGCGGGTGGCGGGTGGGTCAGCGGGTGGGGTCAGCGGGTGGGTCAGCGGGTGGGGGTGAGGCGGGCGGCGCGGGCGGCGCGGGCGGCGCGCTTCTCCTCGAAGCGGGCGGCCTGGGTGTCCAGGGTGTCGAGGTGGGCGGCGATCTGGTCACGGGCGACCTCGCCGTCGGCGTCCAGGCCGGTCACCTCGAAGATGTTCCACTGGCGCAGCACCGGGACGACCACCTCGTCGCGGTGCTGGCGCAGGTCGTAGATGCCGGCCAGGGCGATGGCCACCGACTTGCGGGCGAAACCGTCGATGCCGACCCCCGGCATCTGGAAGTCGGCCAGCACGTCGGCGACCGCGCGCATGGCCTGGGACGGAGCCAGGTCGAAGGCCGCGCCGAGCAGGTTGCGGTAGAAGACCATGTGCAGGTTCTCGTCGGCGGCCACCCGGGCCAGCAGCGCCTCGCACGTCGGGTCGCCGGTGGCCCGGCCGGTGTTGCGGTGCGAGATGCGGGTGGCCAGTTCCTGGAACGAGACGTACGCCAGGGAGTGCAGCACCTCGTCGTCGTGGGCGTTGACGTAGCCCGCCGACATGTGGGTCATCCGGGCCCGTTCGAGGGCCACCGGGTCGACCGCCCGGGTCACCGTCAGGTAGTCCCGGATCGCCGTGCCGTGCCGCCCCTCCTCGGCCGTCCACCGGTGTACCCAGGTGCCCCACGCGCCGTCGCGGCCGA
Organism: Micromonospora sp. HK10; assembly: GCF_000982955.1. GTDB lineage: Bacteria > Actinomycetota > Actinomycetes > Mycobacteriales > Micromonosporaceae > Micromonospora. Next base: position 74,305 of record NZ_KQ058821.1, on the reverse strand, counting down.
AGAGCGTGGCGATCTCGTGGTGGTACGAGGGCAGGTTGTCCTCGGTGAGCAGGTTGACGATCAGCGCGGTCCGGGCCACGTCGGGGATGGTCGAGTCACCCTCGGTCCAGGGGGTGCCGCCGAGCGGGCCGTCGAACGTCCGCCCCTCGCTCCACGGCACGTACTCGTGCGGGAACCACTCCTTGGCCAGGGCCAGGTGCCGGTCGAGGTTCTTCTCCACGACGGGTTCGAGCTCGTGGAGCAGGGCGGTCTGGCTGAGCACGGTCACTACGATCTCCCTACGGTGGCGTAACTTACGCCACCGTAGGTCCAATCGTCGTCAGGCGCCAGCGGCAGCCGGTCCCACCAGCGGCTTCAGGTCGGTGCGGGGCGGATTCCACTCTCCCGCCGCCGCGGCCACCTGCTCGCCGGAGCGGATGTCCTTCACCTCGTCACCCTCGGCGCCGGGGAACCAGACGTACGGGATGCCGCGCCGCTCGGCGTACCGGATCTGCTTGCCGAACTTGGCCGCGTTCGGCGACACCTCGGTCGGGATGCCCCGCGAACGCAGCGCCTCGGCCACCTTGTTGCTGGCCGCCCGCTCCTCCTCGGCGGTCACCGCGACCAGCACGCAGGTCGGCACGTCCCGGGATACCGACAGCGCGCCCGCGCCGAAGAGCAGGCCGAGCAGCCGGGTCACCCCGATGGAGATGCCCACCCCGGGGAAGCGGACGTTGCCGGAGCTGGCCAGGTTGTCGTACCGGCCGCCGGAGCAGACCGAGCCGAACCGCTCGTACCCGACCAGCTGCGTCTCGTAGACGGTGCCGGTGTAGTAGTCCAGGCCGCGGGCGATGCGCAGGTCGGCGACGCAGAGGCCGGGCGAGTGCGCGGCGGCGGTCTCCATCACGGCGGTCAGCTCGGCGATGCCCTCGTCGAGCAGCGGGTCGCTCACCCCGAGGGCGCGCACCGCGTCGGCGAAGGAGGCGTCCGGCGCGGAGATCTCCGCGAGGGCCAGCACCGCCTTGGCCTGCGCCTCGCTGGCCCCGGCCGTCTCCGCCAGCAGCTCGGCCACCGCCGCCGGGCCGATCTTGTCGAGCTTGTCGACGGCGCGCAGCGCCGCCTCCGGGTCGGTCAGCCCGATGCCCCGGTAGAAGCCCTCACAGATCTTGCGGTTGTTGACCTGGATGCGTACCGGCGGGATCGGCAGCGAGCGCAGCGCGTCGCCGATGACCAGCGGCATCTCCGCCTCGTAGTGGGCCGGCAGGGTGTCCCGGTCGACGATGTCGATGTCGGCCTGGAGGAACTCCCGGTAGCGGCCCTCCTGCGGGCGCTCGCCCCGCCACACCTTCTGGATCTGGTAGCGGCGGAACGGGAACTGCAGCTTGCCGGCGTTCTCCAGCACGTACCGGGCGAACGGCACGGTCAGGTCGAAGTGCAGGCCGAGGGAGTCGTCGCCGGCGCCCGCCTCCGGGTCGGCCTGCAGCCGGCGCAGCAGATACACCTCCTTGGAGGTCTCCCCCTTGCGCAGCAGCTGGTCCAGCGGCTCGACCGAGCGGGTTTCGAGGGGCGCGAAGCCGTACAGCTCGAAGGTGGCGCGGATCCGGTCGAGCACGAACTGCTCGATCATCCGCTGGGCGGGCGTCCACTCCGGGAAGCCGGAGATGGGCGTGGGCTTGCTCATGGCGTACTCCTTGATGCCGCGCGGACCGCGCGGTGGGCTGGTGGGCCGCGGTGGCTACAGACCGCGGGTGGGCGCGGCCGGGCGCGCGTCGCCGGACTCCGCCACCTCGATGAGGTACGGGTTGCTCGCGCGCTCGCGGCCGATGGTGGTCGCGGGGCCGTGGCCGGGCAGGACGACGGTGTCGTCGGCCAGCGGGAGGACCTTCTCCCGGAGGCTGGACAGCATGCGGGGCAGGCTGCCGCCCGGCAGGTCGGTGCGGCCGATCGAGCCGGCGAAGAGCACGTCACCGGAGAGGCAGATCTGCTCGGCCTCCCAGGGCGAGCCGGCGCCGGGCATCCGGAACAGCACCGACCCGCCGGTATGGCCGGGGGCGTGGTCGACGGTGATCTCCAACCCGGCCAGGCGGAGCGTGCCGCCGTCGGTCAGCTCGGCGACGTCCTCCGGCTCGGCGTAGGGCAGCCGGCCACCGAAGAGCTGGGTCAGGTCCATCGAGAGCGCCTTGCTCGGGTCGGCAAGCAGCTCCCGGTCGTCCGGGTGGACGTACGCGGGGATGCCGCGGGCGCCACAGACCGGCGCGACGGAGAAGGTGTGGTCCAGGTGGCCGTGGGTGAGCAGCACGGCGGCCGGGTGCAGGCGGTGCTCGGCGAGCACGGCGTCGAGCCGGTCGAGCACCCCGATGCCAGGGTCGACCACCACGCACTGCTCCCCCGGCGCCGTCGCCACCACGTAGCAGTTGGTGCCGAAGGCGTCGGCGGGAAAGCCGGCAACCAGCACGTCCGCTCCCCTCTCCGTCCGCTCGTCGTCCTCCCCGCAGCCTAGTCGCACCGGCCACCCGGTTTCGTCGGCCCACCGGTCCCGGCGACCCCACCAGGCACAGTGACACCGCCCGATAAACCGGGGTCGTACCTCGTACACCACTTTCCCAGTCGGTACCCGTACACTCTGGCGGGCGTGTGGCGTGGCGCACCTGCGCACCCGACGGGCGGGCACCGCCCGGACGCCGGCGAGGACCAGGGCAGAGGAAGGGGAGCACGGGTGGCTTCCAGCAGGGACCGGCAGCGCAAACTGGCGCGGGCGAAGCTCGACCGGCAGCTCGCCCGGCGGGCCGCCGCGGCGAAGCGCCGCCGGCAGATCCAGGCCGGCGTCGGCGCCGCGGTGGTGCTCGTGCTGATCGCGGCCGGCTCGGCCTGGGCGCTCGGCGCGTTCGACTCGAAGCCCGGCCAGAAGGCCGCCGAGGACGTCTGCGTCTGGACCCCCCAGGACGCCGGTGCCAACACCAACCTCAAGGACGTCGGCCGGCCGGCCACCACCGGCCTGCCCACCGCCGGCACCCGCCCGATGACGGTCACCACCAACCAGGGCGCCCCGATCACCGCCGAGCTCGACCTCGCCTCCGCCCCGTGCGCCGCGGCGAGCATCGCCCACCTCGCCGGCCGGTCGTTCTACGACAACACCACCTGCCACGAGATCACCAGCGAGGGCGCGCTGCGCTGCGGCGACCCGAGCGGCACCGGCATCGGCGGCCCGACCTACTCGTTCTACAACGAGAACGTGCCGACCCCGGCGCCGAGCCCGTCGGCCTCCGGCGCGCCGAAGCCGGCGCCGGCGTACCCGAAGGGCACGGTCGCCATGATCGGGAACCCGCCGGGGACGAACGGCAGCCAGTTCCTGCTCTTCTTCAAGGACTTCGATCCGGCGGAGCCGAAGTACCCGGTGATCGGCACGGTCACCGGCGGCCTCGACGTGCTGGAGAAGATCGGGGCGCAGCCGACCGTGGACAATGGCAGCGGAGCCAAGGTCAAGCCGAAGACGGACGTGGTGATCCAGAGCCTCACCGTCGGCGAGGTGCAGAACGCCCCGGCCACCAGCGCGCCCGCGGCCAGCCCCAGCCCCAGCGCCGGCTGACCCGACCCGACCCCTGAGCAGCAGCGGCAGCGCCGCAGCCGAGAAACACCGGAGGAGTGACCGTGACGTCCACGAGAGAGCGGCAGCGCGCGGCGGCGCGGGCCCGACTGGAGCGGGAGATGGCCGAGCGGGCCACCCGGGCCCGCAAGCGCCGGCAGACGCAGGCGATCGTCGGCGCCGCGGCCGTGCTGGTGCTCGTGGTCGCCGGCACCGTCTGGCTGGCCACCTCGCTCGGCGGCGACGACGACAAGAAGCAGAACGCCGCGACCACGGCCGGCTTCTCCCAGTGCGCCTTCACCGAGGTCCCGGCCGAGGCCCGCTCCAAGCAGATCAAGGACGTCGGCCTGCCGGACAACCAGCAGAGCAACAAGGGCACCCAGACGATGACCATCGACACCAACCTGGGCCCGATCACCGCGAAGCTGGACCGCAGCAAGGTGCCCTGCACAGCCGGCAGCTTCACCCACCTGGCCAGCAAGGGCTTCTTCGACAACACCAAGTGCCACCGCCTGGTCACCGAGGGCATCAAGGTGCTCCAGTGCGGCGACCCGAGCGCCACCGGCAAGGGCTGGCGGGCCAGCGACGGCACCGGCGGGCCGTCCTACAACCTGCCCGAGGAGAACCTGCCCACCGACCAGCGGCCGCCGTACCCGGAGGGCGTCATCGCGATGGCCAACTCCGGCCAGCCCGGCAGCACCGGCAGCCAGTTCTTCATCGTCTACGGCGACTCCCCGCTGGACCCCAACTACACCGTCCTGGGCACGATCACCGGTGGCATGGACGTGGTGAAGCAGGTGGCGGCGGCCGGTGACGACGGCGCCTTCGCCAAGCAGGCCGGCGGCGGTCACCCGAAGAAGGAGATCGTCATCAACAAGCTGACGATGAGCGACATCCAGGGCGGCTGACCCGCCCGGCACACCGAAAAGCGCCCGTCGGCCTGAGCCGGCGGGCGCTTTTCGGTGTCCCGATCAGGCGCCGGAGGTGACCCGGTAGGCGTCGAACACCCCGTCGACCTTGCGCACCGCGGCCAGCAGGTGCCCGAGGTGCTTCGGGTCGGCCATCTCGAAGCTGAACCGGCTCACCGCCACCCGGTCCCGGGTGGTGGTGACCGTCGCGGAGAGGATGTTGACCCGCTCGTCGGAGAGCACCCGGGTGACGTCGGCGAGCAGCTTGTGCCGGTCCAGCGCCTCGACCTGGATGGCGACCAGGAAGGTGGAGGCCGAGGTCAGCTTCCAGCTCACCTCGACCACCCGCTCGCTCTGGGCCCGCAGGTCCTCGGCGTTGGCGCAGTCGTCGCGGTGCACGCTCACCCCGCCGGAGCGGGTGACGAAACCGAAGACGGCGTCCGGCGGCACCGGCGTGCAGCAGCGGGCCAGCTTGATCCAGACGTCGCTGACGCCCCGCACGACGACGCCCGGGTCGCTGCTGCTCTGCCGGCTGCGCGGCGGCCGGGTGGCGACGGCGGTCTCGGCGATGTCCTCCGCCGCGCCCTCCTCGCCGCCGTACGCGGCCATCAGCTTCTGCACCACCGACTGGGCCGAGACCTGGCTGTCGCCGACCGCCGCGTAGAGCGAGGCCACGTCGGCCAGGTGCAGGTCCCGGGCGATCGCCATCAGCGCGTCCGAGGTGAGCATCCGCTGCAACGGCATGCCCTGCTTGCGCATCGCCTTGACGATCGAGTCCTTGCCGGCCTCGATCGCCTCCTCGCGCCGCTCCTTGTTGAAGTACTGCCGGATCTTGGTGCGGGCGCGCGGGCTCTTGACGAAACCGAGCCAGTCCTGCGTGGGGCCGGCCGTGTCGGACTTCGAGGTGAAGATCTCGATCACGTCGCCGTTGGACAGCGTGGACTCCAGCGGCACCAGCTTGCCGTTGACCCGCGCCCCGATGCACTTGTGCCCGACCTCGGTGTGCACCGCGTACGCGAAGTCCACCGGCGTCGACCCGGTCGGCAGCGGGATGACGTCACCCTTCGGGGTGAAGACGTACACCTCCTGGCTGGACAGGTCGAACCGCAGCGCGTCCAGGAACTCGCTCGGGTCGGCCGCCTCGCGCTGCCAGTCCAGCAGCTGGCGCAGCCAGGTCATCTCGTCGATGTGCGCCGGCGGGCCCACCACCGGGGTGCCCTTGTGCTCCTTGTACTTCCAGTGCGCGGCGATGCCGAACTCGGCGGTGCGGTGCATCGCGTACGTGCGGATCTGCATCTCCACCGGCTTGCCGGTGGGCCCGATGACCGTCGTGTGCAACGACTGGTACATGTTGAACTTGGGCATGGCGATGTAGTCCTTGAACCGGCCCGGGACCGGCTGCCAGTTGGCGTGGATGACGCCCAGCGCCGCATAGCAGTCCCGCACCGTGTCGACCAGGATCCGCACCCCGACCAGGTCGTAGATGTCGTTGAAGTCGCGCCCCCGCACGATCATCTTCTGGTAGATCGAGTAGAGGTGCTTCGGCCGGCCGGTCGTCTCGGCCTTGATCTTGGCGGCCTTGAGGTCGGTGGACACCTTCTGCGTCACCTGGCGCAGCAGCGCCTCGCGCTGCGGCTGGTGCTCCCCGATCAGCCGGTTGATCTCCTCGAACCGCTTCGGGAAGAGCGTGCCGAAGGCCAGATCCTCCAGCTCCCACTTGATGGTGTTCATACCGAGGCGGTGCGCCAGCGGGGCCAGGATCTCCAACGTCTCCTTGGCCTTCTGCTCCTGCTTGGGCCGGGGCAGGAAGGTCAGGGTACGCATGTTGTGCAGCCGGTCGGCCAGCTTGATCACCAGCACCCGGGGGTCCTTGGCCATCGCCACGACCATCTTGCGGATGGTCTCGGCCTTGGCCGCGTCGCCGAGCTTGACCTTGTCCAGCTTGGTGACGCCGTCGACCAGCAGGGCCACCTCGCCGCCGAAGTCGGCCCGCATCGCGTCGAGGGTGTACTCGGTGTCCTCGATGGTGTCGTGCAGCAACGCCGCGACCAGGGTGGTGGTGTCCATGCCCAGGTTGGCCAGGATGGTGGCGACCGCGAGCGGGTGGGTGATGTAGGGGTCACCGGACTTGCGGTACTGACCCGAGTGCCACCGCGCAGCCGTGTCGAAGGCGCGCTGCAGCAGCCGGGCGTCGGCCTTGGGGTGGTTCTCCCGGTGGGTCGCGATCAGCGGCTCCAGCACCTCGCTGACCTGCGAGGTCTGCCAGGGCGCGTTGAACCGGGCCAGGCGGGCGCGCACCCGCCGACCGGTCGGCGCGTTGGACAGGGCGAAACCACCGCCGGCCGAGGCGTCCCCCGGGCCGTCGGCCGGGAACGGCACCACGACCGCCCCGCCGTCCGCCGTGGCGTCAGACCCACCGCCGGAACCGCCCGTCACCCGGGCCGGCGGGTTGCCGTTGCGCTCGGTCACCGAGCCGTCCGCGTCGCCTGTCGGGTGCACCGTGCCCTCCACCGGAGGGACGACATCGTGGGACACCGGCCTCCTCACCGCTCGCCGGGGATGCGCCGGCCGTGCGGCCGACGTCCTGTTCAACCAGCCCGGGGGCCGGCGTTGTTCCGCGCCGACCGCCCCCGGTCGACGTGGCTCGCGTCCGGCCACCGGGGGACCGCACGGTCCCGGCGACCACGCGCCGCGCCGGCCGTCCGGCCGGTCGTCGCGCCGCCGGACGGTCCACCCGCCCGGTCAGCAATGGGCAATGCTACCCGCACGCACGGTACGTCGCCGCTCCGCCGGACGGACCCCGGCGGGTCCGCCCGACGGGCCGGGACGTCAAACGGTCAGCAGGGCATGGACCGGGCGCGGCGCCAGCCGCTCCCGGCCCTGGAGGAAGCCCAGCTCCAGCAGCACGGTGAAGCCGGCGACCGTGCCGCCGGCCCGCTCGACCAGATCGAGGGTGGCCTCGGCGGTGCCGCCGGTGGCGAGCACGTCGTCGACCACGAGCACCCGGCGGCCGGCCGTGAAGGCGTCCTGGTGCACCTCCAGCGTCGCCTCGCCGTATTCGAGGGCGTAGGAGGCCGAGTGGGTGGCCCGGGGCAGCTTGCCGGCCTTGCGCACCGGCACCACGCCGACCCCGGTGGCGTACGCGATGGCCGCGGCCAGCACGAAGCCGCGCGCCTCGATGCCGGCCACCGTGTCGAACGAGTCACGCCCGTGGTACGCGACGATCCCGTCGATCACCTCGCGGAAAACCCGGCCGTCGGCGAAGAGCGGCATCAGGTCCTTGAACATGACCCCCGGTTTCGGGAAGTCGGGCACGTCCAGCACCCGGCTGGCGACCAGCCGGGCGACCTCCGGGCCGCTGTCTCCCCGTACCCCGCTGGTGTGCGTCTCCGTCACGGTACGTCCCATGTCCCTTCAACGACGACGGCGTCCGTCATGCTGCTCGCACAGCATGGCGGACGCCGTCCGGTCGGTTCCTACCGGGTCGCCCCGGTCCGGCTCAGCGGCGCTTCGCGCCGCCCGGCCGGTTGCCCCCGCCGCCGGCGGGGCGGCCGCCCCGGGCGCCGGTGGGGCGCTTGCCGGCCGGCCGGGCGCCCACCTTCGGGGCGGCGCCGGCCAGGGCGGCCGCCTCCGCGTCGATGGCCGGCTCGGCCGCCGCCGAGGCACGCGGCGCGCCCTTCGGGGCCAGCTCGCCCCGGGCGATGGCGCCCCGGCGGGCCAGCACCCGCTTGTTGTGCGCGCTGATCCGCGGGTCCTGGTTCTTCAGCAGCACCAGCAGCGGAGTGGCCAGCAGGATCGAGGTCAGGAACGCCACCGCCATACCGACGAAGAGCACCAGGCCGAGGTCCTTGAGGGTGCCCGCGCCGAGCAGGCCGGCACCGATGAAGAGCAGACCGCCGACCGGGAGCAGGGCGACCACCGAGGTGTTCAGCGACCGCATGAGGCTCTGGTTGAGCGCCAGGTTGGCCGCCTCGCCGTAGGTGGTGTTGTTGCTCGCGGTGATGCCCCGGGTGTTCTCCTGGACCTTGTCGAAGACCACCACCACGTCGTAGAGCGCGAAGCCCAGGATGGTGAGGAAGCCGATGATCGTCGACGGGGTGACCTCGAAGCCGACCAGCGAGTAGATGCCGGCGGTGAGCAGCAGGTTGGTGAAGAGCGACGCGATCGCCGCGGCCGCCATCCGCCACTCGAAGCGGAGGATCAGGTAGATCGCCACCACGGCCACGAAGATCAGCAGACCGAGCAGGGCCCGGGACGTGACCTGGCTGCCCCACGCCTCGGAGACCTGGCTGCCGCTGATCTGGTCGGCCTGGATGCCGAACGACTGCGCCATCTCGGTCTTGACCTCGTTGGCCTGCTCCGCGGTGAGCTGGCCGGTGCGCAGTTCGTAGTACTCGCCGCTGGTGCCGCCGACCTTCTGCGCGGTGACCACCGTGGCGCCGTCGCCCTTGGCGGCGAGCGCCGCGTTGACCTTGTCCTCCGCCTGGTCCAGGGTGCCGACGCTGGCCGGCACCTGGAACGAGTTGCCGCCGGCGAACTCGATGCCGAGGCTGAAGCCGCGGACCGCGAAGCTGAGCACGGCGATCAGCACCAGCGCACCGGCGACGGCGAACCAGAGCTTGCGCCGGCCGACGATGTTGAGATCGGCCTCGCCCCGGTAGAGCCGGGACGCCAGACCACTCTTAGCCATCTCAGGCCTCCTTGACGCGCGGGTTGCGAGCGGTGGCCTGCTCGGCCGACCGGGCCGGCAGGGCGCGGCCCAGACCGCTGACCCGCGGGGACAGGAACGCCCGGGTCCGGGCGAACATCGTCATGATCGGGTGACGGAAGAGGAAGACGACGACCAGGTCGAGGACGGTCGCCAGGCCGAGCGCGAAGGCGAAGCCCTTCACCGCGCCGACCGAGACGATGTAGAGCACCACGGCGGACATCAGGGTGATGGCGTTCGCCGAGATGATCGTCCGGCGGGCCCGGACCCACGCCCGGGGCACCGCGCTGCGCGGGCTGCGCCCCTCGCGGATCTCGTCCTTGAGCCGCTCGAAGTAGATGACGAACGAGTCCGCCGCCACACCGAGTGACACGATCATGCCGGCGATGCCGGCGAGGGTGAGGGTGAAGCCGATCGACCGGCCGAGCACCACCAGCGCGCCGAAGACCAGCAACGCCGAGAGCACCAGGCTCAGGAAGATGACCGAGCCGAGCAGCCGGTAGTAGAAGAACGAGTAGATGATGACCAGCAGCATGCCGATGCCGGCCGCGAGCAGACCCGCCTTCAGGTGGCTGTCGCCCAGCGTCGCGGTGACGTTCTGCTGCTCCTGCGGCTCGAAGGTCACCGGCAGCGCACCGTAGCGGAGCTGGCTGGCCAGCGTGTTCGCCGTCTTGTTGTCGAAGCTGCCGGTGATCTGCGAGTCACCGGTCAGCACGCCCTGGATCTCCGGCGAGGAGACGATCTCGTTGTCCAGCACCACGGCGACCCGGCACTTGCCGTCCTGCCCGAGCGCGGTCTGGTCGCAGGCCTGGCCCTCGTTGTTGAACGCCTCGCGGGTCAGCGCGGTCCACTTCTCCTGACCCTTGCCGGTGAAGTTCAGGCTGACCACCCAGGAGCTGGTCTGGTCGAGCACCGCGTTGGCGTCGTCGACGTCGGTGCCCAGCACCTTGGCCTTGTCGAGCAGGTACTTGGCGCCGGCCTCACAGGCCACCGCCTGCTCGTTTTCGTTCTTGATCGAGGCGGCCGGGCGCTTGTCGAGCTGGGCGCAGGTGATGGTCGGGACGTTGAACTGGATCCCGACCGGCAGCACCGCGACCTCCTGCGGGGAGAGCGTGCCGAACGGCTTGAGCTTGTCGGCCAGCGACGGGTCGGTCGCCAGGTCGGCCGGCGCCTGCAGGCCGGAGGCGGCGGCCCAGGCCGCCGCGCCCACCTTCTGCTCGATGGCCTTGCGCTGCTGCTCGATGCTCTGCGGCACCGGCTCGGCGCTGGCGCTCGGGCTCGGCGCGGCGGCGCTCGGCGTGGCCGACGCGGTCGGTGCGGCGGCGCTGGCGCTGGCGCTGGGCGTGGGGGCCATGCCGCCCTGCCCGCCGGCGCTCGGCGTCGCGCTGGCCTTGGCGCCCGCGCCGGCGGTCGCCTTCGGCGACGCGCTGCCGGACGGCTTCGGGGTGGCGCTGGCCGACGGGGCCGGCTGGGCGGCCGCGCCGCTGCCGTCGGTGGCCTTGAGCACCTTGCGGAAGCGCAGCTCGGCGGCCTCACCGACGTTCGTCAGGTCCCGGTTCTGACCGGGCAGGGAGATGACGATGTTCCGGTTGCCCTCGGTGACCACCTCGGCCTCGGCCACGCCGTAGGCGTTGACCCGGTTCTCGATGATCTGGCGCGCCTCTTCGAGGTTGGCGGCGGTCGGGGGCTTGCCGTCCACCGTGTTGGTGGCCTCGAGCGTCAGCCGGGTGCCGCCGATCAGGTCCAGGCCGAGCCGGGGCTCCAACCGGTCCTGCCAGCCCCCTTTGGCGCCGCCCGAGAAGAACACCAAGAGATAGAGGACGACGAAGATGAGCCCGAGCACGGCCAACTGCCGTCCGGGGCGCATCTGTCCCTGAGGTGGTGCCACGGCTGTCTTGTCTCCCTGTACGGTCGCACCGCTGGGCAGCGGCGACGAAAGGTCGGGCCGGGGGTGTCCGCCCGACGGCTCTGACGGGTCGGCGTCACCGGCCGGCGCGGCCACCGGACCCGGCGCGGGGGCACCGGGCGGGCACTCGCCTGTCGGCGGCGGACGCCGCCCCAACTATCCACTTGTGTCGACGAATCCGCTGCCCCGTCCGGGGCCGGCGGCTCACTCCTTGACCGGCTCCGCGTCCTCGCTGACCGTCTCGGTCGGGCGCTCGGCGCGGGTGGTGACCCGGGCGATCGCGGGGCGCGCGTACCGGGTCTGCACGCCCGGGGCGACCTCCAGCAGGACGCTGTCGTCCTCGACGGCCACGACGGTGCCGTAGAGCCCGCCGATGGTGACCACCTCGTCGCCCGGGCCGAGCTGGGACTGCATCTGCTCGGCCTCGCGGCGCCGCTTCTGCTGCGGGCGAATCATCATGAAGTACATGACCCCGAAGAGCAGGGCGATCATGAGGATCGGCGTCAGACCGCCGGCCCCGCTACCGGTTTGTGCGAGAGGCACAGTTGTTGACCTTCCCATTGGCCTCCGTCCGAGCCCGAGGGCGCCGGAGCGGAGGCGGATTCTCACGTCCTGTACAGACCGCGGCGAAGTCTAGTCCGTGCTCCTGGGAACGCCGAATGCGGCACAGATCACGTTCGGATCACGGCTGATCGGTCTGGGCCGAGAACAGATCGGGCACCGGAGGAGCATCCGCGCCAAATGTACCATTCGGCGGGGTACGCCCCAGGTGGTGCCAGGCCGCCTCGGTGGCGACCCGGCCCCGCGGGGTCCGCGCCAGCAGGCCGGCCCGCACCAGGAACGGCTCGCAGACCTCCTCCACGGTGTCCGGCTGCTCCCCCACCGCCACGGCCAGGGTGGAGAGCCCGACCGGCCCGCCCCGGAACGAGTCGACCAGCGCGGAGAGCACCGCCCGGTCCAGCCGGTCCAGCCCGAGGGCGTCGACGTCGTACACGGTGAGCGCGGCCCGGGCGGTCTCCAGGGTGACCACCCCGTCGGCCCGGACCTCGGCGAAGTCGCGCACCCGGCGCAGCAGCCGGTTGGCGATCCGCGGGGTGCCCCGGGACCGACCGGCGATCTCGGCCGCGCCCTCGTCGGTGATCGGCACCCCGAGGATCCGGGCCGAGCGGTGCAGCAGCGCCTCCAGGTCGGCCGGGGCGTAGAAGTCGAGGTGCGCGACGAAGCCGAACCGGTCCCGCATCGGGCCGGTCAGCAGGCCGGACCGGGTGGTCGCGCCGACCAGGGTGAACGGCTCGACGTCCAGCGGGATGGCGGTGGCCCCCGGCCCCTTGCCGACCACCACGTCGACCCGGAAGTCCTCCATGGCGCTGTACAGCAGCTCCTCGGCCGGCTTGGCGATCCGGTGGATCTCGTCGATGAACAGGACGTCGCCCTCGGTGAGGCTGGTCAGGATCGCGGCCAGGTCACCGGAGCGCTCGATCGCCGGGCCGCTGGTCACCCGGATCCCCGCACCCAGCTCGGCGGCCACGATATTGGCCAGGGTGGTGTTGTGCACCACGAAGTCGTTCACGGTGAAGGTGTGGTCTCCGTCGACGGTCAGGCATCGACATTCCCGCAGGCCCACGGCCTCGACAGAGGCCACCCGATCGGCGGCGAGCCGCTCCTCGAACCGATCCCGTCGCGGTGCCCACTCAGCCAGCCGCCGACCCCGTTCGCCGATCACCGTGACCCGCTGCACGAACCGTGCCACGTCGTCCTGGCTGGTGACGCTCAGGCGCCAGGACTCGTGCGGCCGCCCCTGGTAACGCCCCCGCTTCAGTTTGAGCCGTGACTGAACGCCGAGCCGCAGGAGAAGGTGCTGCACGTCCTCGAGCAGCCCTCGCGAGACGCTGTAGAACTCGACCACCACGTCGTACCGGTCACGTCCCCGACGGCTCACCGTGCCGTCACAGGCGAAGTAGGCACCCAGGAACGCCGCCACCTGCCAGCTGTCGCCGCGGAAGACGAACTCGGGCACCCGCTTCTGCCAGGCGTTCTTGTCGAGCAGGCCGTGTTCCTCCAGCCAGGGCCGGAGACCTGAGATCCTGATGAGGGAACTGCGGGCGCTGTTGGGCCTGGTGTTGTGCCCATACCCGAGCCGGTCGCAGGTCGACCGGAAGTCGGCGAGCACGTCCTCGTCCCCGCCGGTGAAGGTGACCTGGTTGGTCGTGCATCCGTCGCCGATCAGGTACCCGGCGAGTTTGTACTCGTCGACATCCTGGATGCTGTCCGCCACCAGGTCCGGGCAGAGCACGTTGGCGACATAGTCCCGATCGGTGAGATCGCCGGCCTTGATCCAGCCCTCAGGGGTCCAGAACGGGTGATCTGGCGCGGCCACCACCTCTCGCCCACTGGTGGTCCGGATCCTGACCGAGTCCAGCTCGCCCTGCTCATGCACGGCGGTCACCCGGGCGCTCACGCCGGTCCGGGTGATGACCCGATCTCCCACGACTATGTCACCGAGCCGTCGCCGTGACCCGTCCTCGAGCAGCACGAGGGCGTCCACCGAAACAGGCTTACCCAGGCCAGGCGGCCCGGAGAGCAGGATGTGGTCGGGTGGGGAGCCGCGCCGCATCGCGCCCTTGAGCAGCAGGTCGAGCTGGTCGCGGACCCGGTGCTGGGCGATGAACTCCTCCAGCCGCTTCGGCCGGACGCTGGCCTCCGCGTCCAGTTCCCCGTCGCCGACGTACGCCGAGACCAGGTTCTCGCCGCTCATGAGCTGATCTTCATTCGCGACTGCGGGGCTCGCAAAACCGGCTCAAGCGCGCGTTCCGGCTCGGCCGCGTCCCACGCGAGCCGCCCCGGAACGCGCGTCCTCGCGCTCATCGGGTCCGGCCCAGCAGGCGGATGGCCTGCTTGAGCAGGACCGGCACGGGGGGCACCTCGCCGTCGACGGTCTCCGCGACGGCGGCCACCGCCTGCTCGGCCTGGCCGGCCGTCCAGCCCAGCCCGACCAGCGCCTGGCGGACCTGCTCGGGCCAGGCGCCCACGGTCACCCCGGCGGCGCCGTCCGGCCCGACCGGCACCGGACCGATTCGGTCGCGCAGCTCCAGCACGAGGCGCTCGGCGCCCTTCTTGCCGATGCCGGGCACCCGGGTCAGCGCGGCCGTGTCGGCGTTGGCGACGGCCTTGCGGACCGCGTCCGGGGTGTGCACGGCGAGCACCGCCTGAGCCAGCCGGGGACCCACCCCGCTGGCGGTCTGGAGCAGCTCGAAGAGCTGCTTGGCGTCGTCGTCGGCGAAGCCGTAGAGGGTGAGCGAGTCCTCCCGTACCACCAGGCTGGTGGCGAGCCGCGCGGGCTGGCCGACCCGCAGGTCGGCGAGGGTGGCCGGGGCGCACTGCACGGCGAGGCCGATGCCACCCACCTCCACCACCGCGTGGTCCGGTGCGGTCGCGATCACCGTGCCGCGCACGCTGGCGATCATCGCAGTCCTCCTCGTCGTGCCCGCTCGGCCGCGGCGGCCAGCTTGGATCGGGTGCCGCCGCGCCAGATGTGGCAGATGGCCAGGGCCAGGGCGTCGGCGGCGTCGGCCGGCCGGGGCGGCTCGGGCAGCCGCAGCAGCCGGGTGACCATCGTGGTCATCTGCGCCTTGTCGGCCTGACCGGAGCCGGTCACCGCCGCCTTGACCTCGCTCGGCGTGTACGTCTGCACCGGCAGGCCGGCCCGCGCCCCGGCGAGCACGGCGATCCCGCTGGCCTGGGCGGTGCCCATCACGGTGCGGACGTTGTGCTGGGTGAAGACCCGCTCGACGGCGACCGCGTCCGGCCGGTGCTCGGCCACCAGGTCGGTCAGCGAGCGGTCCAGGTGCAGCAGGCGCAGCGGCAGCTCGTCGGCCGGGTCGGTGTAGACGACGTAGTAGGCGACCAGCGTGCAGGGCCGCCCCGGCACGCCCTCGACCACGCCGACCCCGCACCGGGTCAGCCCCGGGTCGACGCCGAGCACCCGCACGCCGCCTCCTCCCCGAGCCACCAGCAGTACGTGTGTTCGACACCCTACTGGTGCCGCCGGACGGCGGTCGGGCGGGACACGCCCACCGGTCCGGGCGGGCCGCAATCCGCCACACACTGAATCGGTCGAGTATGTGTCGCAGCCCCATGTGCCGCCGGCCACCGCAGCTCGTAGCTTGTGCGCCATGACGGCAGAACCCGTGGCGGTCCCCCACGTCGTACGCGTCGACCTCTCCGGTCGCAGCGCCCTGGTGACCGGTGGTGGCAGCGGCATCGGACGGGCCTGCGCCCTGCGCCTGGCCGCCGCCGGCGCGGCGGTGCTGGTGGTGGACCGCAACGTGGCGGCGGCCAAGGCGGTCGCCGCCGAGGCGGGCGGAAGGGCCGAGGGGATCGACCTGGCCGACCCGGCGGCGGTGGACACGCTCGACGTGGCCGTGGACATCGTGGTCAACAACGCCGGCCTGCAGCACGTGGCGCCGGTGCAGGACTTCCCCACCGAGCGCTTCGAGTACATCCAGCGGGTGATGGTGGAGGCACCGTTCCTGCTGATCCGGCGCGCCCTGCCGCACATGTACGCGGCCGGCTGGGGCCGGATCGTGAACATCTCCTCCGTGCACGGGCTGCGGGCCTCGCCGTTCAAGGCCGCCTACGTCTCGGCCAAGCACGCCCTCGAAGGGCTGTCGAAGGTGGTGGCGCTGGAGGGCGCCGCGCACGGGGTGACCGCCAACTGCATCAACCCGGCGTACGTGCGGACCGCGCTGGTGGAGAGCCAGATCGCCGACCAGGCGGCCAGCCACGGCATCGGCGAGGACGAGGTGGTCGAGAAGATCATGCTGGCCCGGGCGGCGATCAAGCGGCTGATCGAACCGGAGGAGGTGGCGGAGCTGGTGGCGTACCTCTGCTCGCCGCCGGCCGCGTTCATCACCGGCGCCTCGATCGCCCTCGACGGGGGCTGGACGGCCAACTAGTGGCCGCGCGCACAATGTCGGTCATGTCGTCGCCGGTCGAGTTCCTGGAACTGCTGGCCCGGGAGGCCGCCGCCGTCGAGTTCGAGGGCCCGCTGGTCGCCGCCCGGGCGGCCGGTCTGCCCGCCGACCGGCTGGCCGAGCTGGAGCAGGCCAAGGTGGTGGCGCTGCGGGTCCGCGCGCTGCTGGAGCGCCGCCGGCGCCGGGAGACCGAGCTGTCCGGCCTGTACGACACGGCCAGCGACCTGGCCGGGCTGCGCGACGTGGACGACGTGCTGCGGGCGATCGTGCACCGGGCCCGGATCCTGCTCGGCACCGACGTGGCGTACATGACGCTCAACGACGAGGAGCGCGGCGACACGTACATGCGGGTCACCGACGGGTCGATCTCGGCGCGGTTCCAGCGGCTGCGGCTGGAGATGGGCGACGGGCTGGGCGGGCTGGTGGCCCAGACCGGCACCCCGTACGTCACCTCGAACTATCAGGAGGACGACCGGTTCAAGCACACCGGGGAGATCGACGGCGGGGTGGGCGAGGAGGGCCTGGTGGCCATCCTGGGCGTGCCGCTGCGGCTCGGGTCCAGCGTGATCGGCGTGCTCTACGCGGCCAACCGGTCGGCCCGGCCGTTCGCCCGGGAGGAGGTGTCGCTGCTGGTCTCCCTCGCCGCGCACGCGGCGGTGGCGATCGACACGGCCCGGCTGCTGGCGGAGACCCGGTCGGCGCTGGAGGAGCTGTCGGCGGCGAACAGCACGATCCGGGCGCACAGCAGCTCGGTGGAGCGGGCGGCGGCCGCGCACGACCGGATGACCGCGCTGGTGGTGCGCGGCGGCGGGATGGAGGACGTGGCCGCGGCGGTCACCGAGGTGCTCGGCGGGGCGCTGCTGGCGCTGGACGCCGAGGGGCGGCGGCTGGCCCGGGTCGGCGAGATCGAGGAGCCGGACCGGGCCGACATCGTCGAGGCGGTGGCCGCGTCCCGGACCGAGGGGCGCAGCGTGCGCCGCGGTCCGCTCTGGTACGCCGCGGTGGTGGCCGGCGCGGAGAACCTGGGCGCGCTGGTGCTGCGCCCGGACGGTGAGCTGGCCGACGCCGACCAGCGGATCATGGAGCGGGCCGCGCTGGTCACCGCGTTGCTGCTGCTGTTCCGCCGGACCGTGGCCGAGGCGGAGGGGCGGGTGCGCGGCGAGCTGCTGGACGACCTGATCGCCCGGCCGCTGCGGGACGCCGACGCGCTGCGCAGCCGGGCCCGCCGGCTCGGGGTGGACCTGGACGCGCCGCACGTGCTGGTGGCGGTCGGCGACGACGCGTTCGCCGCGACCGGTTCGGCCCGGCAGCGGGTGCTCTCCTGGGCCACCACGTACGCCTCGACCCGGGGCGGGCTGGCGGCGGCGCGCGACGGCCGGGTGGTGCTGATGCTGCCGGGCCGGGACGCGGGCGGGGCGGCGCGGGCGGTGGCCCGGGACCTGTCCCGGGTGACCGGTCGGCCGGTGACCGCCGGGGCCAGCGGCCCGTCGAGCGGGCCGGCGTCGTTGGCGACCACGTTCGCCGAGGCGGAGCGCTGCCTGACCGCGCTGGGCGCGCTGGGCCGCGCCGGGCAGGGGGCGAGCACCGCCGAGCTGGGCTTCGTGGGGCTGCTGCTGGGCGCGGTGGGCGACTCGGGCGACCGGGACGTGGCGCGGTTCCTCACCGCCACGGTGGGTCCGGTGCTGGACTACGACGCCCGCCGGGGCACCGCGCTGGTGAAGACGTTGGAGGCGTACTTCGGGGTGGGCGGCAGCCTGGCCCGGGCCGCCGAGTTGCTGCACGTGCACGTCAACACGGTGACCCAGCGGCTGGAGCGGGTCGGCCAGCTGCTCGGCACGGACTGGCAGCGGCCGGAGCGGGCCCTGGAGGTGCAGCTCGCGCTGCGCCTGCACCGGCTGCGCGCCCCGGAGAACTGACCCGTCCGGGGCCGCCACCGGCCTTGGGACCAGCGAGCGCACCGCCCCCGGAGCCACGCCGGCCGCCACCGGCTCCGGGGCGAGGCAGGCGGGGCACCGGCCGGGCCGCGCTCAGCGGGCGCGCAGGCCGTCCAGGACGCTGTCCACGACGCGCTCGGGCAGGATCCGGTCGTCCAACTCGGGGTGCCAGCGCAGTACCCGCTGGAGCAGCATGGGGCCGCTGAGCAGCGCCATGGCCAGCTCGATGTCGAGGTCGGCGCGGAGTTCGCCGCTGTCCACGCCGCGGCGCAGCACCTCCCGCATCAGCTTCCGGCGCGGCGCCACGATGTTCTGGTAGAGCTGGAAGTGGTCGGGGCTGCGGTTCACCTCGGGCACCAGACATGGCATGATCTTGGCCGCCCGAGGGTCGACGTTGTGGCCGACCGCGCCGACCAGCAGCACCAGGTCGTCCCGGACGGACTCCCCGGCGGGCTGCGGTGGGACCCCCTTGAGCCGGCCCAGCGCGTCCATCAGCAGCGCGTCCTTGCCCGGCCAGCGACGGTAGATGGTGGCCTTGCCGACGCCGGCGCGGGCGGCGATCGCCTCGATGGAGAGCGCCTCGAGGGTGCTGCCCTCGGCGAGCAGGTCGAGGGTGGCCTCGATGATCGCCTCGTCCGCGCGGACGCTCCGCGGTCGCCCGGGCGACCGCGGAGCATCTGCGGTGGAGTTCATGTCAGACATTGTCGCCGAACCTACGCGGTCCCGGCCAACTCCGGCTCGGTGGCCGGCCGGGCCGCGGCCGGGTCAGCCGCCGGGCGGGCCGGCATCCAGCGCACCGCGATCACGACGCCGAGCAGGGCCACCACCGCGGAGAACCCGGCCGCCCAGTGCATCGCCGCCACGAACGAGTCGTTGGCCGCCGCGATCAGCCGGGGCGCCACCGGTCCGAGCTGGGCCGCGGCCGCGTACGCGCCGGAGATGGACTCCTCGGCGGCGTCCCGGGCCGGGGCGGGCAGACCGCCCAGCGCGGAGGCGATCTCGGACCGGTAGACCGCGGAGAGCACCGAGCCGAGCACCGCGACGCCCAGCGCGCCGGCCACCTGCCGGACCGTGTTGCTGACCGCCGACCCGACGCCGGCCTTCTCCCGGGGCAGCGCGGACATGATCGATTCGGTCGCCGGCGGCATGATGTTCGCCATGCCGACGCCCTGCACGAAGGTCAGGACCAGCACCATCCAGATCGGGGTGACCGCGTCGACGAGGACGAAGCCGCCCAGCGACACCGCGGTCAGCACGAGGCCGACCACCGCGACCGCCCGGCCGCCGAACCGGCGGACCATCGCCGCGCTGCGCGGGGCGAAGAACAGCTGGGCGGCGGCGAAGGGCAGGAAGAGCAGGCCGGTCTCCAGCGGGCTGTAGCCGCGCACCAGCTGCAGGTAGAACGCGTTGAAGAACAGCACGCCCATGGCCGCGAAGAAGACCAGCCCGACCAGCGCAACCGGGGCGGCGAACCGGGGCACCCGGAACAGGCGGACGTCCAGCGACGGGTGGTCGCTGCGCAGCTCGTGGGTGATGAACCAGCCGAGCACGGCGAGCCCACCGGCGATCGCGGCCCAGACCTGCGGCCGGCCGAAGCCGTGCTCGCCGCCGTCGATGATGCCGTAGGTGAGGGCGACCAGGCCGACCACGGAGAGCAGCACACCGAGCAGGTCGACCCGGCCCGGCTTCGGGTCGCGGGACTCCGGGACCAGGGCGGCGACCAGCACCACCCCGAGCAGGACAACCGGCACGTTGATCAGGAAGACCGAGCCCCACCAGTAGTGCTCGAGCAGGGCGCCGCCGAGGACCGGGCCGATCGCCACGGCGAGGCCGACCGCGCCGGCCCAGACGCCGATGGCCCGGCCCCGCTCGCGGGGGTCGAAGACGTTGGAGATGATCGACAGGGTCACCGGCATGATGGCGGCGCCGCCGATGCCCATCAGCGCGCGGGTGACGATGAGCTGGGCCGGGTCCTGGGCGTACGCGGAGAGCAGCGAGGCGAGCCCGAACAGGACCAGACCGATCATGAGGAAGCGCTTGCGGCCGAGGCGGTCGCCGAGGACGCCGAAGGTGAACAGCAGCCCGGCGAAGACCAGGGTGTAGGAGTTGATCGCCCATTCCAGCTCGCCCTGGCTGGCCCCGAGGCCGTGCACCGGGTCGGCGAGGGTGCGCAGGGCGACGTTGAGGATGGTGTTGTCGAGGACGACCACCAGGAGGCTGATCACCAGCACCCCCAGGATCGCCCACCTCCTCGGGTGTCCGGTGTTCCCGGTCAGTTCCACGCGGTTTCTCCCCCCGGTTCACCCGCATCGAAATACGATACGGGGCAGACTCGTAACGCTGACGAGCCTAGGTGAGAAGGTTTCGATACGGAACCGGTTCGTATCGTTTGTGGTCCAGGTCACCCCCTCCGGCCACCGGACCGTCGACCCATGAGACGAACCCCCGGCGGCACGCGGCCGTCGGGGGTTCGTCGGTGCGGTGGCGTCGGCCCGCCACCCGGGCAGGATCAGCGGCGCCGCGGCCCTTGCTGGATCAGCGGCGCCGCAGCCCCTGCCGGCGCAGCGCCCAGTGGGCGACCGTGCCCCAGATGCCGCGCCGGAACAGCAGCACCACCAGGACGAAGATGCCGCCGGTGACCAGGCCGATCGCCTCGAACCCGGAGAACGACAGCCAGTCCTCCAGGCGCACCACCAGGGCCGCGCCGAGCACCCCGCCCCACAGCGTGCCGATGCCGCCGAGCACCACCACGATGACCGCCTTGCCGGAGGTGGTCCAGTGCAGCACGTCCAGCGAGACGAACCGGTGGCCGACCGCGAAGAGCCCGCCGCCCAGCCCGGCCAGGAACCCGGAGAGCACGAAAGCGGTCAGCTTGTAGCGGTGCACCGGATAGCCGAGCGCGCGGGCCCGGGCCGGGTTGTCCCGGATGCCGACCAGCACCCGACCGAACGGCGAGTGCACGATCCGCCAGGCCGCGGCGAGCCCGAGCAGCACGATCGGCAGGACCGCGTAGTAGAAGTAGTAGTCGTCGGTGAGGTCCAGCCCGAAGAACTCCCGGGGCACGCCCTGCAGGCCGTTCTCGCCCTGGGTGACCGACCGCCACTCGTTGGCCACGTAGTAGACCAGCTGCGCGAAGGCCAGCGTGACCATCGCGAAGTAGATCCCGGTCCGCTTGACCGCCAGGTAGCCGATCGGCACCGCGAGCAGCGCCGCCGCCAGCGCCCCGGCCAGCACCGCCAGCGGGAAGGGCAGGCCGGCGTGGATCGCGACGAGGCCGGTCACGTACGCCGAGGTGCCCCAGAACGCGGCGTGCCCGAAGGACATCAGCCCGGTGAAGCCGAGCAGCAGGTCCACCGAGACGGCGAAGAGCGCCCAGCAGAGGATGTCCACGGCCACCGCCGGATAGAGCCCGTTGGGCAGCCACAGCGCCGCCAGCAGACCGGCCGCGAGCAGGGCGTACCGGACCCAGCCGGGAGCCCGGGCCACGGTGAGCAGCCCGGACGGGGGCGCCGGGCGGGCCGCCTGCCCGGCGGGGGTGTCGACGGCGCTGCCCGGCGCCGGACCGGTCGGCGGCTGCGGGGCTCGCAGGCCCGGCTCACTGCTCGTGCTCATGCCGGGGCCTCCTCACGGCCGAACAGGCCGGCCGGGCGCCAGAGCAGCACCGCGGCCATCACCACGAAGACGACGGTCTGCGACACGATCGGGAAGTCCGACAGGTACGCCTCGCCCCAGGCCTGGACCAGGCCGATGCCGAAGCCGGCCGCCACCGAACCGAAGATGGAGCCGAGGCCGCCGATCACCACCACCGCGAACACCACGATGATCAGGTCGGCGCCCATCAGCGGGTTGACCGCGCGCATCGGGGCCGCGAGGACCCCGGCCAGCCCGGCGAGGGCGATGCCGAAGCCGAACACCGGGGTGACCCACCGGCCCACGTCGATGCCGAAGGCCCGGGTCAGCTCCGGCCGCTCGGTGGCCGCCCGGACCACCGTGCCGATCCGGGTCCGCCCCAGCACCCACCACACGGCGACGCAGAGCAGCACCGTGAAACCGAGGATGAAGACCCGGTACGTGGGGAAGTCGAAGAGCCCGAAGTCGACGGTCCCGCTCAGCTCGGCCGGCGTGGCGTACGGGCTGGACTGCACGCCGTACCGGGACTTGACCAGGTCCTGGAGGATCAGCGTCAGACCGAAGGTGAACAGGAAGTTGTAGAGCGGGTCCAGCCGGGCCAGCCGGTGGATCACCGCCCGTTCCAGCGCCATGCCGAGCAGGCCGAGCGCCAGCGGCATGATCACCAGGGCCGCCCAGAACGGCACGCCCGCCTCGGCGAGCAGCACGTACGCCCCGAACGCGCCGAGCATGTAGAAGGCGCCGTGGGCGAAGTTCACCACCCGCAGCATGCCGAAGATGACCGCGAGCCCGAGGGCGAGCAGGGCGTAGAACGCCCCGCCCACCAACCCGTTGAACGTGTTCTGCAGGAAGCCCGACATCCGCCCGTCACCTCGCCGTCGTCGGTCGCGACCGTGCGGCGCGCAGAGCCGGCTCGCTCCGCGCGCTCACAGCTTGCAGTCGGCCGACGGGGCGCGGAACGCCTCGGCCGCCGGGATGGTCTTGAGGATCTTCACGTAGTCCCACGGCTCGCCGACCTCGGCCTGCGGCTTCACCTGGGCCAGGTAGGCGTCGTGGATGACCCGGTGGTCCTCGGCGCGGATCTTGCCGTTGCGCAGGAAGAGGTCGTTGATCTCCTTGCCCTCCAGCCCCTTGACCACGGCGTCCGCGTCGTCGGTGCCGGCGGCCTGCACGGCCTCCAGGTACTGGGTGGCCGCGGAGTAGTTGGCCGCGTGGGCGAACGACGGCCGGGTGCCGGTCTCGGACTGGAACCGGTCCGCCCACGCCCGGTTCTGCTGGTCGAAGTTCCAGTACCAGGCGTCGGTGTAGGTGGTGCCGGCCAGCGCGGCCGGGGTGAGCGAGTGGATGTCGGTGATGAACATCAGGCCGACGGCCAGCCCGACGCCCTTGTCCCGGAGCTTGAACTCGTTGTACTGCTTGACCACGTTGACCAGCTCGGCGCCGGCCTGCATGGTGCCGAGCACCTGCGGCTTCGGGTTCAACGTGGGCGCCTTGAGCAGGAACGACGAGTAGTCGCCGCTGGTGTTCGGGAACGGCGCGCCGTCCTTGCCGACCACCTGGCCGCCGGCCGCGCTGATGGCCGCGGAGAAGCTCTTCTCCATGTCCTGCCCGAAGGCGTAGTTCGGGTAGAGGATGTACCAGTTCTTGCCGACCTGCTCGGTGGTCACCGTGCCGGTGCCGTGCGCCAGCATGTAGGTGTCGTACGCGTAGTGGAACGTGTACTTGTTGCAGCTCTTGCCGGTCAGGTCGGTGGTCGCCGCGCCGATGTTGAAGTAGAGCTTCTTCTTCTCCTTAACCACGTCGGCGACCTTGAGCGCGGCCGAGGAGGTCGGCACGTCCAGGATGGCGTCGACGCCCTTGCGGTCGTACATCTCCTGGGCCTTGCTGTTGGCCACGTCCGGCTTGTTCTGGTGGTCGGCGGTCTCCACGGTGATGTCCTTGGTCACCGCCTTGTCGCCGTACTTGGCCTTGAAGTCGGCGATGGCCAGCTCCACGGCCTTGACCGAGTTCCGCCCGGACAGCTCCGAGTAGGCCCCGGACTGGTCGTTGAGCACGCCCAGCACGATCTTGTCGCCGGTCAGCTTCGAGTCGCCGCCGGACTGCGGACCACCGCCGCCGCAGCCGGCCACCAGCAAGGCCGCCGCCGACGCCGCGGCCACACCCACGCTCCTACGCATGTCCATCCCCTTCGTACCGCGCGGTCCGCGCGGGTCAGCCGTCGTGTCAGATGCCGAGGTACGCCAGCAGCTCGCGCTCCCGCGAGCGCACCTCGGAGTTGTCCATCGCCGCCGCGACGCGTCCCTCGGCCAGCAGGTAGTGCCGGTCGGCGACGCCGGTGGCGAAGTGCAGGTTCTGCTCGACCAGCAGCACGGTCACGCCGTGCCGTTTGGCCTCCCGCAGCAGGTCGCCGACCTGCCGCACGAGCAGCGGCGACAGGCCCTCGGTGGGCTCGTCGCAGAGCAGCAGCCGGGCGCCCATCCGCAGCACCCGGGCCAGGGCGAGCATCTGCTGCTCGCCGCCGGAGAGCAGGGTGGCCGGCGAGTCGCGCCGGGTGTGCAGGGCCGGGAACGCCGCGTAGATCCGGTCGAGGGACCACGGGTCGGGACCCACCCGGGGCGGCAGGGTCAGGTTCTCGGTGACGGTCAGGGTGGCGTACGCGCCCCGGTCGTCGGGCACCCAGCCGAGCCCGGCCCGCGCCCGCTGGTACGCCGGCAGCCGGGTGATGTCCCGACCGTCGAGGGTGACCGTGCCCCGCTGGCCGGAGTGCAGCCCCATCACGCTGCGCAGCAGGGTGGACTTGCCGGCCCCGTTGCGGCCGACCAGGGTGACCACCTCGCCGGCGGCCACCTCCAGGCTCACCTCCCGCAGCACCTGCGCCTCGCCGTACCAGGCGGAGAGGTTCTCAATGCGCAGCATCCGCGGCTCCCAGGTAGGCGGTGATGACCCGCTCGTCGGCGCGGACCTGCTCGTAGGGCCCCTCGACGAGCACCTTGCCGGCCTGCAGGACGGTGACGGTGTCGGCCAGCCGGCCGACGACGCTCATGTTGTGCTCCACCAGGACCACGGTGCGGCCGGCGCGGACCGTGGCGATCAGGTCGACGGTGCGGTCGACGTCCTCCAGTCCCATGCCGGCGGTGGGCTCGTCGAGCAGCAGCACCTTCGGGTCGAGGGCGAGGGCGAGGGCCAGCTCCAGGGCCCGCTTGCGCCCGTACGCGAGGGCCTCGGCGGGGGCCTCGGCCAGCTCGGCGAGGCCGACCATGGCGAGCAGCTCGTCGGCCCGCTCCCGGTAGCGGCGCATCAGCTTCGTCGAGCGCCAGAACCGCCAGCCCAGCCCGGTGCCGGACTGGAGCGCCAGCTCGACGTGCTCGCGGGCGGCGAGCTGCGGGAAGAGACTGGTGATCTGGAACGAGCGGGCCACCCCGAGCCGGGCGACCCGTTCCGGGGGCAGGCCGGTGACGTCCCGTCCGGCCAGCTCTATCCGCCCGCCGCTGGCCGGCAGGAAGCCGGTGAGCAGGTTGAACAGCGTGGTCTTGCCGGCACCGTTCGGCCCCACCAGGGCGTGCACGGACTCCGGCGCCACGTCGAGGTCGACCCCGTCGACGGCCCGGAAGCCCCGGAAGTCCCGGGTCAGCCCGCGGGCCGACAGGATCGCTTGCCCGGCCATCGCCACACCCTCCGCAGGTCCCACCAGGCGGCGGCCAGGTCGGTGACCGGGGTCACAGCGCCGTCGCGTGCAGGAAACCTACGGCGCGTTCACCGGATCGAACCATGTCGACCGGACACACATTCGCCCCCGGGCGGACGGCCTGGCCCGCCATAGTGGGCGGGCCCGGCGGGCGCGCCCGGGTGGCCCGAGCGGCATCGGTCGGCGTCGACATGTGGTGGCCCCACCGGCACGCGGCGCGCTCCGGCCCCGTGCCACCGGAGCGTCCCGCCCGACGACGGCCGGCGGTCCGCGGCACCGGGCGGCGGTAGGGGTCGAGGCGAGGCACGGTCCGGGGTGGACGGCGGGAAACTTGCGCCGCTAGTTTGGGGGTGGCCGCCGCGTCGAGCGGGACCCCTGGGCGTCGCACGTCCGGCGGGGACCCGTCTGCCGACGGTCGAGCGCCGCTCCGCGCGGGCCGGCGCGCCGGCGGGTGGCGGCCCGTTGGCCTGAGCGGGCGCTCCCGCCCGGTCCCGGGGTGGGATCGCCCGCTCAGCTCGTCGCGGGACAACACGCCGCGACGTCGAACTCGGGCGGGCCGGACCAGGCGGGACGCCGCGTCGCGGGACAGCGCGCCGCGGGAAGCCGCGTCGCGGCACGGCGCGGGACGCCGCGTCGCGGGATGGCGCGGGGCAGCCGGTCGGCGCGGGCAGCCGTCGCGGCTCAGCCGGCCAGCGCGGTCAGGGCCAGGTCGACGTCCGCCTCGGTGGTGTAGAGATGGAACGACGCGCGGACCCGGCCGGCCCGCACGGCGGCGCGCACCCCGGCCCGGGCCAGCTTCTGCTGCGCGTCCGGCACCGCCACCGAGACGATCGCACTGTCGCCCGGCGGCCGGCCCAGCCCGGCGAGGAACCGGTTGGCCAGCGCCACGTCGTGCTCGTGCACCGCCGCCAACCCGACCTCGGCGAGCAGTTCGAGGGCGGGAGCCGCGCCGACATAGCAGAACCAGGCCGGCGAGATGTCGAAGCGCCGGGCGTCGTCGGCCAGCCGCAGCGGCAGGCCGTAGAAGGAGTCCTGCGGGTCCTTGCCCGCGTACCAGTTGGCCGCGTCCGGGCGCATCCGCTCCCGCAGCGCCGGGGCCAGGTAGGCGAAGGAGGCGCCGCGCGGCGACATCAACCACTTGTACGCGCCGACCACCACCGCGTCGGCGAGGCTCGCGTCGAAGGGCAGCCAGCCGCAGGCCTGGGTGGCGTCGACCACCACGAACGCGCCGTGCGCCCGGGCCGCCGCGACGATCTCCCGGTACGGCGCGACGCTGCCGTCGGCGGACTGCACCAGGCTGAACGCGACCACGTCGGTGCCCGCGTCGATGGCCTCGACCAGGCCGGCCAGCGGGACCGTCCGCACCCGTACCCCCCGGTCCTCCTGCACCAGCCAGGGGAAGAGCAGCGAGGTGAACTCCACCTCGGGCACCACCACGGTCGCACCGGGCGGCAGCGCGGCGGCCACCGGGGCGAGCAGCTGCGAGGCGGTGCTGCCGACGGTCACGTCCTCGGCGGGTACGCCGACCAGGCCGGCGAAGGCCGCCCGGGAGCGGCCGACGGCCTGGTCCCAGCCCTCGAAGGAGACCCGCCCGCCCCGCCAGTCGGCGAGCACCTCCTGTACCGCCTCCCAGGCGGGGTCGGGCGGCAGCCCGTAGGTGGCGGTGTTCAGCCACCCGGGCTCCGGTTGCCACAGCTTCTGCGCCTGCGCGAGGTCCATGCCTCGACGCTAGCGATCGCCCCCGGGCCACCGGGACAACCAATCCACGGCCAGCGGCCCTCGCCGCGTTCCGGTGGTGCGGGGCTCAGCTGACGTTGGCGGGGCCGAGCACGCTCTTCAGGTCGCCCATCAGCGCCGTGGTGGCGGCCACCCGGAACGGCCCGAGCCGCAGCGTGGTGACCTTGCCGCCGTTGAGCAGCTTGACGTGCACCTCGGTGTCGCCGGGGTGCAGCACCAGGGTCTCCTTGAGCTTCTCCACCAGCGGCGGCGTGCACCGGTGCACCGGGATGGTCAGGGTGACCGGCTTGTTCGCCGGGTTGCTGCTGACGTCCGGCATGGACATGTCCATCGCCATGATCCGCGGCGTGTCGTCGCGCCGGTCGACCCGCCCCTTGACCACCACGATCGCGTCCTCGGCGATGTACTGGCCGATCACCTCGTAGGTGTTCGGGAAGAACAGCGTCTCCACCCCGCCGGCGAGGTCCTCCAGGGTGGCCGAGGCCCAGGCCCGCCCCTGCTTGGTCACCCGGCGCTGCACGCCGGAGAGGATGCCGGCCAGGGTGACCACCGCGCCGTCGGGCACCGCGCCCTCCTCGTTGAGCGCGGCGATGGTGGTGTCCGCGGCGGCGTTGAGGACGTGCTCCAGGCCGAACAGCGGGTGGTCCGAGACGTACAGGCCGAGCATCTCGCGTTCGAAGGCGAGCTTGTCCCGCTTGTCCCACTCCCCCGCGCCGATGGTCGGCATGACCGTGGTGCTGCCGCCGGTGTCCGCGTCGCCGAAGCCGGCGCCGAAGAGGTCGTACTGGCCGACGGCCTCCTTGCGCTTCACGTCGGCGTACGCGTCGATCGCGTCCGCGTGCACGGCGAGCAGGCCCTTGCGCGGGTGGCCGAGGGAGTCGAACGCGCCGGCCTTGATCAGCGATTCGATGGTCTTCTTGTTGCAGACCACGGCGTCCACCTTGGACAGGAAGTCGTAGAAGTCGGTGTAGCCGCCCTTCTCCTCCCGGCACCGCATGATCGAGGCGACCACGTTCGCGCCGACGTTGCGGATGGCGGCCAGGCCGAAGCGGATGTCCTTTCCGACCGGGGTGAACGGCCCGGCCGAGGTGTTGACGTCCGGCGGCAGCACCTGGATGCCCATCCGGCGGCACTCCGACAGGTAGAGCGCCATCTTGTCCTTGTCGTCGCCGACGGAGGTGAGCAGCCCCGCCATGTACTCGGCCGGGTAGTTGGCCTTGAGGTAGCCGGTCCAGTACGACACCAGCCCGTAGCCGGCGGTGTGCGCCTTGTTGAACGCGTAGTCGGCGAACGGGACCAGGATGTCCCAGAGGGTCTGGATGGCCTCGTCGGAGTAGCCGTTGCCGCGCATGCCGTCGCGGAACGGCACGAACTCCTTGTCGAGGACCTCCTTCTTCTTCTTGCCCATCGCCCGGCGCAACAGGTCGGCCTGGCCGAGGCTGTAGCCGGCGAGTTTCTGCGCGGCGCGCTGCACCTGCTCCTGGTAGACGATCAGGCCGTAGGTGGGGCCGAGGATCTCCTCCAGCGGCTCGGCCAGCTCCGGATGGATCGGGGTGATCTCCTGCAGGCCGTTCTTGCGCAGCGCGTAGTTGGTGTGCGAGTTGGCGCCCATCGGGCCGGGCCGGTAGAGCGCCAGGACGGCGGAGATGTCCTCGAAGTTGTCCGGCTTCATCAGCCGCAGCAGCGAGCGCATCGGGCCGCCGTCGAGCTGGAACACGCCGAGCGTGTCGCCGCGGGCCAGCAGCTCGTACGTCGGCTTGTCGTCGAGCGGGAGCTGGAGCAGGTCGACCTTGCGGCCGTGGTTGCTCTCGATGTTCTTCAGCGCGTCGTCGATGATGGTCAGGTTGCGCAGGCCGAGGAAGTCCATCTTCAACAGCCCGAGCGACTCGCACGTCGGGTAGTCGAACTGGGTGATGATGGCCCCGTCGGCGTCCCGACGCATCAGCGGGATGTGCTCGATGATCGGCTCGGCGGACATGATGACGCCGGCGGCGTGCACGCCGGTCTGCCGGATCAGCCCCTCGATGCCGCGTGCGGTGTCGATGACCTTCTTGACGTCCGGGTCGGACTCGTAGAGGCCGCGGATCTCGCCGGCCTCGGCGTAGCGCGGGTGCTTCGGGTCGAAGATGCCGGTGAGCGGGATGTCCTTGCCCATCACGGCCGGGGGCATGGCCTTGGTGATCCGGTCGCCGACCGCGTACGGGTAGCCGAGCACCCGGGCCGAGTCCTTGATCGCGGCCTTCGCCTTGATCGTGCCGAAGGTGGCGATCTGCGCGACCTTGTCCTCGCCCCACTTCTCGGTGACGTACTTGATCACCTCACCGCGCCGGCGCTCGTCGAAGTCGATGTCGACATCCGGCATCGAGACCCGCTCGGGGTTGAGGAACCGCTCGAAGATCAGCCCGTGCGGCAGCGGGTCCAGGTCGGTGATGCCCAGGGCGTACGCGACGAGCGAGCCGGCGGCCGAACCGCGGCCCGGTCCGACCGCGATGCCCTGGCCCTTGGCCCACTGGATGAAGTCGGCGACCACGAGGAAGTACGACGGGAAGCCCATCTGGATGATGACGCCCAGCTCGTACTCGGCCTGCTTGACGTGGGTCTCGGGAACCCCGCCAGGGAACCGGCGGGCCAGCCCCGCGAACGTCTCCCGGCGGAACCAGGACTCCTCGGTCTCCCCCTCGGGGATCGGGAAGCGCGGCATCAGGTTACGGAACTCGAACATCCCGGCGGGGTCGACCTTCTCGGCGATCAGCAGGGTGTTGCGGCACCCCTCCAGCCAGAGCTCGGAGGTGTTCACCGCGCGCATCTGGTCGGCCGACTTGATGTAGTAGCCGCCGCCCTCGAGGCGGAACCGGTTGGGGTCGTCGATGTTGCTGGCGGTCTGCACGCAGAGCAGGACGTCGTGCGCCTCGGCCTGCGACTCGGTGGTGTAGTGCGAGTCGTTGGTGACCACCGGCGGGATGTTGAGCTTGCGGCCGATCTCGGTCAGCCCTTCCCGGACCCGCTTCTCGATGTCCAGGCCGTGGTCCATCAACTCCAGGAAGTAGTTCTCCTTGCCGAAGATGTCCTGGTACGCCCCGGCGACCTTGACCGCCTCGTCGAACTGCCCGAGCCGCAGCCGGGTCTGCACCGCACCGGACGGACAGCCGGTGGTGGCCATGATCCCTTCCGCGTACTCGGCGATCAGCTCCATGTCCATCCGGGGCCACTTGATGTAGTGGCCCTCCATGGAGGCGCGCGAGTTGAGTTTGAACAGGTTGTGCAGCCCGGTCCGGTTCTGCGCCCACATGGTCATGTGGGTGATCGCGCCGTTGCCGGAGACGTCGTCGCTCTTCTGCTCCGGCCGGCCCCACTTGACCCGTTGCTTGTGGAAGCGCGACTCCGGCGCCACGTACGCCTCGACGCCGAGGATCGGGGTGACCCCGGCCGCCATCGCCTGCTTGTAGAAGTCGTTCGCGCCGTGCATGTTGCCGTGGTCGGTCATCGCCACCGCCGGCATTCCCTGCCGGCCGACCTCGGCGAAGAGGTCCTTGAGGCGGGCCGCCCCGTCGAGCATCGAGTACTCGGTGTGTACGTGCAGATGCGCGAACGAATCGCCCATGCGAGGCGCCCCCCAGCTGTGGATCTTGGCGGTCGGAGCCGACCGGGAACCACCCTACCGAGGTCAACTCGGCGGCTCCACCGTCCGCGCCGAGGGTGGTCGGCGTCTCCTTCCGGCCCCGCCGCGCGGCCTCTTCACAGCATTGTGCGAGGCACGCTGATATCGGGCTAGACATTAGTGTGTGGCACACAGTATGGTGTGACACATGGTCAGCGACGAGGTCCTCCGGACCCACCTCCAGGAGCTACGTCGGGGCACGGTCGTGGTGGCGAGCCTGGTCGCCCTGCGCCTCCCCGACTACGGCTACGCACTGCTGCAACGGCTCACCGGCCACGGCTTCCCGGTGGACGCCAACACCCTCTACCCGCTGCTGCGCCGCCTCGAGGAACAAGGGCTGCTGACCAGCGAGTGGAACACCGAGGAAAGCCGGCCGCGCAAGTTCTACCGGACCAGCGAGGAGGGCGAGCGCGTGCTCCAGCGTCTCCTCGGCGACCTGGCCGCCGTACAGACCTCTCTCACCGACCTGATCGAAGGAGCACAGCGATGAGCTCGCTGACCGACCGTTATCTCGCCGCCACCCTGCGGTCCGTGCCGGCCGGCCGCCGCGCGGAGATCGAGACCGAGCTGCGCGGCTCGATCGAGGACATGATCGACGGCCGCCGCGCCGACGGCCGCGACACCGAGGCCGCCGAGCGCGAGGTGCTCAACGAGCTGGGCGACCCCGCGCAGCTCGCGGCCCGCTACGCCGACCGGCGGCTCCAGCTCATCGGCCCGGCCTACTACCTGGCCTGGGAGCGGCTGATGAAGCTGCTGCTCAGCTTCATCCCGGCGCTCGTCGGGGTCGTCGTCGGCCTGGTGGAGGCCTCCGACGGGAACGGGGGTGGCGCGATCGGCGAGGGGATCAGCGCGGCGATCCAGACCGCGGTCCAGATCGCCTTCTGGGTCACCCTGGTCTTCGCGGTGCTGGAGCGCACCAACACCGCGCTCCACCTGCCCGCCTGGACCGTCGACCAACTCCGGGAGGACCACGTCAACCGGCAGATCACCCCGGTCGACACGGTCGCCGCCATCGGGTTCCTGGTGCTGGTCATCGCGTACCTGCCGATCCAGCAGTTCCGCTCGTTCGTGCCCGGCGACGGCCACGGCAACCTGCCGATCCTCGACCCCGCGCTGTGGAGCTTCTGGCTGCCGTTCCTGATCGCCGTGCTGGTCGCGACCATCGGCCTGGAGGTCGCCAAGTTCCGCGCCGGCCGCTGGACCTGGCCGCTGGTCGGGGTCAACGCCGTGCTGGACCTCGCCTTCGCCGTCCCGGTGATCTGGCTGATCTCGACCGACCGGCTGCTCAACCCGGACTTCGTGCACCGGTGGGAGTGGCTCTCCCAGGCGGACAACCTGCACAACGTCGCCACCTTCGTCGCCGTCGGCACCGCCCTGATCACCGCCTGGGACATCATCGACAGCGCGATCAAGGCGTACCGCAATCGGCACTGACCCGCTCGACCCCGCTACGGCCCGGCACCCCCAGAGGTGCCGGGCCGCGGCGCGTGCCGGGCCGGCCCAGCCCCGGCGGCAGGTCGGGGGCGAGCATCCCAGCAGGGTACGGGCGGCCCGGCCGGGCGCCCGGCCGCGTGTCCGGCGAGCCGGTCAGGCAGGAGTCCGGGTTGCGTCGGCTGCCGGACTCGGCCGACCCAGCCGGGCGGCGGCCGCCCTAGCCTGAAGGTGGCCCACCGGCGAGCATTGGACGAGCGGATGCCCCTCCCGGACGGTACCGAGGAACTGGCCCGCGCGGCCGCGCGCGGCGAGCCGGGCGCGCTCGACGCACTGCTGGTCGCGGTGCGGCCGGAGGTGCTGCGGCTCTGCGGCCGGCTGCTGCCGCACCGCGAGGACGCCGAGGAGGCCTGCCAGGACGCGCTGCTCGCACTGGCCCGCGGGATCGGCCGGTTCGAGCAGCGGTCGTCCTTCCACACCTGGCTGTACCGGCTCACCGCCAACCGGGCGCGCTCCACCTACCGGGCGCTGCGCCGGCGCTGGCGGGTGGAGACGAGCGGCGTACCGCTGCCGGAACCGCCCGACCCCCGGCGGACCAGCGTCGTCGCCGGCACCCGGCTGGACCTGCTCGACGCGCTCGACGCAATCCGCGCCGACCTGGCCGAGGCGGTGACGCTGCGGGACGTGCTCGGGCTGAGCTACCGCGAGATCGCCAACCTGCTCGGCCTGCCGGAAGGGACCGTGAAGTCGCGGATCCACGAGGCCCGCCGGCAGGTCCGCGGACGGTTGTCGGATGGTTGAGCCGAGCCGTCGAGGTGGCCTCGGCGCTGCCCAGCGGGCCGGCCAGGGCCGTCCCGGCTGGACCGCCGGGACAACCGTCCACGCCGTACCGGCCCGGGTCGCGGCGGGCGGCGACCGGCCGGTCCCCCCGTGGTCTGACCCCGCCGGCCTAGCCGACCCGCACCCCGGCGAGCAGCGCGTCGACGAACTCGGGCCCACCGGCCGGCGGCGGGGTGAGCTGCACGTAGAGCAGGCCGGCGGGACCGGCGTCGAGCCCGGCCGCCTCGATGATCACCGGCCGCCCCTGCGGGCAGGCGTATGCGGCGACCAGCCAGTCGACGCCGCCCTGCCGGGTGCGCCGCACCGGCGCCGCGGCGCAGTCCGCGTGCGGGCGCTCGGCGAGGAACCCCTCCGGGGTGGTGCGGCGGGCCGTGCCCGCGGAGAGGCCGACGAAGGCGCCGGGCACCTGCGGGTCCGCCGCCCAACGGCCCGGCTCCGGGGACACCACCAGCGCCGGTTCCAGCTCGCCGTCGTCACCGTACTGCCCGGCCCAGCCGGTGCCGTCCGCCCGCCAGCCGGCCGGCAGGACCACGGTGAGCGGCCCGCGGCGCGCCATGGCGGGGGCCGGGGTGCGGCCGGCGGCATCGCCCGCCGTGGCCCCCAGGGCGACGACCAGCACCGCGAGCGCCGCCGAGGCGATCCGTCGGCGGCGGGGGCGCCGCGGGTCGGCGCCACCGGCAGACCCGGCGCCGGCCGGCAGGGGCGGCCCGGCGGGGGCCGTCGCGGCGTGCCGGAGGGCGGTCCGGAACGCGGCGGCGTCCGGGTAGCGGTCGGCTGGGCGGGCGGCGGTCGCCCTGCCGAGCACCGCGGCCACCCCGGGCGGCACGCCGGCCCGCAGCCGCGGCAGCACGCGGCCGGCCCGCCGGTCCACCCGCACGCCGGCCGACGCCGGGGCGTCGGCGAGCAGCCGGAGACCGAGGCGGCCCAACCCGAACACGTCCGCCCGGGTGTCGACGAGCGCCAGCGGGTCGTCCTGCTCCGGCGCCATGTAGCCGGGCGTCCCCGCCCGGGCGGTCAACCCGGAGGCGGCGGCGAGCGCCTTGGCCAGCCCCAGGTCGGCGATGAGCACCCGCTCCGGGCCCGACCCCGACCGGAAGAGGATGTTGCCGGGCGTCAGGTCCCGGTGCACCACCCCGTGCCGGTGCAGCACCGCGACCCCGGCGGCGATCTCGTCCAGCAGCGTCACGGCCGCGTCCGCCGGCAGCGGGCCCCGGGCCAGCCGGTCCCGCAGGCTGCCGCCGTCCGCCCAGGCCAGCACGGCGTACGGGCGCCCGTCGGGCAGCTCGCCCACGGCGTGCACCCGGATCAGGCGATCGTGGTCCAGCCGGCGCAGCAGCCGTGCCTCGTCCAGGAAGCGTTCCCGCACCCGCAGGTCGTGGCTCCAGTTCTCGGCCAGCACCTTGATCGCCACCCGGCCGTCCAGCACCGGGTCGTACGCGAGCCAGACCGTGGCGAAGGAACCCGCGCCGAGCAGCCGCTCCACCCGGTAGGCCCCGATCCGCGTCGGCGCGGTCACCGCATCACCTCCGCCGGTCGCCACCCCCGGCCGCCGTTCCCCCGACGGTAGCCGCCGCACCCGGCCGGTGGCGGACCCCACGGCGTCGCCTCGCGATGGTGCGGCGGGACGGTCGGCAACCCGACGAACCGAACCGACCCGGCCGGCGACCAACCGGACAGGAGAAGCCCCCGGAAGGAGTCCCCGCCATGACCCGCCCCTCGTCCATCATCCACACCGGACGCCGGTCCGCCGGTGCGCCGCCCCGCCGGGGCCACCGGCGCGCCGCCACCGTGGCCGCGCTGGCCGTCCTGGTCGGGGTGCCGGCCTGCGCCGACCGCCCGGTCACGCCGCTGCCGGTCCGGCCGCCGACCCCACCGGTCAGCACCCCAGCCGCGCCGCCGGCCACCGCCACGACAGCCGCCCCGCAGGCGTCGGCCGCCGGCCCGCCGAGCCGGCGCCCCGTACCGCCCGGGCCGACCCGGAGCCGGACGGCCCGGCCCACCGCGTCGACGCCGCCGAGCGCGTGCCTCGGCGCGGTCCGCTACGACCTGGTCCTCGCCGAGACCGAACTGGCCCTGGTGAAGTCGCTCTGTTTCGCCGCCGGCGCGGTGCTGCAGATCCGCGGCATCGGGCCGGGCCTGGTCACGGTGGACCGGATGGACCTGGTCTCCCGCAGCTACGAGGCCGGCGTGGTGAGCATCCGGTTCGTCCGGACCGGCACCGTCGTGGTGACCATCCCGAAGGACGGCCGGACGTACCCGATCACGGTGGTGGTGGTCTGACCGGGCGGCCAGCGCCGTCCCGACCGGACCGGTCGGAACCGACGAACCGAACCCGCCGGGCCGGAGACCAACAGGGCAGGAGAAGCACACGGAAGGAGACCCACCATGTACCGACTCTGGCCCACCATCCTCACCGGGCTGCTGGCCCTGACCATCGTCGCCCCGGTGAGCACCCCGGCCTCGGCCGCGGCACCGGTCGCCCGGGCGACCGCCGATCACCCGCCGGCGACCGCCCCGGCGGTCGAGGTGCTCAGTGTCCGTGGCGCCGGCCCGTACCGAATCGGTGCCCGGCTGGACCGGCTCTCGGCGGCCGGCCTGATCGACTGGACGGCACCCGGCTGCGCCGGCGTGGTGGCCGCCGGCGCCACCGGGGCCTGGGCCGGGGTGATCATGCTGGCCTTCCGCAACGGCCGGTTGGTGTCGGTGGGCACCGCCACCGTCCCGCCCCGCTCTCCGGCCGGCGCGTCGGTCGGCATGTCCTTCGCGGAGCTGGAGCGCATCTACGGGCGGCGCGGCGCGCTGATCCGCAACGACGCCGGGGACGCCGAGGCGTACCTGGTCCGGTTCGGTTCCCGGGTCGAGCTCTACACCGGGCACCCGATCCGCCCCGGGGTCGGCTGGTACGAGGCCGGGCTGGCCTCCCACGTCGAGCGCGCCTTCCGCCGGGGACCGTCCTGCTGAGCGGGCCGGAGACGACGCCGCGCCGGGCGACCAGGTCGCCCGGCGCGGAGCGCGCTCGCGGTCCAGGTCAGCCGACGGCCGCCATCACCTCGTCGCTGACGTCGAAGTTCGCGTAGACGTTCTGCACGTCGTCGCAGTCCTCCAGCACGTCGATCAGCTTGAAGATCTTGCGAGCGCCGTCCTCGTCGAGCGGGACGTTGACGCTCGGGATCAGCGACGACTCGGCCGATTCGTACTCGATGCCGGCGTCCTGCAGGGCGGTGCGCACCGCGATCAGGTCGGTCGGCTCGGAGACCACCTCGAACGCCTCGTCGAGGTCGTTGACCTCCTCCGCGCCGGCGTCCAGGACCGCCATCATCACGTCGTCCTCGGTGGTGCCCGCCTTCGGGACGATCACCACGCCCTTGCGGGAGAACATGTACGACACCGAGCCGGCGTCGGCGAACGAGCCGCCGTTGCGGGTCAGCGCCGTACGCACCTCGGTGGCCGCCCGGTTGCGGTTGTCGGTCAGGCACTCGATGAGCAGCGCGACGCCGTTCGGGCCGTAGCCCTCGTACATGATCGTCTGGTAGTCGGCGCCACCGGCCTCCAGACCGGAGCCGCGCTTGACCGCGCGATCGATGTTGTCGTTCGGGACGGAGTTCTTCTTCGCCTTCTGGATGGCGTCGTAGAGGGTCGGGTTGCCGGCCGGGTCACCGCCGCCGGTCCGGGCCGCCACCTCGACGTTCTTGATCAGCTTGGCGAACATCTTGCCGCGCTTGGCGTCGATGACGGCCTTCTTGTGCTTGGTGGTCGCCCACTTTGAGTGGCCGGACATCTCATACCTCCGTCTGTTGACTCACGCCTGCGTCGACTGTCCGCGCCCGCGCCGGACCGGGACCGCCGGGCGGTCGGCTGGGGGGCGGCGGCGGGCGGTGAGCCCTGCCGAACCAGCGGCAATCCTACCGAGGTGGGGGCCCCGCATGTCACACCCGGCACCCCTGGCGGGCCCGGCGATACGCCGACGGGCGCCGCCGGCGGAGCCCGGCACCGGGCCCCGGAACCGGCCGGCGGACGCCCCGACCGGGGCCGGCCGGGCTCAGCCGGCGGCCCGGACCAGGTCCACGAAGTAGCGGTGCAGCCGCAGGTCACCGGTGAGTTCCGGGTGGAACGAGGTGGCCAGCAGGTGGCCCTGCCGGACCGCGACGATCCGGTCCGCGGCCGGGCCGGACGACGACTCCAGCTCGGCGCGTCGGACGCCACGCGGCGACGACCTGGAGTCGTCGTCGGTAACCCGGCCGAGCACCTCGACGCCGTCGCCGACCCGTTCCACCCAGGGGGCCCGGATGAAGACGGCGTGGAACGGCCCACCCGCCACCCCGGCGAGCCGCACCGGCGCCTCGAACGAGTCGACCTGCCGGCCGAACGCGTTGCGCCGCACGGTCATCTCGATGCCGGCGAAGCCACGCTGGTCGGCCCGGCCGTCCAGCACCTCGGTGGCCAGCATGATCATCCCGGCGCAGGAGCCGTAGACCGGCATCCCGCCGGCGATCCGCTTGTCGATCGGCTCCCGCAGCTCGAAGATGTCGACGAGCTTGCTCATGGTGGTGGACTCGCCGCCGGGGACGACCAGCCCGTCGACCGCGTCCAGCTCGGCCGGGCGGCGCACCGGGCGGGCGTCCGCACCGGCGCCGGCCAGGGCCGCGAGGTGCTCACGCACGTCGCCCTGCAGGGCGAGCACACCGATCTGGGGCACGGTCACCGGTCGTTCCTCTCCACGGGTCGTCGGGCGGGGGCATGCGTCAGGCGATAGCCCCGCCCGCTCACCAGCCCCGCTCGGCCAGGCGGTGCGGCTGCGGGATCTCGTCGACGTTGATGCCGACCATCGCCTCGCCGAGGCCACGGGAGACCTTGGCCAGCACGTCCGGGTCGTCGTGGAAGGTGGTGGCCTTGACGATCGCGGCGGCGCGCTGGGCCGGGTTACCCGACTTGAAGATGCCCGAGCCGACGAAGACGCCCTCGGCGCCGAGCTGCATCATCATGGCCGCGTCGGCCGGGGTGGCGATGCCGCCCGCGGTGAACAGCACCACCGGCAGCTTGCCCGCCACGGCGACCTCCTTGACCAGCTCGTACGGCGCCTGGAGCTCCTTGGCGGCGACGTACAGCTCGTCGTCGGGCAGCGACTGGAGCCGGCGGATCTCCTGCCGGATCCTGCGCATGTGGGTGGTGGCGTTGGAGACGTCACCGGTGCCGGCCTCGCCCTTGGAGCGGATCATCGCGGCGCCCTCGGTGATCCGGCGCAGCGCCTCGCCCAGGTTGGTCGCGCCGCAGACGAAGGGGACGGTGAACGCCCACTTGTCGATGTGGTTCGCGTAGTCGGCCGGGGTCAGCACCTCGGACTCGTCGACGTAGTCCACGCCGAGCGCCTGCAGGATCCGCGCCTCGACGAAGTGGCCGATCCGGGCCTTGGCCATCACCGGGATCGAAACGGCGTTGATGATGCCGTCGATCATGTCCGGGTCGCTCATCCGGGACACCCCGCCCTGGGCGCGGATGTCGGCGGGCACCCGCTCCAGCGCCATGACGGCGACGGCGCCGGCATCCTCGGCGATCTTGGCCTGCTCGGGGGTGACCACGTCCATGATCACGCCGCCCTTGAGCATCTCGGCCATGCCCCGCTTCACGCGGGCGGTGCCGACCAGGGCGGCGGAGTCGGTGTTCGGGGAGGTGGATTCGGACACGGGTCATCGCTCCTCGGACGTACGCGGGGGGTGGCTGCCGTTGATGCTACGACCGGCCCAACGCCGTTCCGACAGCCAATCAAACCCCCGGTGGCCTGCTCTGTGGCCGGCATCACCGGCCCGCCGCCTCAGCCCGTGGGGACGTCCGCCCGCGGCACCAGGGTGGGATCGTCGATGTCGAAGTAGCGGGGCCAGTCGCGGCCCCGCCCCATCCGGAACAGCCGCACCACCGGACGGCCCCGCGCCGTCCGGGCGTCCCGGACCAGGTCGGTGTGCACCTGCCGGGCCAGGGCGAGGCGCCGGCTCGCGGCGATCACCGCCTCGCAGGCCGGATCGTCCGGATCCAGCTCGATCCCGCGCAGCTGCCGGGTCAGGTCGTTCTCGGCGGCCTCGCGCTCCTCCGGGACGGCGTCCAGGGCGATCCGGGCGGCCGCGTACAGCTCCACCCCGTACCGCCGCTCGGCCAACACAGCCGCGGCCGCCGCGCGGCGCAACAGGTGGGCGTCGAGCGCCCGGGCGGCCGACTCCGCCCGGGTCTGCAGCCGCTGGACCCGGCCGGCCGTCCAGATCAGGTACGCCGCGCCGAGGCCGACGACCAGGATCGTGCCCACCACCCACCACATGCCCGGCATCGTAGTGCTGCTCCTCCTCCCGCCCGGCCCGCACGGTTCCCGGCCCCAGCGCGCTCCACCCGGGCCCCACCGGCCACGGGAGTCAGCCCAGCTCCGCCCACTCCTGGTCGATGACCCGGCCGTCGGTGGCCTCGATCGCCGCTGCGTATACCTCGACAACCCGGCGGGCAACCACGGGCCAGTCGAAATTCGCCACCACCTGGTCGCCGCAGGCGGTCAGCCGGGCCCGCTCGTCCGGGTCGTCGAGCAACTCGCCCAGGGCGGCCCGCAGCGCCACCGCGTCCCCGTTCGGATAGAGCCGCCCGGCCCGACCGCCGTCGAGGACCCGGCGGAAGGCGTCCAGGTCGCTGGCCACCACGGTGGTGCCGGCGGCCAACGCCTCGGTGAGGATCATCCCGAACGACTCCCCGCCGGTGTTCGGCGCCACGTAGAGGTGCGCGCTGCGCAACATGCGAGGTTTGTCCGCCTCGGAGACCATGCCGAGGAAGCTGACCCGGTCCCGCAGCGCGGCCGGGAACTGCCCGTACAGGTCGTCCGCGTCGCCCGGCCCGGCCACCAGCAGGCGCAGCCCCGGACGCTGCGGGGCCAGCGCGACGAAGGCGTCCCGCAGGATCGGGAAGCCCTTGCGCGGCTCGGTGAACCGGCCCAGGAAGCCGAGCGTCCCGCCGCTGCCCGGCCCGCACTCCCCCGGCCAGCCCGGCAGCGGCTCGACGCCGGCGAACTTCGCCACCGCCACCCCGTTGGGGATCTCCACCGCCCCGCCGTCCATGTGCTCGACCTGCACCTTGCGGGCCAGCGCGCTCACCGCGATCCGGGCGGTGATCCGTTCGAGGACGATCTGCAGCACCCCCTGCGCGGCCGACAGCACCCGGGACCGGGTCATCGCGGTGTGGAAGGTGGCCACCACCGGCCCCCGCGCGCAGAGCACCGCCAGCATCGACAGGCTCGGGGTGAGCGGCTCGTGCACGTGCAGCACGTCGAACTCGCCCCGGGTGATCCAGCGCCGCACCCGCGCGGTGGAGACCGGCCCGAACGCGATCCGGGCCACCGAACCGTTGTACGGCAGCGGCACCGCCCGGCCCGCCGACACCACGTACGGCGGCAGCGTCGAGTCCTCGTCCGCCGGCGCCAGCACGCTCACCTCGTGGCCCAGCCCGAGCAGCGCCTCGGCCAGGTCCATGACGTGGTTCTGCACCCCGCCCGGGACGTCGAAGGAGTACGGGCACACGATGCCGATGCGCATTGCGCCCCCTCCTAGACCGTCCCAGTGGTGGCCGGTGGCTGCGCCGGCGAGGACGTCCCGCCCGGACCCTGGTCGAGCCACATCCGTTGCAACATGTGCCAGTCTTGCGGATGCCGGGCGATGCCCGCCGCCAGACCGTCGGCAATCCGCTGCGTCACCGCGCGCACCCGCGCGTCCAGCGGGGCGCTGTCCGGATCCGGCAGCGGCAGCGGGCCCTCGATCGACGCGCAGGCGGCGTCCGGCTCATACCACATCGAGGCCACGTAGAGCGGGGCGCCGGTGCGGATCGCCAGCAGCGCCGGGCCGGCCGGCATGCGGGTGCGGCCGCCGAAGAAGTCGACCTCCACGCCCCGGGCGGAGAGGTCCCGGTCGGCGAGCAGCGGCACCACCGCACCGGCCCGCAGCCGGTCCACCAGCACGTCGAACGGGGGGCGAGGGCCGCCGTGGCTGGGCAGGATCTCCATGCCCAGTGCCTCCCGGAACGCGACGAACCGCTCGAAGACGCCGTCCGGCAGCCGCTCCGCCACCGTGGTGATCGGCCAGCCGGTCGCCGCCACCCAGGCGCCGGCCGCGTCCCAGTTGCCGGCGTGCGGCAGCGCCACCACGGCGCCCCGCCCGGCGGCCACGTCCGCGGCGAGGATCTCCGCGCCGTCCAGGCGGAACCCGGCGAGGATCTCCCGGCGGCTCAGGCCCGGCAGCCGGAACGCCTCCAGCCAGTACCGGGCGTAGGAGCGCATGCCGTCGCGGACCAGCGCCTCCAGCTCCGCCTCGGGCAGCTCCGGACCGACCACGCGGCGCAGGTTGGCGCGCAGCCGGCGGGTACCCCCGCCGTCCTTGCGGTGGGCGCGGTCGGCGCCCGCCCGGAAGGCCGCGGCCGCGACGGGCCGGGGCAGCGCCCGGACCAGGCGCCAGCCCGCGACGAAGCCCGCCTCGGTGAGGTTCACTCCGCGCCGACCCGCTGGGCCTGCCGGTACACGTGGGCCATCCGCTGCCCGACGGTGAAGATCGAGACCGCGGCGAGCAGCCAGAGCGCGATCTCCAGGGCCGGATCGAGGCCGAGACCGGTGAGCAGGCCGCCCACCCCGACGATCAGCAGCCGCTCGGTGCGCTCGGCGATGCCCACGTTGCAGGTCATGCCCAGGCCCTCGGCGCGGGCCTTGACGTAGGAGACCAGCCCGCCGGCGGCGAGACAGAGCAGCGCCGCCGCCACCCCGGAGTAAGCGTGCTCGGTGGCCAGCCAGTACGCCACCGCGCCGAAGACGGCGCTGTCGGCGATCCGGTCCATGCTCGAGTCGAGGAAGGCACCGAACCGGGTCGAGCCGCCGCTCATCCGGGCCATCGTGCCGTCGAGCAGGTCGGTCAGCGCGAAGACCGTGACGATCAGCGCGCCGGCGACCAGGTGGCCGCGGGCACCGAAGCCGAGCGCGCCGACGAGCACGCCGACGGTCCCGGTCACGGTGACCGCGTTGGGGGACACACCGGCGCGGAGCAGTCCGCGCGCGATCGGCTCCACGACGCGGGTCATGCCCGCGCGGGCCGTCACTTGGAAGATCTTCGCCATGGCGGTCCCACGATAACGGCCGGCGGCGGCCGGGGACACAGCCGGTCGTCCCGACCCGCCTGACGTACTTGTGCCGGCCCGGTCACGGGTGTGAGATCGAGCGTGGGAGGTGAGCCAGTTCACCGGGACACCGGTCCGCGTTGCCGTCCCGGAGGAGATCACCGGAAGATATCGCCGCGGAACCCGCCCGGGGCCGCTTCCCCGTCGCGCGCGGCGGTCGCCACCACACCGGCTGAGGGAGGTGCGCCGCGATGGCGCAGAGGAATGCCGCATCGGCGAAGAACGAGAAGGGTGTCACCGGCGGCGCGCCGGTGGTGACCGAACCCGGCAGGGTTCGCAACGTGGTGCTCGTCGGGCACTCCGGGGCGGGCAAGACCACCCTGGTCGAGGCGCTGCTCGCGGCCAGCGGCACGATCGGCCGGGCCGGCAGCGTCACCGACGGCACCACGGTCTGCGACCACGATCCGGCCGCCGTGCGCCAGCAGCGCTCGGTGAGCCTGTCCTGCGCCCCGCTGCTGCACCGCGACGTCAAGGTCAACCTCCTGGACACCCCCGGGTACGGCGACTTCGTCGGCGAGCTGCGCGCCGGGCTGCGGGCCGCCGACGCCGCGCTGTTCGTGGTCTCCGCCGTCGACGGGATGGACGCCGCCACCGCCGCCCTCTGGGAGGAGTGCGCCGCGGTGGACATGCCGCGGGCCGTGGCGGTCTCCCGGCTGGACCACCCGCGCGCCGACTTCGACGAGGCGGTCGCGCTCTGCCAGCGGGTCTTCGGCGACAACGTGCTCCCGCTCTACCTGCCGATGCTGGGCGACGACGGGGAGAGCGTGGCCGGGCTGATGGGGCTGATCACCCGGCGGGTCTTCGACTACTCCGGCGGGCTGCCGGCCGCGGTCCGCGAACCCGACCCGGAGCACCTGCCCGCCATCCAGGAGGCGCGCAACGAACTCATCGAGGGAGTCATCGCCGAGAGCGAGGACGAGACCCTGATGGACCGCTACCTGGGCGGCGAGGAGATCGACACCGAGGTGCTCATCACCGATCTGGAGAAGGCGGTCGCCCGGGGCCACTTCTACCCGGTGGTGCCGGTCTGCGCGGAGACCGGCGTCGGCCTGGACGCGCTGCTCGACGGCCTGGTGGCGGCGTTCCCGTCCCCGTTGGAGCACG
The DNA here is from genome assembly GCF_000982955.1 of Micromonospora sp. HK10. Lineage (GTDB taxonomy): Bacteria > Actinomycetota > Actinomycetes > Mycobacteriales > Micromonosporaceae > Micromonospora. Next base: position 31,052 of record NZ_KQ058821.1, on the reverse strand, counting down.
AGCTGCCGGCGGTCACCGGGGTGGACGGCTCGCCCCGGCCGCCGCTGGCCTGCGACCCGGACGGGCCGCTGGTCGCCGAGGTGGTCAAGACCACCGTCGACCGGCACGTCGGGCGGGTCTCCCTGGTCCGGGTCTTCTCCGGCACGCTCCGCCCCGACCAGGTGATCCACGTGTCCGGGCACGGCATGGCCGAGCGCGGCCACCCGGACCACGACGCCGACGAGCGGGTCGGCCACGTCTACAGCCCGCTCGGCGCGACGCTGCGCGAGGTGGCCACCGCGGTGGCCGGCGACATCTGCGCCATCACCAAGTCGGGCAGCGCGGAGACCGGCGACACCATCTCGGCCAAGGACGACCCGCTGCTCATCGCCCCGTGGGAGATGCCCGAGCCGCTGCTGCCGGTGGCCATCGTGGCGAAGAGCCGGGCCGACGAGGACGCGCTGGCCCGCAACCTGGGCCGGCTGGTGGCCGGTGACCCGACGCTGCGGCTGGAGCGCAACCCGGAGACCCACCAGCTGGTGCTCTGGTGCATGGGCGAGGCGCACGCCGACGTGGTGCTCGACCGGCTCCGCGCCGGTGGCGTCGAGCTGGAGACCGAGCCGGTCCGGGTGGCGCTGCGGGAGACCCTGACCAGCGGCGCCCGCGGGCACGGCCGGCACGTCAAGCAGTCCGGCGGCCACGGCCAGTACGCGGTCTGCGACATCGAGGTGTCGCCGTTGCCGCGCGGCGCCGGCTTCGAGTTCGTGGACAAGGTCGTCGGCGGCGCGGTGCCGCACAACTACATCCCGTCCGTGGAGAAGGGCGTGCGGGCGCAGATGGAGCGCGGCCTGGTCGCCGGGTACCCGGTGGTGGACCTGCGGGTGACCCTCTTCGACGGCAAGGCGCACAGTGTGGACTCCTCCGACGCGGCGTTCCAGACCGCGGGCGCCCTGGCGCTGCGCGACGCCGCCGAGCAGGGGCAGCCGGCCCTGCTGGAGCCGGTGGACGAGGTGACCATCCGGGTGCCCGACTCCTCGGTCGGCGCGGTGATGGGTGACCTCTCCGGCCGGCGCGGCCGGGTGCTCGGCACCGAGCCGGATCCGGACGCCGAGGGCCGCACCCTGGTACGCGCCGAGGTCCCGGCCACCGAGCTGCTCCGGTACGCGGTCGAGCTGCGCTCGATGACGGCCGGCACCGGCACCTTCCGCCGCGAGTTCGCCCGCTACGAGCCGATGCCCGCCCACCTCGCCGACCAGGTCCGCAAGGAAGCCGCCGCCCACCCCTGACCCGCCCCGCCCCTGCCTCTCCCCTGCCTGCCCGTCGGTGCGGTCAGGGGCGGGCGGCGGGGACGGGGGGCATCGGCCAGTGGGGGCGGTCGGCGTCGCGCAGGGCGGCCGCGCGCAGCGCGGCGAGCCGGCGTTCCACCTCGGCGAACTGGTCGGCGGCGAGCGGGCCCCGGGCCAGCGCGGCGGCGTTCTCCTCGACCTGTGCCACCGTCCGCGCCCCCGGGATCGGCACGGTGCGGTCGCTGCGCGCCCAGATCCAGCCGAGGGCCCCCTGGGCCAGGGTCCGGCCGTCGGCGGTCAGCGCGTCCCGCACCGCGGCGACCCGGCGCAGCCACTCCGGGGCGGGCCGGCCGCCGCGGAACCACTCCAGCCAGGTCGGCGCGCTGCCCCGCACGTCGTCGCGGGGCAGCGTGGACTCCGGGGTGTACTTGCCGGTCAGCAGGCCCATCCCGAGCGGCCCCCGGGCGATGCTGGCCAGGTCGTGCTTGTCGCAGACCGCGAGCATGGCGGGGGCGTCGCGGAGCACCGACAGGCCGTGCTGCACGGCGGTGGCGGCCCGGGCCACCTGGGCGAAGCCGCCGGCCCGGTCGGCCCGGTCGGTGCTCCAGCCGTACGCCCGGACCAGACCGTCGGCCACCAACTCCTCCAGGGTGCCGACCAGCGCCTCGGCGCGCGGCGCCGGCAGGTCACCGAGGTGCAACTGGTACAGGTCGATCCGGTCGGTGCCCAGCCGGCGCAGCGAGTCGACCACCGCCCGGCGCAGGTAGTCGGGGGACGCGTCCTCCCCGGTGGCCTGCCGGCTCCGCTCGTCGAAGGTGTACCCCCACTTGGTGGCGATCACCGCCTCGTCGCGGCGGCCGGCGAGGGCCCGGCCGAGGATCCGCTCGCCGTGCCCCGCCCCGTACGTGTCGGCGGTGTCGAAGAGGGTGACGCCCAGGTCGAGCGCGCGCCGCACGGCCCGGACCGACTCCGCGTCGTCGACGACGCCCCAGCCCAGCGGCCGGGTCCCCTCGGCCCACGGTCCGGCGATCGCCCAGCACCCCATGCCGAGGGCGCTGACCTCGATGCCGCTGCGGCCCAGCGGCCGCGTGCTGACTGCCATCGCCGCATCCTGTCACCTCGAGCACGGTCGAGGGGAAGAACGTCACCCGGGGTGGCCGGACGGCGACGGGCTAGCTCAGCGCGGCGTCGAGTACGCCAGCACGACCGGCTCGGTCAGCTCCGGCCAGGCGCCGGTCAGGCCGCCCTCGGCCGGGCCGGTGCCGGGGCGGCGGACCAGGGCCAGCTCCACCCGCTCGGTCACCAGGCGGGTGGGTTCGCCGTCGACCACCTCGCGGACCGCGCCGATCCCGGCGGCGTCGACGCCGGCCAGCCGGCCGCCCCGCACCGTCATGCTCGCCGCGCGCACCTCCCGCCGGCCGTCCACCTCGAAGTACTCCTCGGCCTGTCCCGCCCCGTCCAGGACGGCGGCGGCCAGCGCGGCCTGGTAGACCGGGTCGCCGGCCGCGTCGTACACCCAGCGGCGGCCCAGCACGGAGTGCTCGATGGTGCCGACCAGCCAGCGGTCGGCGCCGGCCAGCGGCGCGCCCCGGTAGGTCAGCGGAACCTGGAGGACCGGCCCGTCCCCGGCCCGGACCAGGATGGTCTCGATGCCGACCTCACCGGCCGGGTCGTCGAAGCGGTACGCGGCGACCCGGGTGACGTCCGCGCCGGCGGTGCCGGCGAACCAGGGGCGGCCGGGCAGCCAGGCGGTGAGCAGGTCGAGCTTCGAGGGGCGCAGTTCGGCGTGATGCAGCAGGGCCATGGGCAAGATCATACTGTCGGGCGAGGCCGTCGTTGATCCCCGCCCCCGGCGCCGCGAAGCGGCCAGGCCGGGCCGGTCAGGCCGGGGTCAGGCCGGGCCGACCAGGCCGGTCATGCCAGTCAGGCCGGGGTCAGGCCAGGCCGATCAGGCCAGGCCGATCAGGCCAGGCCGATCAGGCCAGGCCCGGGGTCAGGCGGGGTCAGGCCGGCCAGGCCTTGGCGAACAGGTCCCGGGTGTCGGCGAGCAGTTGCGGCAGCACCTTCGTCCGCCCGATCACCGGCATGAAGTTGGCGTCCCCGCCCCAGCGCGGCACCACGTGCTGGTGCAGGTGGGCGGCGATGCCGGCGCCGGCCACCCCGCCCTGGTTCATGCCCAGGTTGAACCCGTGCGCGCTGGAGACCCGGCGGACCACCCGCATGGCGTCCTTGGTGAAGGCGGCCAGCTCAGCGGTCTCCGGGGCGTCCAGGTCGGTGTAGTCGGCCACGTGCCGGTACGGGCAGACCAGCAGGTGCCCCGGGTTGTACGGGTAGAGGTTGAGCACCGCGAAGACGTGCTCGCCGCGGGCCACGATCAGGCTCTCCTCCGGCGGCAGGCCGGGGGCGCGGCAGAACGGGCAGCCGGCGGGCTTCTCGTAGCCGCCCTCGGGCCGGTCCTCGCCGGAGATGTAGGTCATCCGGTGCGGCGTCCAGAGTCGTTCCAGCCCGTCCGCCAGCGCGCCGTCGGTGCCGTGCTCCGTGTGCCGTTCCGCCCCTGTCACAGCAGCGATCCTACGGGCGGCAGGGGCCCGTCCGCCGCGCGGCAGGGCCCCTGCGTACGCCTCAGCCCTCGGCGGACGGGCCGGAGTTGGTCCGGGAGGTGACCACGTCGACCACGTGGGCGACCGCCTCGGCGATCGGCACGCCGTTGCGCTGCGAGCCGTCCCGGTAGCGGAACGACACGGTGCCGGCGGCCACGTCGTCGTCCCCGGCGATCACCATGAACGGGATCTTCTGCTGCTGGGCGTTGCGGATCTTCTTCTGCATCCGGTCGTCACCGGCGTCCACGTCGGCGCGGATGCCCTGCTTGCGCAGCGTGGTGACGAAGTCCTGGAGGTAGTCGGTGTGGTCCTCGCGGATCGGGATGCCGACCACCTGCACCGGGGCGAGCCAGGCCGGGAACGCGCCGGCGTAGTGCTCGGTGAGCACGCCGATGAACCGCTCGATCGAGCCGAACTTCGCGCAGTGGATCATGACCGGCTGCTGCCGGGTGCCGTCGGCCGCCTGGTACTCCAGCCCGAAGCCCTTCGGCTGGTTGAAGTCGTACTGGATGGTCGACAGCTGCCAGGTGCGGCCGATGGCGTCCTTGGCCTGCACGGAGATCTTCGGCCCGTAGAAGGCCGCGCCACCCGGGTCCGGCACCAGGTCGAGCCCGGTCTCCATCGCGCACTGCTCCAGCACCGCGGTGGCCGTCGCCCAGTCCTCGTCGGACCCGACGAACTTGTCCAGCCGGGCCTCGTCGCGGGTCGACAGCTCCAGGTAGAAGTCGTCGATGCCGAAGTCCTTCAGCAGGCTCAGCACGAAGTTGAGCAGGTGCTTGATCTCGGCCGGCGCCTGCTCCCGGGTGCAGTAGGAGTGCGAGTCGTCCTGGGTCAGGCCGCGTACCCGGGTCAGCCCGTGCACCACGCCGGACTTCTCGTACCGGTAGACCGAGCCGAACTCGAACAGCCGCATCGGCAGCTCACGGTAGGACCGCCCGCGCGACCGGTAGATCAGGTTGTGCATCGGGCAGTTCATCGCCTTGAGGTAGTAGTCCGCGCCCTCGAGCTCCATCGGCGGGTACATGCCGTCGGCGTAGTACGGCAGGTGGCCCGAGGTGTGGAAGAGGCCCTCCTTGGAGATGTGCGGGGTGCCGACGTACTGGAAGCCCTCCTCGATGTGGCGGGTCCGGACGTAGTCCTCCATCACCCGCTTGAGCACCCCGCCCTTGGGGTGGAAGACCGCCAGGCCGGAGCCGATCTCGTCGGGGAAGCTGAACAGGTCCAGGTCCGCACCGAGCTTGCGGTGGTCGCGCCGGGCCGCCTCCTCCAACAGCCGCAGGTACGCCTTCAGCTCGTCCCGGGTCGGCCACGCGGTGCCGTAGACCCGCTGCAGCTGCGGGTTCTTCTCCGAGCCCCGCCAGTACGCGGCGGCGGAGCGCATCAGCTTGAACGCGCCGATCAGCCGGGTGTTCGGCAGGTGCGGGCCCCGGCACAGGTCCGACCAGCAGACCTTGTCCTCGTTCGCGGCGAGGTTGTCGTAGATGGTCAGCTCGCCGCCGCCCACCTCCATCACCTCGGAGGAGTCCAGCCCTTCCCCCTTGACCTCGATGAGTTCCATCTTGAACGGCTCGGCGGCCAGCTCGCCCCGCGCCTCGTCCAGGTTGGTGAAGCGGCGCCGGCGGAACCGCTGGCCGGACTTGATGATCTCCTGCATCCGCTTCTCGAGCTTCGCCAGGTCGTCCGGCTGGAACGGCTTGTCGACCTGGAAGTCGTAGTAGAAGCCGTTCTCGATCGGCGGGCCGATGCCGAGCTTCGCCTCGGGGAAGACGTCCTGCACGGCCTGGGCGAGCACGTGCGCGGTGGAGTGGCGCAGCACGTTCAGCCCGTCCGGCGAGTCCAGCGCGACCGGCTCGACGGTGGTCTCCTCGGCCGGCTTCCAGTCCAGGTCGCGCAGCACGCCCTGCGGGTCGCGGACCACCACGACGGCCTTCGGGCCGGTCGTCGGCAGTCCGGCCGCGGCCACCGCGTCGGCCGCCGTCGTCCCGGCGGCGACGACGACGGGGTCGGCCACGGCGGGGGTACGGGGTGCGGACACGGTGACTCCTGTCGTAGACGGTTCGATGGGTGGCGCCGCCCGGCGGCGCCCCTGCGATGCTATCGGTCGCCCGTCGCGGCCCGTCGGTCGCGGCGCAACGTCCCGGCCGGTGGCGTCGCCGAATTCGCCCCGGCGTTGAACCTTTCCGTCCCCGGGGCCGAACTACCGGGTGTGGCCGGAGCCGGAGCCGGCCGCGCCGAGACGGATGGGGACGAGCATGACGATGACCCGTCGGGTCCGCCTGCGGGCGGCCACGCTGCTGGCCGCCGTGGCGGCGGGAACGCTGGGCTGGCCGGGTGCGGCGAGCGCCGCCGAGGTGGCCGTCACGACCTCGCCCGCCCAGGTGCACCAGGGCGACGCGATCGAGCTGGCGGTGGTGCTGCCCGAGGAGCGCAGCGGCAGCCGGACCACCCGCATCGAGCTGAAGATGCCGGCGGACGCCCCGATCGGCGAGGTCTACCCGCTGTCCGTGCCGGACTGGGCGCCGACCATCACCACCCGCCGCCTCGACCAGCCGGTCGCCGGCATCCACGCCGCCGAGCTGGACCAGGTGACCGACGCGGTGACCTGGATCCGGATGCCCGGCACCCGGGGCGCGGCGGCGCGCCTGTCACTCGGCATGGGCCCGATGCCGGCCACCGACCGGCTCACCTTCGAGGTGATCCAGACGTACGCCGACGGGACCGTGGTCCGCTGGGTCGACCCGCCGGGCGGGGCGCACCCGGCCCCCACGGTGACCCTGCTGCCGCCACCACCCGGCACCACCACGCACGGCGGCGACGCCGCCCCGGCCGGCGCGGCCCACGGCGGGCACGGCGCCGCCGGTGGCGACCCGGCCGGCGCGGCGCCGGGCGGGTCCGGCGTCGGGCTCCCGGCGGCCGGGGCGACCGGCGACGGGCCGAGCGCCGACCTGCTGCTCGGCGGCGGTCTGCTCGCCGGCTTGGCCGGCGGGGCCGCGATCGGCTGGCTGTTCAGCCGCCGCCGGCGCGACACCATGACGCTGCCGTCCGACACCGCCGACTCCCCCACCCCGCCCACCGACCCCAGCGCCGTCCCGGACTCCGACGCCGCCGCTGACCCTGACACCGCCCCGGACCCCGACGCCACCGCTGACCCTGACACCGCCCCGCACCCCGACGCCAACACGCCCGCCATCGCCAGTACCCGCCGCTAAACCGCACAACCTCCATACCAAGGCGCAAGATCGCCCATTGAACGGAATCCGCCTCTCAACAAGTAGGAACGTCGGAGATCTTGGAAGGAAAGTGCCCCCAGAGGGGCCGTTCCGTACCAAGATCTCGGATTCCTGCGCTGGCGAGACGAGGCGCGGCGCGACATCGGGAAGCGGGGTGAAGGTTCAGGTCGGTGGGTGTGTTTCGGGGGCCGCGGTCGCTTCTCCGGCTGCGGGTGGTGGGCGCGGCCAGGGGACGGCGCCGCAGGCCAGGGGACGGCGCCGCAGGCCAGGGGGCGGCGCCGCAGGCCAGGGACGGCGCCGCAGGCCAGGCGGAGGCGGTGAGCCGGGGTAGGCGCTCGCAGGCTGCGCCAGCCCTCCGGTCTGCGCTACGGCTGCTGGACGCTGGCTCGAGGGACGGCGCGGTGGTCAGGCGGCGGTGGTGAGCCAGGCGGGTAGGGGCTCGCGGGCGGCCAGCCAGCCCTCCGGCACGCCGCCCGGGGTGCCCACCCCGGTGTACGCGGCGACCACGCCGCCGGCGATCGCCGCGGTGGTGTCGACGTCGCCGCCGGCCTCGACGCAGGCGCGGATCGCGGCCGGGTAGTCGTGCAGCAGGGTGGCCGCGACCCAGAGGGTGAACGGGACGGTGTCCTGCGCGGTGATCCGCGAGCCGTTGCCCACCGCCGCGGCCACCTCGACCGCCGGGCGGCCGAGCAGCGCGGTGGCCCGCCGGATGCCCCGGTGCACCTCGCCGGCCGGATCCAGCGCGCCGGCCACCGCGGCGAGCAGCCGGGCCGGCTCGGGCCGGTCGCCGTCGAGCCGGGCTCGGGCGGCCAGCGAGGCGGCCGCCGCCACGGCCACCGCCCCGGCGATCCCCTCCGGGTGGGCGTGGGTGACCTCGGCCGAGGCGCGGGCCTGGTCGGCGGCGCGCCGGACGGAGTCGGCGTGCCAGGCGCCGAGCGGGGCCACGCGCATGGCCGCGCCGTTGCCGTAGGAGCCCTGCCCGTCGAATGCCGCCGCGGCGGCGACCGGCCAGGGCGTGCCGGCGCGGATGAGTTCCAGCAGCTCGACCGCGCCGGCACCGTAGCGGCGGGCCGGGTCGTAGTGCGCGGCGAGGGCGAGCGCGAGCGCGTCGGGTTCCATCCGACCGTGCGCGGCGAGCACCCCGAGCACGGAACACGCCATCTCCGTGTCGTCGCTCCACGGCCACGGGCCCGGCGGCAACGCGTCGGGCCAGGGGGCGACCGCCCCGCCGGGGACGAAGAACCGGGAGCCGAGCGCGTCCCCCACCGACAGGCCGGTCAGCGCCTCGCGGGCGAGCGTGAGGCGGGCGTCCGGGAACAGGGTGAACGTCATCGCCATCCCAGCTTGCCCGCTTCCCGGGAACGCCGCAACGCGATCAACTTGCCACGACGAGTACGGTGCTGACGTGGCCACCGTGCTCCTGGTCGAAGACGATCACGTCGTACGCGGCGCGATGCTGCGGTCCCTCGCCGACCGGGGGCATGCCGTGCACGCCGTCGGCACGGCGCTGGACGCGCTGCGCCGGGTGGCCGCCGAGACCCCGGACCTGGTGGTGCTCGACCTCGGCCTGCCCGACCTGGACGGCTCGGACGCGCTGCGGATGCTGCGGGGCATCACCGACGTACCGATCATCATCGCCACCGCCCGCGACGACGAGCAGTCGGTGGTCCGGCTGCTGCGGGCGGGCGCCGACGACTACATGGTCAAGCCGTTCACCGGCGCCCACCTGGACGCCCGGATCACCACGGTGCTACGCCGGGCGGGCCGGGCCAGCCGGTCCGTGCAGCCGGCCGTCCACACCGTGGGTGGCCTGCGGGTGGACGTCGGCGAGCGCAGCGCGGTGCTGGACGGGGAGCCGCTGGCGCTGACCCGCAAGGAATTCGACCTGCTGGCCTATCTCGCGGCACGTCCCGGCCGGGTAGTGTCCCGGCGGGAACTCTTGGAGGAGGTATGGCGGCAGCCGTCGGTCGGCGAGGACCAGACCATCGACGTTCACCTGTACTGGCTGCGCCGCAAAATGGGCGAGTCCGCGGCGAAGCCGCGCTACCTGCGCACCGTGCGGGGGGTCGGCTTCCGGCTGGTGGCGCCGGACTGAGACTGACGCTGGCCTGGCTCACGGCCGGCATGTGCAGCCTCGTCGCGCTCGCCTTCCTCGTCCCGCTCGGCATCACCCTGCGCGAGCAGGCCCGGGACGAACAGCTCGCCGACGCGGCCCGCCGTGGTGCCCTGGTCACCGGCGCGCTGGCCACCAGCACCGACCCGGCGGTGGTGGCACGGGCGGTCGCGGCCAGCGGTGACGATCCGGCGTCCCGCCCGGTCGTGCACGGCATCGGCGCCGACGAGTCGGGCGGCCGGGCCGACCAGGCCGCGCTCGCCCGGGCCGCCGCCCAGCGGCAGTCGGTGGTCACCGACGTGCCCGGCGGGGTGCTCCGGCTGGACCCGGTGGTGCTCGGCGACCGGGTCGCCGTGGTGGAGGTCTTCGTCCCCGACAAGGCGCTCGACGCGGGCGGCGGCGGGCGGTGGCTGCTGCTGCTCGCGGTGGCGTTGGCGCTGATCGGGGCCGCGGTGATCGTGGTCGACCGGGTCGCCGCCCGGGTCGTGGACGCCACCGGCGACCTGGTCACGGCGGCCACCGCGATCGGCGACGGCGACCTCGGGGTACGGGTCGAGCCGACCGGGCCGCGGGAGCTGACCGCGGCCGGGCACGCCTTCAACCGGATGGCGGAGCGACTGGTGGCGCTGCGCGCCGACGAGCGGGAGCTGGTGGCCGACCTCTCGCACCGGCTGCGTACCCCACTGACCGCGCTGCGGCTGGACGCGGAGGCGCTGGAGTCCGACGACACCAGCATCGGCACGTTCAGCGAGGCGGAGCTGGACCGCCGCCGTGGCATCCGGCGGATCCGCCAGGCCATCGTCACGCTGGAGGGCGAGGTCGACCAGCTGATCAAGACCACCCGCAAGGCCGTCGGTCAGGAGCCCGCCCCGGCCCGGTGCGACGTCAGCGAGGTGGTCCGGGACCGGATGGTGTTCTGGTCGGCCCTGGCCGGCGACCAGAACCGCCCGCACCGGGTGGTCGGCGCGCAGCTGCGCATCCCCGCCCCGGTGCCCCGGGCGGAGCTGGCCGCCGCGCTCGACGCCGTGATCGGCAACGTGTTCCGCTACACCCCGCAGGGCACCGCGTTCGAGGTGGCGGTGAGCCGGCGCGACGGCTGGGTGGCGATCCGGATCGACGACGCCGGGCCGGGCATCCCCGACCCGGACCGGGCGTTGCGCCGGGGCGCCAGCGACCAGGGCTCCACCGGGCTGGGGCTGGACATCGCCAAGCGGGTCGCCCTGCAGGCCAACGGGTCGGTGAGCATCGACCGGGCGCGGCTGGGCGGGGCAAGTGTGGTGATGCTGCTGGCCGATCCGGAGGCCACGCCCCGGCAGGTCAACCGGTTCGGGCTGGTCGGCCGGATGGCCCGGGACGCCCGGGAGCCGCGCGATCGCGCGCGGCGCTGGCCGCGGCCGCGCTGACCGCCGGCTGTGGGCCGCCGCAAGTCTTCCTTAGATGTGGGTTAACGGCGGCCCTGCCGGCCCGCGGAGCTGTCAGCATCAAGGACGAACCCATCAGTTCCGTCGGCCGGGACGCCCCGCAATACTCCGGCCGGCGGAGCCGAGCGCGCGGCGGGAGTTCGGTCCCCCCACACCTCGCTCCCGCCGCGCGCCACTCCCCCGTCGAGCCCGGGCGTGAGGTGACCGTGATGACGCCGACCGTCAGCCGGCTGCTCCGCTGGGCCGCCGTGATCGGGCTGGGTATCGCCCTCACCCTCGCCGTCTGGCAGGACCCGGTGCTCGCGTACGGCCCGGGTCGCGCCGGCGTCGGGCCGCGACCGGGTCTGGTCGCGCTGGCGGCGTCGGCCGGGGTGCTGGCCGGGTTCGGACTGGTCCTCGCCGGACGGTACCGGCCGGCGCAGGTGCGGCGCCGGCCGGTGCCGTCGGGTCCGGTCAGCGCGGCGCGGCCGCCAGGTAGGCGTCGATCTCGCCGCTGAGCCGGGCCTGCTCGGCCGGCTCCAGGAACGACGCGGTCACCGCGTTGCGGGCCAGCGCGGCGATCCCTTCCGGGCCGGCGTCGAGCAGCCGGGCCGCGACCGCGTACTCGTTGTCGAGGGTGGTGCCGAACATCGGCGGGTCGTCGGAGTTGATGGTGACCAGCACGCCGGCCTGGACGAGCTGCGGCAGCGGGTGCTCCTCGATGCGCGACACGGCCCGGGTACGGACGTTGGAGGTGGGGCAGACCTCCAGCGGGATCTGCCGTTCGGCCAGGTGGGCCAGGAGCTCGGGGTCGAGCGCGGCGGAGATGCCGTGCCCGATCCGTTCGGCGCCCAGCTCGCGCAGCGCGTCCCAGATGGTTTCCGGGCCGGTGGTCTCGCCGGCGTGCGGCACCGAGCGCAGCCCGGCCGCGCGGGCCTGGTCGAAGTACGGCTTGAACTGGGGCCGGGGCACGCCGATCTCGGGGCCGCCGAGCCCGAAGCTGATCAGCCCGTCGGGCCGCTGCTCCAGGGCGATCCGCAGGGTCTGCTCGGCGGCCGGCAGCCCGGCCTCGCCGGGGATGTCGAAGCACCACCGCAGGGCGATGCCGAAGTCGGCCTCGGCGCGCTTACGGGCGTCCTCGATGGCCTCGCAGAACGCCGGCGCGGGAATCCCCCGGTGCACGTGGGAGTACGGGGTGACGGTCAGCTCGGCGTAGCGCACCTGCTGCCGGGCCAGTTCCCGGGCCACCTCGTGGGTGAGCAGCCAGACGTCGTCGGCGTCCCGGATCAGGTCGACCACGCTGAGGTAGACCTCGACGAAGTGGGCGAAGTCGCGGAACGCGAAGTAGTCGGTGAGCGCCTCCGGGTCGGCCGGCACCGGGCTGCGTCCCTCGTGCCGGGCGGCCAGCTCGGCGACGATCCGGGGCGAGGCGGAGCCGACGTGGTGCACGTGCAGCTCCGCCTTGGGCAGGCCGGCGATGAAGGTGGACAGGTCGGTCACGGGTTCTCCTCTGCGTGCGCGCCGGTGCGGGCCACCACGAAGATCCGGCGGAACGGGAAGTACACCTGACCCTGCCGGACCGGGTACGCCTCGGCGAGCCGTACCCCCAGTTCGGCCCGGAAGTCGGCCCAGCCGGCGGCGTCCAGCGCGGCCCGGACCGGGCGCAGCGCGGTGCCCTCCATCCAGGTCAGCACGGGGTGGTCCGCGGCGGCGGCCGGGAGCAGGTGCACGTAGGTAGTTTCCCAGGCGTCGACCGCGCAGCCGGCACCGGCCAGCAGCGTGGCGTAGCCGACCGGGTCGTCGACGGGGGCCTCGCGCAGCAGCGGGGTGAGGGTGTCGCGCCACCGGTCCCGCCCGGCGACCTCGCGCAGCGCCCGGTGCGACGGCGCGTCGAAGTTGCCCGGCACCTGCACGGCGAGCCAGGCGCCGGTGGGCAGCTCGGCGACCCAGCGGGTGAGCAGCTCCCGGTGGCCGGGCACCCACTGGAGCACGGCGTTGCAGACCACCACGTCGACGTCCGGCTCCGGGTGCCAGGACCGGACGTCACCGACGGCGAAGCTGACCGGCTCGGCCCCGACGCGGCCCGACGCCATATCGCGCACGCGTGCCTTGGCGCTGGCCTGCGCGATCATCTCGGCGGAGGAGTCCAGGCCGGCGACGCGGCTGCCCGGCCAGCGCCCGGGGAGGGTGGCGGTCAGGTTGCCCGGGCCGCAGCCGAGGTCGACGACCGCCCGGGGCCGCTCCGCGCCGACCCGGGCGAGCAGGTCGTGAAAGGGTCGGGAGCGCTCGTCGCCGTAGCGCAGATAGGTGCTCGGGTCCCACATGGCGGCCTCCAAACCGTACGTACGTCTTGTTGGACGGTACGGGTCGGCGCGCGGCCGGGCAAGGGGATCACTAGGCTCGCAGTCGTGGAACAGCGCAGCTTCGACCGGCTCGGCCGGCACGTCGGCATCGTCGGACTCGGCGCCTGGCAGCTCGGCGCCGACTGGGGTGAGGTCAGCGAGGGCGCGGCCCTGGACGTACTGGCCGCCGCCGTGGCCGCCGGGGTCACCTTCCTGGACACCGCCGACGTGTACGGCGACGGCCGCAGCGAGCAGCTGATCGGCCGGTTCCTGCGCGAGCACCCGGGGCACGGGCTGACCGTGGCCACCAAGATGGGCCGGCGGGTGCCGCAGACGCCCGAGGCGTACACGCTGGACAACTTCCGGTCCTGGACCGACCGGTCCCGGGCCAACCTCGGGGTGGACACCCTCGACCTGGTGCAGATGCACTGCCCGCCCAGCGCCGTCTTCGCCGACGACCGGGTCTTCGACGCCCTGGACACCCTGGTCGCCGAGGAACGCGTCGCCGGGTACGGGGTCAGCGTGGAGACCTGCGACCAGGCGCTCACCGCGATCGCCCGGCCGGGCGTGGCCAGCGTGCAGATCATCCTCAACGCGGTCCGGCTCAAGCCGCTGGAGCGGGTGCTGCCCGCCGCCGCGGCGGCCGGGGTCGGCATCATCGCCCGGGTGCCGCTCGCCAGCGGCCTGCTCTCCGGCCGGTACGACGAGCACACCACCTTCCCGGCCGACGACCACCGGACCTTCAACCGGCACGGCGAGTCGTTCGACGTCGGGGAGACCTTCTCCGGGGTCGACTACGACCTGGGCCTGGCCGCCGTGCGCCGGCTCGCCCCGCTGGTCGGCGCGGACCGCACGATGGCGCAGTTCGCGCTCCGCTGGATCCTCGACCAGCCCGGCGTCACCGTGGTCATCCCCGGCGCCCGCAACGCCGAGCAGGCCCGGCGCAACGCGGCCGCCGCCGACCTGCCGCCGCTGACCGAGGTGGAGCTGACCGCCGTCCGCGCCACCTACGACGAGCTGATCCGCCCGCAGGTGCACGACCGGTGGTGACCGGCCCGCCCGACGCGGCGCCCGCCAGGACCGGTTCCGTCCGGCCGCACGAGGCGGCGCCCGCCAGGACCCGTGCCGCCCGGCCGGACGGCGCGGCGCCCGCGCTGAGCGGCGCCGCCCGGCATGCTGGGGCGGGGCGGGCGTCGAGCGAGGGGGAACGATGAGGGGCTGGTTCCGGCTCACCGTGGGGCTGCTGGCCGTGGTGCTCGGCGCCCTCTGGACCGTGCAGGGGCTGGGCTACGTGGGCGACAGCGTGCTGACCGACCAGCGGCCCGCCGCGGCCGTCGGCCCGGTGGTCGTCCTGATCGGACTCGTCGCGCTCTGGTGGGGCATGCGGGCCCGCCGCTCCCGCGGCTGAGCCGGCCGCCCGGATACGCCGCCCCCGCAGCTGGGCCCCGGGGCCGTCGCAAAGCCACCCCGCGGCCGGGCCCCGGTCCGTCGCGAAGCCGCCCCGCGGCCGGGCCCCGGGTCCGTCGCAAATGGAAAGCCCCGCCTCCCGGAACGGGACGCGGGGCTTTCGCCGCCGGCGGACGCGCCGGGCGGCGTAGCTCAGATGGGGCGGACCTGCTCGGCCTGCGGACCCTTCTGACCCTGGGCGATCTCGAACTCCACCCGCTGGTTCTCCTCCAGCGTGCGGTAGCCGCTGGTCTGGATTGCCGAGAAGTGGACGAACACGTCAGCACCCCCGCCGTCGACGGTGATGAAGCCGAAGCCCTTGTCAGCGTTGAACCACTTCACGGTTCCCTGCGCCATGTGTATCTCCTTCTAAAACTGGCGGCCGAGCACGCCGTGCGGCCGATTGGCCGTTTTCGAGCAGCGGCGCCTGAGGCGGCCCCCGGTGAAGGAGACTTCTCTCAACCCACGCGTCTCTCAACAGCGTGAGACAGCAAACCACGTACGCAAAAACTCTGCACAGCCTAACCGACGAAATTCTCCGACATGTGACCTGACGGCTGCGGCAGATCCACTGGGCGGCCCGTCCGGACCATGCGAAAGGCCCCTGTCCAACCCAGTGGCAGGGGCCTTTCGGGACAGCTGCGGATCAGTCGGGCCAGCGGCCGGTGAGCCGGCGTACGCCGACCGCTCCGCCCCGGTCCACGGCGGCGCGGACGACCGCGAAGATCGCCCCCTGCAACGCCGCGGCGGCGAGGATCTCGCCCCAGCGGCGGTCCTCGTCGGTGGCGCTGGGCGCCTCGCCGTCGCCGGCGGTGAGCTTCCAGACCTGCCGGAAGATGACGCCGGCGACGGTGCCGGCGGCGAGGCCCATCAGCACCCCGACCGGCTTGTAGACGACCCTGCCCATGCCCTTGCTCACCTGCGCCTCCCCCGGACGATCAGCAGCAGCACCGCGGTGGCCACGGCGCCGGCCGCGACCGCCGCCCACGGCACCGGGCTACGCCCGACCGAGCCGCCCTTCTCGTACGCCTGCGCCCGGACCACCCGGACCTTCTCCGCAGCCTGCCCGCGGACCCGCGCCACGGTCAACGCCGCCTGCTCCCGCATCCGCACCTTTGCCTGCTCGGCGGAGTGCCGTACCAGCGCCTTGACGTCGGCCCTGGCCGCCAGCAACTCCATCGTCTCGCCCAGTTCCACCCGGGTACGGCGGATCTCCTGGCGGAGCGCCTCCACGTCCCCGGTCCCGTTGCCGGTCATGCCCGCCTCCCGTCCTTCACCGCGGCGGTGACGGTGTCCACGTCCGCCCGGACGCTGCGGACCGTCGCCTCCGGCACCGGCGGGACAGCACGGCTGACCTGCTTCTTGCCGACGAGCGCCAGGATCCCGGCGAGCAGGAAGAGCGCCACCGCCACGATCAGGGCGGCCAGCCAGGCCGGCATCACCAGGTCCAGCAGCAGGATGACGGTGACGATCAGGGCACCCGCGCCCCAGAAGGCCATCACCCCGCCGCCGCCGAACAGACCGATCCCGATCCCGGCGTGCTTGCCCTTCTGGGTCAGCTCCGCCCGGGCCAGCGCCAGTTCGTCCCGGACGAGGCGGGAGACCTGCTCGGTGGCCCGCTGCACCAGTTCGGCGGTGGACGGCTCGTTCCCGGTCCGGGACGCGCTGCGACTCGCGACGTCAGCCATGCTGTCCTCCTTTCGTCATCACCGCGCTGTATGCCCGGAGTCGCCGCCCGTCAATCCTGCGCGGCACGGCCGGTCGGCCCGACCGCGCGCCACCGGACGCCGGCCGCCGGGCGGCGACCGGTGTCGGGGCGTGGCCAGCAGGTCCCCCTAATCCGCCGGAACAAACCCGACCGGCCCGATATGGCGCGATGTCGGGTCAGCGGCGGCTGTCGGCGTGCTCGTCGCGGCCGACGAAGACCTCGCTGCGGGCCTCGCCGTCGTCGCTGCCGCCGAAGACCCGGGCGTCGTCGGGGACCTCGGTGTCGGGCAGCCGCCGGGCCGGGTGGCGCGGCCGCACGGCCGGCCAGGGCGGCGTGCCGCCGGTCCCGCCGACCTCGGCGCGCAGCCGGGGCAGCGCGCCCGGCCGGTGGTCGCGGACCCAGCCGGCCAGGTGCTCGCGGACCAGGCAGCGCAGGTCCCACAGGCTGCCCGCGTCCGCGGCGCTGACCAACGCGCGCACCTTGATCATGCCGCCGGTGGCGTCGGTGACCTGGAGTACGCAGACCCGCCCGTCCCACAGCTCGGTGCTCTCGCAGAGCCGGCGCAGCTCCTCCCGCATGGCCTGCACGGGTACCGCCCAGTCCAGGTCGAACTCGGCGGTGCCGAGCACCGCGGCCTCGGTCCGCGTCCAGTTCTGGAACGGGGTGCTGGTGAAGTAGGAGGTGGGCAGGATCAGCCGCCGGTCGTCCCAGATCTGCACCACCACGTAGCTGAGGGTCAGCTCCTCGATCCGGCCCCACTCCCCCTCCACCACGACCACGTCGTCGAGGCGTACCGCGTCGCTGAAGGCGAGCTGGAGTCCGGCGAGGACGTTGCCCAGCAGGCTCTGCGCGGCGAGCGCGGCGACCACACCGACCACACCGGCGCTGGTGAGCACGCCGGCGCCGATGCCCCGGACGGCGGGGAAGGTCATCAGCGTCACGCCGACGGTGAGCACCACGATCACCGCGATGGTCAGCCGGCGCAGCAGCACCACCTGGGTGCGTACCCGCCGGGCGTGCCGGTTGTTCGGCACGTCCACCCGGAACCGGGCCAGCGCGGTGTCCTCCGCCACCACCAGCAGCGAGGCGACCAGCCAGGCGGTCGTGGCGATCATGGCGAGCACCAGGGCGTGCAGCACGAGCTTGCGCCACGGGCTGCCCACCGCGTAGCCGGTGCTGAACCGGACCGCGAGCTGCACGGCGAGCACGGTGGCGGCCACCTGGAACGCGCGGTGCGAGTGCTCGGCCAGCTCGGTCATCAGCAGCGCGCGCCGGCCCAGCCGTCGGGCCAGCCGGTGCACCACCTCGACCAGCACCAACGCGACCGCCGCCGCACTGAGCGCGGCGGCGGTCGTGACGAGGTAACTCTGCACGAAATCTCTCTCCCTCTCGCCGGCCGGGAACCGGGCAAAGGCCCAATGGTGCCCGGCCCCGCCCGGTATCGACCAGGCTCAGACCCGGCGGTAGCGGGACTGGAAGAAGCAGTAGACGCCGAACGCGGCGATGCCGAGCGCCATCAGCGCCAGCAGCACCGGCCCGTACGACTGGTCGCGCAGGGTACGCAGGGCGGCGTCCAGGCCGCGTGCCTTCTCCGGGTCGTAGTTGACGGCGGCGACCACGATCAGCCCGCCGGCGATGGCGAAGACGGCGCCCCGGGCGGCGTACCCGGCCATGCCGAGCCGGCGGGTCAGCCGGTGCGTCTTGGGGCTCATCTCGCCGGTCTTCAGGTTGCGTTCGAACTTCTTCTTCAGGCCGTAGATGACCATGCCGATGCCGACCGCGGCGAGCACCAGGCCGGCGAGCCCGACCAGCCACCGGCCACCGTCGGAGGCCATCAGCTTCTCGGTGAACTGCTGCTGCTGGTCAGCGGCGTTGCTGCTGGCGTCCTGGACCACCTTGATCGCGGTCCAACCCAGCCAGACGAAGACGATCACGCGGACGACGGAGGCGATCCGCTCGAAGAGCTTCTCCCGGCCGCGCCGGGACTGGTGGCCGATGACCGCCTCGAACGCCTGCCAGATGGCCATGGCGAAGAGGCCGACCGCGATGGCGACCAGGAGGAACTTCCCGAGCGGCTGGGCACCGAGGGTACGCAGCGCGCCGTTCTGGTTGCCCTCCTCGCCGGACTTGCCGAACGCGATCTGCACGGCGAGCCAGGCGAAGAGGAGGTGCACGATCCCGTAGCCGATGAAACCGGCCCGGGTCAACAGTTCCAGCCACCTGCTGTTCGCCGTCCGGGCGGCGGTGGCTTCGGCGTTCCGGGTGAGTGACATGGCGGCACAATCACCGAAAGCGAAGATTTCCAAACGTGGACCGCCCCGCCGGGCGGTGGTCAGCCGTTCGGGTTGCGCGCCACCCGGAGCACCGCCTGCTGGTCGGTGAGGCTGTCCAGGCTGACCTGGAAGCCACCGACCTCGGTGGCCTGCTGGCCGACGGTGAGCGTGAGCTGCTCGCCGGCGACCTCGACGGTCACCTGGTCGCCCTGGGCGCTGACCAGCTTCGCCTCCACCCCGAGGATGCGGGCGTTGGCCTCGACGCCCCGGTCGAAGGTGACGGTGCAGGCGTCCAGACCGCAGTCGGTGGAGGCACCCTCCGCGCTGCACCCGACGAGCAGCGCGGCGCCCAGGGTCAGCCCGGCCAGCAGGCCGGCGATGCGACGGACGGGGGTCGGCGAGGGGGAAACGCGTCGGTTCGTCACCCGGACAAGGGTACGGGGCGGCAACCACCCCCGACCGGGCGCGCGCCGCCCGCCGGGGCGGCCGGCCGGCGCACCCGCCGCGGACCGGACGCGTTGAGCAGGGCGCTTCCCGGCCGTCCTGCCGTCGACGAGGTGGACCGGTTGCTGGCCGAACTGGACCACCACGCCGGTGCCGGGGAGAGAATGGTCCGGTGAGCTTCCTGGTCGTGGAGAACCCCGCCGAGCGCCGCTTCGAGATCCTGGTCGACGACGCGCTGGCCGGGTTCGCCGCCTACGAGCCCCGTGGTGAGGTGCTGGTCTTCACGCACACCGAGGTGGACGAACGGTTCCAGAACATGGGCGTGGGCGCGGCGCTGGTGCGCGGTGCCCTGGACCAGGTCCGCGAGCGGGGCGGCCGGCTGGTGCCCCGATGTTCGTTCCTGGCCGCGTTCATCGAACGCCACCCCGAGTACGCCGACCTGGTCGTTCCGGACGCCTGAGGCCGGGCGCGGGCCGGCGGTTCAGCGACCGCCGGCCAGCAGCTCGGCGGCGGCGTACGCGGTGGCCCGGGTGGCGCCGTGGGTGGCCAGGTGCACCGCGCCGGCGACCAGGGCGGGTACGCCCAGCTCCACCACCACGGCGTCCGGCCGGGCGGCCAGGGCGCGGTCCACCGCCGACCGCATCCAGTCGTGCCGGTGCAGGTCCCGCACGACCAGCACCAGGGGGCGGCCGGCCGATCCGGCCGCCGGGTCGGCCGGGACCTCGCCCTCGGCGTACCGGGCGGTGGTGGTGCCGGGGACGAGTTCGGTCAGCGGCCCGGCGATCCCCCACGGCGTCTCCGCGCCGATGGCGATGTTGTGCGGCGGGGCGAACTCCACCACGTGCGCCGGGCCGGCCAGCGGCAGCGACCCGGCCGGACCGCTGGTCACCCGCAGTGCCCGGCGGGCGGCGGCCAGCCCGATCGGCGGCCCGTCGCCGCGCGGCGCGGCCGGCCGGTCGGCCCGGGCCGCGACGGTCCAGGCGGCGAGCTGGCCGACCCGCTTGGCCGCCTCGGCCAGCCGCTCCTCGGGCAGTTCCCCGGCCAGCACGGCGGCGACGATGGCGTCGCGCAGCTCGACCGCGTCGGCCTCGGTGGCCCGCCCTCCGCCCACGCAGATCGCGTCGGCCCCGGCGGCGAGCGCGCGTACCGCGGCGCCGGTGAAGCCGTACCGGTCGGCGACGGCGCGCATCTCCACGGCGTCCGTGACCACCACGCCCTGGAAGCCCAGCTCGTCGCGGAGCAGCCCGCCGAGGATGCGCGGGCTGAGGGTGGCCGGCAGCTCCGGGTCGAGGGCGGGCACCAGCAGGTGCCCGGTCATCACGGCCTGCGCCCCGGCGGTCACCGCGGCCCGGAACGGGGCCAGCTCGACGGCGTCCAACCGGGCCCGGTCGGCACCGATGCGGGGCAGGTCGTGGTGGGAGTCGACCCGGGTGTCCCCGTGGCCCGGGAAGTGCTTGGCGCAGGCGGCGACCCCGCCGGACTGGAGCCCCCGGATCCAGGCTGCGGTGTGCCGGGCCACCAGGGCCGGGTCCGCGCCGAAGGAGCGCACGCCGATCACCGGGTTGGCCGGGTTGGAGTTGACGTCGGCGTCCGGCGCGTAGTTGAGGGTCACGCCCACCGCGGCCAGCTCGACGCCGAGGTCCCGGGCCACCTCCTCGGTCAGCGCCTCGTCGTCGACCGCGCCGAGGGCGAAGTTGCCGGGCCGGGTGCTGCCCCGGACCGACTCGATCCGGGTGACGTCGCCGGCCTCCTCGTCGATCGCCACGATCACGTCGGGACGCTCGGCGCGCAGGGTGGCGGTGAGGGCGGCCACCTGGTCGTGGTCGACGACGTTGCGGGCGAACAGGACGACCGCGCCGAGCCCTTCGCCGAGCCACCGGCACACCCACGGCGGCGGGGTGGTGCCGACGAAGCCGGGTTGCAGGACGGTCGCGGCGAGCGCCGCCAGGTCCCCGGTCGATCCCGCGATCCGCTCGCTCATGCGCTGTCGTACCCCCGTCTCCCCACGGTCCGCCGCCCCGGCGGTGCTGACATGGTCACACCTGGCTCCCTAAATAGTCAACAATCCTTACTGTTAGCGCCTGGCGCACCGGCACCGCCCGTGCGAGAGTGCGACCATGCACCCCGCGCTGCTCGCCGACGCCACCACCGCCGCGGACATCCCCGGCGTACGCCTGCTCGGCCTGGTCGTGGGCGGGCTGTTCCTGCTGATCGCCATCCGGGCGATGTTCCGGCGCTGAGCGTTCGGGCCGCCGCCTCCCCGGGTACCGCTCTCCTCGTCCGGACACGCACCCGGCACCGGACGCGGCGAGGGGGAACCATGAAGATCGGCTACTTTCTGTCCAGCGAGGAGTACACCCCGGCGGAGCTGCTCGCGCAGGCGCGCGGCGCCGAACAGGCCGGCTTCCAGGCACTGTGGATCTCCGACCACTACCACCCGTGGGTCGACGCCCAGGGCCAGAGCCCGTTCGTCTGGTCCACCATCGGGGCGCTCAGTCAGGTCTGCCGACTGCCGGTGACCACCGCGGTCACCTGCCCCACCGTCCGGATCCACCCGGCGGTGATCGCCCAGGCCGCGGCGACCAGCGCGGTGCTGCACGACGGCCGGTTCGTGCTCGGGGTGGGCACCGGCGAGGCGTTGAACGAGCACATCTTCGGTGACCCGTGGCCGCAGGCCGACGTCCGGCTGGAGATGCTGGAGGAGTCCATCGAGGTGATCCGCAAGCTGTGGACCGGTGAGTTCGTCAACCACCACGGCCGGCACTACACGGTCGAGCACGCCCGGATCTACACGCTGCCCGACACGCCCCCGCCGATCTACGTCTCCGGCTTCGGCGCGAAGTCGATCGACCTGGCCGCCCGGATCGGCGACGGCTACGTCAGCACCATGCCCGACGCCGACATGGTGCGCCGGTTCCGCGACAACGGCGGCGGCGACAAGCCCTGCCAGGCCGGCTTCAAGGCGGCGTACGCCGACAGCGAGGACGAGGGCGTGCGGATCGCGTACGAGCGCTGGCCGAACGCCGGCGTGCCGGGCGAGCTGTCCCAGGTGCTCCCCTCCCCGCGCCACTTCGAGCAGGCCGCGCAGCTGGTCAAGCCGGAGACGATGAAGGAGTCGTTCGTCTGCGGCAACAGCGTCGACGCGCACCTGGAGATGATCGACAAGTACGCCAAGGCCGGCTTCGACGAGATCTACGTGGCCAACACCGGCCCGAACTGGTCGGGTCTGTTCGATCTCTACCAGCGGGAGGTGCTGCCCCGGCTGAGCTGACCGGCCGGGTCAGCCCGCCCCGGATGGCAGCACCCCGTGCAGGAGCGTCCCCACCAGGGCGTCGATCAGGGCCGGGGCGGGCTGCGGCGGAGGGCTGGACGGGTCGAGCAGCCGGCCCAGCACCAGGTCGTGGCAGACCCCGACGAGCAGGGTGGCGACCGCCTCCGGGGAGGCGTCCGGGGCCACCCGGCCGAGCCGCTGCTCCGCCCGGACGTACCCGGCGAGTTCCGTCCGCAGGTCGGGCCCGCCGGCCGGGCCGGCCAGCGCGCCCAGGCGGGCCAGCAGCTTCGGCTGGGTGGCGAGCCCGGCGAGGGCGGGCAGGATCGCCGCGTGGAGCGCCAGCCCCCGGTCCAGGTACGCCCGCAGGTTGGCCTCGACGGTCCCGTCCCCCGGTCGCGGGGCCGTCCCGTGTTGCGCCGCCTCGACCGTCCGCGCGTGCGCGTGCACGGCGTGCGCGAGCAACTCCTCCTTGTCGGCGAAGTGGTTGTAGAGCACCCCGTCGGCCACCCCCGCCTCGCGGGCGATGTCGCGGACCGTCAGCCCCACGGTGCCCCGGCGGGCCACCAGCCGCTCGGCGGCGGCGATCAGGTGCTCCCGCAGGCTCTGCTCGCCACCGCGCAGTGCGGCGGCTCTTCTGGGTGCCATCACCGGGATCCTAGGCGTTTGCGGGCCCGGCTCCCCCGTGCGAGCCGGGCCCGGCTCCCGCTCGTCGGGCTCAGTTCGGTCGCCGCGCGGTGACCAGCCAGGCCGCGATGCGCAGCCGGACCCCGCCCGGTCCCTCGTACGGCCGCATCGCCTCGACCAGCGCGGAGCGGACGCGGTCACCGACGGCCGGGTCGAGCGGGGCGAGCCGGTGCCGCACCGGCCCCCAACCGGCCAGGAACCCGCCGGCGTCGGCGGCGTCGCGCCCCCAGATCCCGGGCTCCTGCCGGGGCGCGCAGCTGACGTCGGTGAAGCCGGCCTCGTCGAGCACGGCGCGGATCACGGCCGGGTCGGCGAGGGAGAGCGGCTCGCCGGTGGCGGTGCCGTCGGTGTCGGCCGGCGGCAGGTGCGTGGCCAGCGGCGCGAAGACCGCGCCGAGGTCACCCTGGCGGGCGTCGTCGAGGCAGACGAAGGCGAGCCGGCCACCGGGGCGCAACGCCCGGCGCACGTTGGCGAACGCGGCGACCGGGTCGGCGAAGAACATCACCCCGAACCGGCTCAGCGCCGCGTCGAACCCGCCGGGCGGGAAGGGGTGGACCTGGGCGTCGGCGCGGATGAACTCGGCGTTGCGCACGCCCTCGTCGGTCGCGGCGGTACGGGCCCGGTCCAGCATCGGGGCGGACAGATCGACGCCGACCGCCTGGCCGGTCCCGGCGCGCCGGGCGGCGAGCCGGGTGAGCTGGCCGTTGCCGCAGCCGAGGTCGAGCACCCGGTCGCCAGGGCGGACGGCGGCCAGCAGGGCCTCGTTGAAGCCGCTGTTGATGGCGTCGTAGCGGGCCTGGTGGGTGGCCCAGTGCCGTCCCTCGTAGCCGTTCCAGGCCTGTTCCTGGTGCTCGTTCCGGATGATTTCCATGCCGCCTCCGTCTGAACATGCGTTCATGAACGCTTGTTCATAATGATGGTCGTCGGCCGTGACGTCAATCCCGCCCGGCGCTTCCCGAGCGGTGCACCGCGGCGGTTTCACCGGTGATCGCCGGGGGTACCAGCGGCCCTTGATGAAACTGTCCAGGCACTCGACGACGTTGCGTCGCGCCGCCCGTAGCCTCTTCGGCTGGACCGCGCTGCGACCCAATCAACTGGCCGCCATGCGCGCGGTGATGAAGCGACGCGACGCCCTGGTGGTGCTGCCCACCGGCGCCGGCAAGTCGGCGATCTACCAGATCCCGGCCAGCCTGATCCCCGGGCCCACCGTGGTCGTCTCCCCGCTGCTCGCCCTCCAGCAGGACCAGATCGCGGCGCTCAACGAGCGGCAGCGACCCGAGCTGCGGGCGGTGCGGATCAGCTCGGACGAGAACGCGGCCCAGCAGGCCGCCGCGATCGAGGACGTGCGCGAAGGGCGGGCCGAGTTCCTCTTCATCACCCCGGAGGCGCTGAGCAACCCGGACCGGCTGGCCGAGGTACGCGGGCTGCGGCCCGCGCTGGTGGCGATCGACGAGGCGCACTGCATCTCGGCCTGGGGGCACGACTTCCGGCCGGACTACCTGGCGCTCGGGCACCTGATCGAGGGCATCGGCCGGCCGCCGGTGGTGGCGTTGACCGCCACCGCCTCCCCGCCGGTCCGCGACGACATCATCGCCCGGCTGCGGTTGCGCGACCCGGAGGTGGTGATCTCCGGGCTGGACCGGCCGAACCTCTTCCTCGAGGTGGCGCACTGCCCGACCGAGGACTACCGGTGGCGACGGCTGCTCACCCTGCTCCGCGACGACACCCGACCCGGCATCATCTACGTGCCGACCCGGCGCTCGGCCGAGGAACTGGCCCAGCGGCTCACCGACGCCGACTTCCCGGCCCAGTACTACCACGGCGGCATGCCCACGGCCGCCCGCCACGAGCTGCACGAGGCGTTCCTCGCCGACCAGGTGCCGATCATGGTGGCCACCTCCGCCTTCGGCATGGGCATCGACAAGCCGAACATCGCCTGGGTGGTGCACATGGCGCTGCCCGACTCCCCGGACAGCTACTTCCAGGAGATCGGCCGGGCCGGCCGCGACGGCGAACCCGCGCGGGTGCTGCTGCTCTGGCGCGCCGAGGACGTCGGCCTGCAGCGCTACTTCAGCGGCGGCCTGCCCGACCTCGATGAGCTGCGGGACCTTGCCGCGCTGCTGCGCAAGGAGCCGCGCGGCAAGAAGGAACTGCGCGAGCTGACCGGGCTCGGCCCGCGCAAGCTCGGCCAGTACCTCTCCCTGCTGGAGCAGGTCGGCGCCGCCGAGCCCCGGCCCCGGCAACGGATCGGCGCCCCCCGGTACGCGCCGGCCGCCGCCGAGTCCGCCCAGGCGGCGCTCGCCGAGGCCGAACGGCAGCAGACCGTGACCCGGTCCCGGACCGACATGATGCGCGCCTTCGCGGAGACCACCGGCTGCCGGGGGCAGGCGCTGCTGGCGTACTTCGGCGAGCAGATGCGTGAGGTCTGCGGGCACTGCGACAACTGCCACGCCGGCACCAGCGTCGCCGACGACCGGGCGGTCGGGCCGTTTCCGGTGCACAGCCAGGTGCGCCACCCGGAGTGGGGCGCCGGCCTGGTGCTGAGCTACGAGGAGGACCGGATGACGGTGCTCTTCGACGAGGTGGGCTACAAGACGCTGTCCGTGCGCGTGGTGTCCGAACAGGGCCTGCTGACGCTGGACTAGCCTGACCCGGGCACCGTGGTGGTGCCCGTCGAACGACGACGACCACGGCGAAAGGGGCCTGATCGTGATCGAGCAGCCGGCGTACACCGGGTTCGGTTTCTCCGACGAGGAGTGGGGGCTGCTGGTCGGTCTGCCGCAGGCGGTCCTCACCGCCGCGAGCGCCGCCGAGTCCGACGGCACGAAGCGCACCATGGCCGAGAACGCCGCCGGGCTGGACACCATCTCGGCCGGGCGGGAGTCGGCCAGCCCGCTGGTGGCGGCCGTCGCCGGTGAGATCGTGGCCCGGGTGGGCGACCCGGAGGCGGGCGCCGAGTTGCCGGCGATCGAGCCGGCCGACCCGGCGGCGATGATCGACGACGTGCTGGCCCGGGCCGGCCAGGCGACCACCCTGCTGGCCGCCAAGGTGGACGAGGGGCAGGCCGGGGCGTACCGGCACTGGCTGGTGGAGATCGCCGAGCAGGTGGTCGGCGCCGCATCCAGCGGCGGCATCCTGGGCCTCGGCGGCGACGTGGTGAGCGACTCGGAGCGGCGCTTCCGGGACCGCCTCGCCCACGTGCTCAACGACTGACCGGCCACCCCGGCGCCGCCGCCCGCGGCGCCGGCGGGATGATGGCCGTCGAAGACGGATGCCGGACGCCCCGGGAGGTCGTCGCGCGGACCGCCCGGGGTGTCCGCCACGTGTGCTGCCGGCCGACCCGGGGGGAGGGCCGTTGATGGACGCCAGGTTGCAGCCGCACATCCTCGACACCGAGCAGGTGCCCGCGCCGGACCGCTTCGGCCTCTGGCTGGACATGGTCTCGGACTCGCCCACCCCGCTGCGGGTGCGCAGCGACCACGCCGAGGACTTCGTGGCGCGGGCGGAGTTCCTCGAGCTGGGGCCGGTGCGCCTGGCCCGCTACCGCTACCCGTCGCTGGAGTGCTTCCGCACCCACCGGTTCATCCAGCGCTCCGACCCCGACTACTACCTGCTCGCGCTGACCCTGACCGGGGGCAGCGCCGCCGCCCAGGAGGGCCGGCAGAGCACCCTGGGGCCCGGCGACTTCACCTTCTACGACTGCTCGCGCCCGCACGAGGTACGCCACCACGGCGACCAGGGCCGCGCGGACGCCAGTTCGGTGGTCGCCTTCATCCCGTACGAGGCGCTGCCGCTGCCGTACGCCCGGCTGGCCCCGCTGTTCGCCGGCCGGATCTCCGGCAGCGAGGGCATCGGCGCCCTGCTCGCCGACTACCTGGTCCGGCTCAGCAGCCACCCGGAGCAGTACCAGGCGGCGGACGCCGAGCGGCTGGCCGGCGTCGGACTGGACCTGGTCGCCACGATGCTCGGCCGGCACCTGGTCACCGAGGACGCGATCCCGACCGACGTGCGCCGGCGCGCCCTGCTCGCCCAGATCCAGGCGCACATCCGCCGGCATCTCGGCGAGCCCGGGCTCGGCCCACGGCTCATCGCCGACGCGCACCACATCTCGCTCCGTTCGCTGCACCGGCTCTTCGAGGACGAGCAGACCACGGTGGCCGCGTACATCCGGGACCAGCGGCTGGCGCGGTGCCGGCGGGACCTCGCCGAGCCGGCGCTGCGGGACCTGCCGATCCAGGCCATCGCCGCGCGCTGGGGCTTCCGCGACAAGGCCCACTTCAGCCGGGTGTTCCGGTCGGCCCACCAGGAGTCCCCGCAGGTGTACCGGGCCCGCCACGTCGACCCGGCACGCAACGTCAACGCTCCGGCGTTCCCGGTCAACTCCCGGCCGACATACTGATCCCCGGGCCGGTCGGGCAACCGGGTGGCCCACTGGTAACGGGGGGCCGCGGCGAGGCGCCCGCGACGGACCGTCGCGGGCGGCCGCCCGGTGCCGTCCGGCCGTCACCCGGCCGGAGCGCTGCGGCGCGGCCCCAGGACCGATCGGCCGTCACCCGGCCCGGCGCGTCGCCACCCAGCGGCGGTGGCCGACCGACCGGCGTAGACGCCGCCCCCGACTCCGGCCCCGTCGCAACTTCCCCCCAGGACACCCGACGGGGCCGGTCAGGTCTCCTCCTCCAGCAGCACCAGGACGGCCTTCTCCACCGCCTCGCGGGGCATCTCCGGGTCCACCGGCGCCAGCACGCCGTCGTGGTAGAGGTCCACCACCCGGGGGTCCACGTAGGACGTCCGGGCCACCGTGGGGGTGTTGCCGAGCAGCTCCGCGACCGACCGCATGACCGCCGCGACCGCCCGCCTGCGCGCGGTCACCGAGCGCTGGGGGCCGGCCGTGGCCAGCTCGGTGGCGGCCAGCACGGTGGCGTGCCAGGTCCGGAAGTCCTTGGCCGTCATCTCCCCGCCGCTGGCGTCGCGCAGGTAGTCGTTCACCTCGTCGCTGCGCACGTCCCGCCAGGCCTGGCCGTCCCAGTAGCCGAAGAGGCGCTCCTGGGTCCGCCGTCGGCGGCGCAGGTTGGTCAGCACCTGGCACAGCTGCGGATCCTCGATCCGGCGTACCTGCTCGATGCCGCCCTTGGCGGGGAACTCGAAGACCACGCAGCCGCGCCGGGAGCGGGCGTGCTCGGGGCGGAGGGTGGCCACGCCGAAGGTGGGATCCTCGCCGGTGGCGTACTGGTCGCTGCCGACCCGGAACGCGCCCATGTCCAGCAGCCGGGTGACGGTGGCCAGGACCCGCTCCCGGCGCAGCCCGCGCAGGGTCAGGTCGTGCTCGACCCGGTCGCGCAGCACCGGCAGCCGGTGGGCCACCTCCAGCACGTGGTCGAACTTGGCCTCGTCCCGCTTCTGCCGCCACGCCGGGTGGTAGAGGTACTGCTTGCGGCCGGCCGCGTCCACCCCGGTCGCCTGGATGTGACCGTTGGGGTAGGTCGAGATCCACACGTCCTGCCAGGCCGGCGGGATGACCAGGTCACGCAGCCGGGCCAGCTCGCCGGGGTCGCGCACCGGCTCGCCCTTCGGGTCGACGAAGAGCCACCCCTTGCCGCGCCGCCGGCGTCCGTAGCCCGGCCGGCCCGGATCGCTACGCCGCAGTCGCACCGGAGACCCGCACCGCCTGTTCCGCCTCGTCCACGGCGGCCAGCACCTCGTCGACGCCGACGGCCGCCAATGTCGGGTGGATTCCTACCCCACCGGCCGCGGCCCAATCCCGGTCGGCCCCGGGGTGGCGCGTGACGCCGAGCACCCGGTGCCGGGGCCGGTCCGGCGGCGGGCCCCAGTGCGCCGGCGGCACCGGGCCGAAGAGCACCACCGAGGCGGTGCCGTAGCCGGTGGCCAGGTGGGCGATGCCGGTGTCGCCGCTGACCACCAGGCGGGCGTCGGCGACCAGCGCGGCCAGCTCGGCCAGCCCGGTGCGGCCGGCGAGCACCGCGTCGGCGGGCAGCCCGGCGTCCCGGGCCACCCGTCCGGCCAGGTCCCGTTCCTCGGCGGAGCCGGTGAGCACCACCCGGTGTCCCCGGCCGGTCAGCTCGCCGGCCAGCGCGGCGAAGCGCTCCGCCGGCCAGCGCTTGGCGGGGATCTTGCTGCCGGGGTGCACCAGGGTGGCGCCGGCCGGATGCCCGGATCCGGCCGGGCGGCGCAGCGCCAGGTCCGCCGGGTCGGCCGGCAGGCCGTGGGCATGCAGCAGCCGGCACCAGCGCCGCACCTCGTGCTCGTCGCCGTCCCAGACCGGTCCCCCGGGATGCCCGGCCGCGACGTTGCGGTAGGCGAGCAGCCGGTGCGGCCGGGTGGCGGCCAGCGCCCGGTGCGACTGCGGGCCCCGGCCGTGCAGGTTGACCGCCACCTCCGGCGGCGGCCCCGCCCAGGCCAGGCGGTGCGGGCCGGCGGTGGGGAGCACCCGGTCGACCGCGCCGGTCAGCTCGGCCAGCGGGGCCAGCCAGGCCGGCGCGGCCAGCACCAGCTCCCGGCCGGGCAGGCCGGCCCGCAGGCCGCGCAGCGCCGGCACCGCCGTGGCGAGGTCACCGACCCCGAGCGCCCGGAGCACCAGGATCACGGGTACGACGACTCCTGCGCGGCGCATACCACCAGCTCCCGCACCGCGCAGCCGGGCGGCTGGGAGAGGGCGAACATGACGGCGGCGGCGGTGTCGGCGGGCTCGTTGAGCACGGCGTCCGGCCCGGGCCGGTACTGCGCGTCCCGCTCGTCGAAGAACGCGGTCCGCATGCCACCGGGGATGAGCAGGGTGACCCCGACCGCGCCGGCCAGCTCGGCGGCGAGCGCCCGGGTGAAGCCGACCACCCCGAACTTCGCCGCGCAGTAGGCGGTGGCGTCGCTGACCGCCTTGACGCCGAGGGTCGAGGCGACGGTGACGATGGTGCCCCGGGACTCCTGCAGGAACGGCAGCGCCGCCCGGATCACCGCCGCCGTGGCGAGCAGGTCCACCGTGACGATCCGCTCCCAGGTCTCGGCCGGGACGTCGGCCAGCTTGCCGGGCACGTCCATGCCGGCGGCGGTGACCACCGCGTCCAGGCCGCCGGAGCGTTCCGCCAGCGTGCGGGTGGCCGCCTCGGCGGCCCGGGTGTCGGCCAGGTCGCACTCGACCCACGGCACGCCGTCGGCCGGTGCCCGCCGGTCGAGCACGAGGGGACGGCCACCGGCCCGGGCCACCGCGGTCACCACCGCGGCGCCCAGCCCGCTCGACCCCCCGGTGACCAGGACGCTGGGGCCGGCCCCGGGGGACGGACTGCTGCTCATCGTGCTCCCTCCGCCGTGGACCGGGCGACCGCCGTCCGGCGTGCCCCGCCCTCGGGAATCGGTGCCGTGGGCCAGCCCCGGCCGGCGCGGGCCGCGGCGATCATGTCGGTGGTGGAGCGGCCGTCCAGGTACGGCACGACCACCGACTGCCCGCCCCAGCGGGCCAGGATCTCCGCCTCGGGCAGGGTCTGCTCGCCGCCGCCGGAGGCGTAGTCGCCGCCCTTGACCCAGATGTCCGGGCGCAGCCAGGACAGCGCCGCGTGCGGGGTCGGCTCGTCGAAGATCATCACAGCGTCCACGCAGCTCAGCGCGGCCAGCAGCCGGCTGCGGTCGCCCTGCGGCACGACCGGGCGTTCCGGGCCCTTCAGCCCGGCCACGCTGGCGTCGGAGTTCAGGCAGACCA
Organism: Micromonospora sp. HK10; assembly: GCF_000982955.1. Taxonomy (GTDB): domain Bacteria; phylum Actinomycetota; class Actinomycetes; order Mycobacteriales; family Micromonosporaceae; genus Micromonospora. Next base: position 571 of record NZ_KQ058821.1, on the reverse strand, counting down.
CCAGGCAGTCGCCGAGCTGCCGGGCGGCCTGCAGGGTCGCCACGTGCCCGGCGTGCAGCAGGTCGAAGCAGCCGCCGGTGGCGACGACCGTGCCACCGGCCGCGCGGACCTGGGCGATGACCGCGCCGGCCGCGGCCGCGCCGATCCGGTCCCCGCCGCTGACCACCAGCGGGGCGGCGGTCCGCACCGGCGCCGGCAGCGCGGTGGCCACGCCCCCGCCCGCGACGTACGCCGAAGCCTCGGCGACCGCCGCCTGCACGGCCTCGGAGACCAGCGCGCCCCGGGCCAGCGCCAGGGTCGCGGCGGTGGCGAACCGGTCCCCCGCGCCGCAGGTGTCCCCCTCGGCCGGCGCGGCGGGCACCACCAGCGGGGTGGAGCCGGCGTGGCAGAGCAGCGCGCCGTCTCCGCCGAGGGTCACCGCGACCGCGCCGGCCCGCCAGCGCCGGCGCAGCTCCTGCGCCCCCCGGGACGCGGTGACCAGGCGGGACGCGCCCGGAGCGGCCTTGGCCAGCTCGCGGGCCTCGGACTCGTTCGGGGTGACCAGGTGCACGCCGGGCACCGCCGCCGGGCC
>NZ_KQ058820.1 GCF_000982955.1 Micromonospora sp. HK10 | reverse complement strand
GCCACGCCGGGCCGACGCCGGGACCCACGCCGGGACCCACGCCGGGACCCACGCCGGGCCGACGCCGGAGCCACGCCGGGGCGGCGTCGCGCGGGGTCAGCGTCCCGCTGGCTTGAGGCCCAGGGGCTTGCCGAGCAGGGACTCGCGGCGCACCGCCAGCCGGTCAGCGACCTGGACCAGGGCCTTCGCGGCCGGGGCGTCCGGCTGGGCCAGCACGATCGGGGTGCCGGCGTCGCCGCCCTCGCGTACCCGGGTGTCCATCGGGATCTGCCCCAGCACCGGCACCTGCGCGCCGATGGTACGGGTCAGCGACTCGGCGACCGCCGCACCGCCGCCCGCGCCGAACACCTCCATCCGGGAGCCGTCCGGCAGCTCCAGCCAGGACATGTTCTCGATGACGCCGACCACCCGCTGGTGGGTCTGCAGCGCGATCGCACCGGCCCGCTCGGCGACCTCGGCGGCCGCCGCCTGCGGGGTGGTGACGACCAGGATCTCCGCGTTCGGCAGCAACTGGGCCACCGAGATGGCGATGTCGCCGGTGCCCGGGGGCAGGTCGAGCAGGAGGACGTCCAGGTCACCCCAGTAGACGTCGGCGAGGAACTGCTGCAACGCCCGGTGCAGCATCGGGCCGCGCCAGACGACGGCCGCGTTGCCCGGGGTGAACATGCCGATCGAGATGACCTTCACGCCGTGCGACTGCGGCGGCATGATCATGTCCTCGACCCGGGTGGGGGCGCCGTCGGCACCGAGCATCCGGGGCACCGAGTGGCCGTAGATGTCCGCGTCGACCACGCCGACCGCGAGGCCCCGGGCGGCCAGCGCGGCGGCCAGGTTGACCGTGACGCTGGACTTGCCCACGCCGCCCTTGCCGCTGGCGACCGCGTAGACCCGGGTGCGGGAACCGGGCTGGGCGAACGGGATGACCGGCTCGGCGGTGGCTCCACCGCCACGCAGCTTCGACTGGAGCTCCTGGCGCTGCTCCGGGCTCATCACACCGAACTCGATCTCGACGCCGGTCACGCCCGGCACCGCGGCCACGGCGGCGGTGATGTCGGTACGCAGCTTGTCCTTCAGCGGGCAGCCGGCCACGGTGAGCAGCAGCTCCACCCGGACCACGCCGTCGTCACCGGCCACAGCCGAGCGGACCATGCCCAGCTCGGTGATCGGCCGGCGGATCTCCGGGTCGTTGACGGTGGCCAGCGCGGCCTGGATCGCGTCGGAGACGGTGCTGACGGGTGCTGACATGTCCGCCATGCTACGTCGCTGGTCATCGGTGACCGCCGCTGGCGGCGGCCGGTGTGAGCGAATCGATGACCCCGACCGAGGGGTGGACGGGTCGTGCCGCGAAGTGGGACGATCGAGACGAACGCCGCTCGCCTGGCCCTTGAGGCGCGCGGCGTTCAATACGTTCAGCCCTCACCGCGCCCGTCGTGGGCGTAGTCGCCGTCCAGATCGTCGCGGGGCTCGTCGAGCGGCTCGCCGCCGGCCTGCCGGCGGGCCTCCCGCCGGATCTCCCGCTCCTGCTGGCGCCGCTCCAGCTTCCGCCGCCGGTCCGCCGCCTCGTCCAGCTCCTCGGCCAGCCGGGCCAGCTCGGAGCGGAGGAAGTCCCGGGTGGCCACCTCGCCCAGCGCGATGCGCAGCGCGGCGATCTCCCGGGCCAGGTACTCGGTGTCGGCCTTCTGCATGGTGGCCCGCCGCCGGTCCTCCTCCAGCGCGATCCGGTCGCGGTCGGCCTGCCGGTTCTGGGCGAGCAGGATCAGCGGGGCCGCGTACGACGCCTGGAGCGAGAGCACCAGGGTGAGAAAGGTGAACGTGTACGGGTCGAAGCGCAGGTTCGCCGGGGCGAGCGTGTTCCAGCCGAACCAGGCGGCGATCACCAGCGTCATGTAGACGATGAAGTTCGCCGTACCCATGCCCCGGGCGATCCCCTCCGACCAGCGGCCGAAGGTCTCCGCGTCGATCCGGCGCAGCCGGAGGCGTCGGGGCGCGCGCGGCTGGTCGAGCCGCTCGGCCCGCCGCTGGTCAGCCATCGGTCTCCTCCAGCGGCTCCTGGTGGGCGGCGCTCGGCGGGGCGTCCCGGTCCCGCCAGTCCGGCGGCAGCGAGTGGTCCAGCACGTCGTCCACGGTCACCGCGCCGACCAGCCGCATGCTGCGGTCCACCACCGGCATGGCGACCAGGTCGTAGGTGGCCATCCGCCGGGTGATCTCGGGCAGCGGGGTGGTCGGCCGGAGCGGGTCGATGTCGTTGACCACGACCCCGCCGAGCAGGTCGGCCGGCGGCTCGCGGAGCAGCCGCTGGAAGTGGACCATGCCGAGGTAGCGCCCGGTCGGGGTGGTCATCGGGGCGCGGGTCACGAAGACCTGCGCGGCCACCGCGGGGGAGAGCTGCGGCTCGCGGATGCGCGCCAGCGCCTCGGCGACCGTGGCATCCGGCGGCAGGATCACCGGCTCCGAGGTCATCACGCTGCCGGCGGTGCCGGACGCGTACCGCAGCAACTGACGGACCGGGGTCGCCTCGTCCGGCTCCATCAGATCGAGCAGCACGTCCTGCTCCGGTGGGGGCAGCTCGTTGAGCAGGTCCGCCGCGTCGTCCGGGTCCATCTCCTCCAGCACGTCCGCGGCGCGTTCCCGGTCCAGCGCGGCGAGGATCTCCACCTGATCGCGTTCGGGCAGCTCGCCCAGCACGTCGGCGAGGCGTTCGTCGTCCAGCGCCGCGGCCACCTCGTTGCGCCGGGCGTCGGGCAGGTCCTGCAACGCGTTCGCCAGGTCGGCGGGGCGCATGTCCTCCAGCACGGCGAGCAGGTTGGCCGTGCCGCGGGCGTCACCGAGGCCGCCCAGGCCGCGTACCCGGTCCCATTCGACCTGGTGCAGGTGGCCGCGGCGGGTGAGCCGGCCGGTCTGCTCGCGGACCGCGACCCGGGTCAGCGACCACTCGCCGCTGCGGCTGCACTCCATCGCGACGTCGACCACCGAGCCGGCCTGGCCGGTCTCCAACTGGACCCGCCGGTCCAGCAGCTCCTGGAGCACCAGCACCTCGTTGGGGCGCTTCTCGAACCGGCGCAGGTTGAGGGTGCCGCTGCCCAGCACCACCGCGTCCGCCTCGATCGAGGTGATCCGGTTGAGGGAGAGGAAGATGCGCCGGCGCATCGGCATCTCGGCGACCAGCCCCACCACCTCGGGCGGGCGCTGGGTCGGCCGCATCCGGGCGACCGCGTCCCGGACCCGGCCCACCTGGTCGCCGTTCGGGTCGAAGACGGCGACTCCGGCGAGTCGAGCGATGTAGACCCGGTTCGGCGTGCTCACGGGCACCAGCCTAAGGGCCTAGTGTTTATCAACATGTCGACCTTGGCCTACGAGATCGTGGACGTCTTCACCGATCGACCCTTCGCCGGTAACCCGCTGGCCGTGGTGTTCGGCGCGGAAGGGCTGGCCACCGAGCAGATGCAGGCGCTGGCAGTCGAGTTCAACCTGTCGGAGACGGTGTTCGTGCTGCCGCCCACCCAGGTCGGCGCGACGTACCGGGCGCGGATCTTCACCCCGGCCGCGGAGCTGCCCTTCGCCGGGCACCCCAGCGTCGGCGCCGCGGTGACCGCCAGCCGGCGGGGCATGTTCGAGGTGGGCCGGGTCGCCCAGGAGTGCGGTGCCGGGGTGCTGCCGATCGAGGTCACCACCACCGGGGCCACCCTCACCGGCGGCACCCCCACCCTCGGCCCCGAGCTGGACCCGGAGCCGCTGCTGGAGATGGTGGGGCTCACCGCCGCCGACCACGCCGGGCCGGCGCCCCGGGTGGCCGGCTGCGGGCTGGAGTTCCCGTACCTTCCGGTGCGCCCGGACGCGGTGGCCCGCGCCCGGATGAACGCGGCGGCGGCGGAACGGTACGGGGTGGAGCACGTCAGCGTCTTCTCCTGGGACGCCGCCACGCAAACCGCGCACGCCCGGGTCTTCGTGCCGGGACTCGGCGTGCCGGAGGACCCGGCGACCGGCTCGGCCGCGCTCGGCCTGGGCGTCTGGCTGGTCGCCAGCGGGTTGCTGCCCGGCGAGGGCCGTTCCGAGTACGCGGTCCGCCAGGGCGTCGAGATCCACCGCCCCTCCGCGCTGGCCTGCACGGTGACCGCCGCCGACGGGATGGCCGTCGGCGCCACGGTCACCGGCCAGGTGATGCCGGTGGCCCGCGGCGAGATCGCCGTGCCGCCGTTCGTCGGCTGAGCGGCCGGCGCGACCCGGACCTGGTGCCGGGGTCCCCGCCCGGCCGCGGTACGGGAGAATGGCGGCGTGAGCGACGAGGTGGACGAGCGGATCACCACGCCCCTGGTGGACGAGGCGGTGAAGAAGGCGGCCGTGGCCTGGGTGAGCGTCGACGGCGGCCCGGCGTACGGGCTGTGGTGCCTGCCGCTCGACGGCGCGCTCCTGGTGGTCACCGGCCCCGGCGAGCAGTCCGCGCCCGGCCTGGCCGACGCGGCGGCGGCCGAGGTGATCCTGCGCGGCGACCACGGCGGCCGGATCGTCTCCTGGCCGGCCCGGGTGACCCGGTTGCGGCCGGGCACCGAGGAGTGGGAGGCGGCCGCGCCGCTGGTCGCGGCGAAGCGGCTCAACGCCTCCGGTCCGACCGCCGATCTGGTGACCCGCTGGGCCGAGCAGGGCTGCGCGCTCAACCGGCTGGCCCCGGCGGGCACGCCGCTGGCCGGGGCCGACCTGCCGGCCGACGCGC
>NZ_KQ058819.1 GCF_000982955.1 Micromonospora sp. HK10 | reverse complement strand
CCGGCGCTGGATGATCGCCATCATGGTGGCCGTACTGATCCTGCTCTGCTCCGGGGTGATCTCGTACAACTACCGGAAGTACATGCTCGGCGCCGATCCGGGCGCGCTGGCTCCGGTGAGCGTGACGTCCGGCGCGGTACGGTCCCACGGAGCCGACGATCTGGTCGGGACGTCGTACCGTCGTGAGGTACGGCTCCAGCCGGCTGACGGCGAGACGACGACGAGCGAAGGACGAGAGACGCGATGACAGCGCAGGCCCGCCTGCTCGGTGGCAGGTACCAGGTCGGCGAGCTGCTCGGCTACGGCGGCATGGCGGAGGTGCATCGTGGCCGCGATCTCCGGCTCGGTCGGGATGTCGCGATCAAGATGCTCCGGGCGGATCTGGCCCGGGATGCCACCTTCCAGATGCGGTTCCGCCGGGAGGCGCAGAACGCCGCTTCGCTGAACCACCCGGCCATCGTCGCCGTGTACGACACCGGCGAGGAGACCGCGCCCACCGGCGAGACCCTGCCCTTCATCGTGATGGAGTTCGTCAACGGGCGG
>NZ_KQ058818.1 GCF_000982955.1 Micromonospora sp. HK10 | reverse complement strand
GAGGTGCTGGGCGCCGAGGGTCGGCTCCAGCCGCGCCGGGCGCTGGAGATCTGCGCCGACATGTGCGCGGCCCTGGAGTTCAGCCACCGGCACGGCATCATCCACCGGGACATCAAGCCGGGCAACGTGATGCTCACCCAGACCGGCCAGGTCAAGGTGATGGACTTCGGCATCGCCCGGGCGCTGGCCAGCGGGGCCACCACCATGACGCAGACCAGCGCCGTCATCGGCACCGCGCAGTACCTCTCCCCGGAGCAGGCGCGCGGCGAGGCGGTCGACGCCCGGTCCGACGTCTACGCGGCCGGCTGCGTGCTCTTCGAGCTGCTCTGCGGGCACCCGCCGTTCGTCGGCGACAGCCCGGTCAGCGTCGCCTACCAGCACGTGCGGGAGCAGCCGCCGACGCCGAGCACCATCAACCCGGACGTCAACCCGGCGGTGGACGCCATCGTCCTCAAGGCGCTCTCCAAGAACCCGCTCAACCGCTACCAGAGCGCCGGGGAGATGCGGGCGGACCTGCTGCGCGCCGCTGCCGGCCGGCCGGTGCTGGCCACCCCGGTGATGCCGGCCGAGGAGACCATGCCGATGGCCGCGGCCGGGGGCGGGGGCTACCAGCAGACCCAGGTGCTCGGCCCGCAGACCCGCCAGCAGATGCCGGCCCGGGTCGGTGACCCGCGCAAGCGGAAGACGTCCTCCTGGGTGATCGCCACGTTCGCCGCCCTCGGTGTGCTCGCGGTGATCGCCCTGGCGACCGCGCTCTGGCTGAACCAGAAGGGCGCGAGCGAGGTCCGGGTGCCCACCATCGAGGGCAAGTCCCGCGCCGTCGCCGAGCAGGAGGTCCGGGCAGCCGGGCTGATCCCGGTGATCGGTGACCCGGTGCTGAACAAGACCTGCCAGAAGGACACCGTGGCGGGGCAGGACCCGCCGGCCAACACCGCCCTGGAAAAGGGCCGCAACGTCACCTTGAACATCTGCAACGGCCCGAAGATGGTCCAGGTGCCGGGCGTGGTGGGCAACCCGTTCGAGAACGCCAAGGCCCAGCTGGAGAACGACGGCTTCAAGGTCGAGAAGGTGGACGTCGACGGCGCGGCGGCCGAGGGCACGGTCGTGGGCACCAATCCGAAGGCGGGCGCCAGCGTCGAGGACGGCGCCACCGTCAAGGTGTCGGTCTCCCGCGGCAACATCAAGGAGGTCCCGGAGGTGGTCGGCCTCTCGAAGGAGCAGGCCACCCAGGTCCTGGAGAAGGCCGGCTACCGGGTGAAGACGCGGGACGGCGACGAGGCGAACACGCCGGACGGCGTCGGCAAGGTCAGCTCGCAGGACCCCAAGCCGGGCAAGCAGCTGGAGAAGGGCAAGACGGTCACCATCTACGTCGACTTCGCCCCGCCGGAGCCGAGCACCACGCCGAGCGGATCCACCCCGGACCCGAGCACCTCACCCAGCACCCCGGGCAGCGGCGGCGGGTTCCCCTTCCCCACCCAGCCACCGACCCGGCTCGACCGCGAGTGACGCAGCGAGGCCCCGACCGCCGGTCGGGGCCTCGGCCGTTCGGGGCGCGGCCGCCCGCCGCCCCGCAGGCGACCGGTCACGGGGGTGGCGGAGGCGGCGCTCAGGCGGCGGTGAAGGCGGCCGGCGACGCGGCGGTGCGGGTGGCCGGTGACGCGGCGGCGCGGGCGGCCCGTCAGGCGGCGGCCCGTCAGGCGGTGGCGAAGGCGGCCCGGCGGCGGGCGTCCACCTCGGCGGCCAGCTCGGGGGCGCGTTCCAGCGCGGCCGGATAGCCGCAGACCGCCAGCCAGTTCGCCAGCATCAGGTGGCCGCCCTCGGTCAGCACCGACTCGGGATGGAACTGCACGCCCTCGATCGGCAGGGCGCGGTGCCGCATCGCCATCACCACGCCGGAGCCGGTCCAGCCGGTCACCTCCAGCTCGTCCGGCAGGGTCTCGGGCAGGACCGCCAGCGAGTGGTACCGGGTGGCGGTGAAGGGGTCGGGCAGCCCGGCGAGCACCCCGGTGCCGTGATGGCTCACCTCGGAGGTCTTGCCGTGCAGCAGCTCCGGTGCCCGGGTGACGGTCGCCCCGAACGCCTCGCCGATGGCCTGGTGGCCGAGGCAGACGCCGAAGAGCGGGAGCTTGCCGGCGTACTCCCGGATGACGTCGAGGCAGATCCCCGCGCGGTCCGGGCTGCCCGGCCCGGGCGAGAGCAGTACGCCGCCCGCGCCGACCCGGCCGACCTCGGCCACATCGACCTCGTCGTTGCGCCGGACCTCGCACTCCACCCCGAGCTGGCCGAGGTACTGCACGAGGTTGAAGACGAACGAGTCGTAGTTGTCGATCACCAGGACGCGCATCGGGTCACCTGTCCGGGGAGGGTGGGGTGTTGTTCGTTTCGGTGCTGTACGGCAGTTCCTCCGCGGTCGGGCTGCCGCTGGGCACGGTGAGCCCGCCGCCGGAGTCGTCGCCCGGCACGTCCGAGTTCTGGCTCACCTGGACGTCGTCGAAGGGCAGCAGCGGCTCGGCCCACGGGAACACCACGAACCAGAGCAGGGCGACCGTCGCCGCGGCGAGCAGTGTCGAGCCGACCAGCTTCCCGGCCAGTCCGAACGGCAGCTTGCGCCAGATCCACCCGTACATCGTCAGCCTTCCAGCTCCGGCGGCCGGCCCACCGACTTGGCCTGCACGTGGTCCAGCCGGGCGTGGATGATCAACCGTTGGTAGTTGTCGAACTTGGGGTTGCAGGTGGTCAGGGTGAGCAGCTTCTCGGTCGGCTTGGCGGTCGGCTCGCCGGGCACCGGCGCCACCACCTCGACCTGGTCCGGCTTCACGATCCGCTGCTGGTAGACCTGGTAGATGAACCACTCGGTCTGTGACTCGACCACGATGGCGTCGCCGGGCTTCAGCTCGTCCAGCCGCCAGAAGGTGGCCCGGATCCGGTGTCCGGCCACGGCGAAGTTGCCCACCTCGCCCGGCATGGCGCTCTTCGGGTAGTGGCCCGGGGCGTACCGGATGTCGTTCGGGCTGACCCCCTGGACCACCACCCAGTGCTTGTCGAGCTTGGGGATGTAGAGCCCGGCGACCGGCTTGCCCTCGGCCGGGGGCTTCGCCTTGGGCGTCGGGCCGGTCGGCGCGACCGTCGGATCGCCGCTGCCGCCCCACTCCTGGGCGAGCTGGGTGTTCAGGTCGTTCTGGTGGGCGTCGACGATCACCGTCTTGCCCCAGATCTCGTACCCGGCGAAGAGCAGCACCACCAGGCCCAGGGTGATCAGCGCTTCGCCGGTGACCCGGACCCCGGTGCGGATCCGCGAGCCGAGCGTGGGCCGGGTCAGCTCGGAGTAGACGCTCTTGTAGCCCTCACCGGTCTGCTCGGGACGCAGCCGCACCACCCGCTCGCCACGCCGGGGGGCGGGAGGCTCGGCGGGGCTGTCGGCCGGGTCGTCGCCGGTGCCGCCCTCGGGCAGCGGCGGGACGGCGCCCATCAGGGCGGTCGAGTCGAGGGCGGGGGGTCGGGGCGGCCGCCCGCCGACCGCCGGAAGCAGGGCGGTCGCCGCCGGGTCCGCGACCGGAGCAGCCGCACCGGGGCGCCCGACGGCACCGACCCCCGGCGGCGCCGATCCGCTCGCCTCCGCCGTCCGGGACTCTCCCGCCCGGGGTACGCGGGCGGCCGGCTCCCCGGCGAGGGGCACTCCGGCGGGCCGCTGCCCGGCGGGCTGGTCGGCCACGCGGGTCGCCACCTCGCCGGCGCCGGCCCGGTCGTCGGAGCGTCCGGTCAGCCGGGGCAGGAACGCCGTGGGCGCGTCCGCGGGGGCGGCGGGCCGTACCGGGGGCGGGGGAGCCGCCGGTACGCCGCGGCCGGGGTCCGGCTGGCCGGGGGTGCCGGGCAACTGCCGACCGGGCACGTTTCCGCCGGGTCCGGCCGCCGGTCCGGGGCCGCCCGGTGCGGTTACGCCGGGGCCGCTGCTCGTCCGTCCGGTGGTGTCCGGAGCGCCGGCCCCGGGTCCGGTCGGGCCCGTGCCGCTGCTGGCCAGTGCCGCGCCGAGCCCGGCCGCCCTGGACGCCAGGTCCTCCGGCCCGGGAATGCTCGGCCGCACGGGGGCCGGGCCGGCGCTGGCCGCGCCCGGGCCGCCGGTGCCGGCCCCGGGCTGGCCGCCGGTGCCGACCTGGCCGGCCGCCGGGCCGCTCGGGGCGGTGCCGGTCGGGCCCGGGCCGCCGGGGACCGGATCGGGTACGGGACGGGCGCCGACGCCGGGTCCGGCCACCGCGGGTCCGCCGACGCGGGTGGCGGCACCAGTGGGGCCGTCGCTCGGCGCTGCGGGTCGGTGGGGGGCGGCGCCGACCCCCGGCACGGAGATGCCGGGTCCGGGTCCGGCGGGTCCGGGTCCGGCGGGTCCGGGTCGTCCGGCGGGTCCGGGTTCGGCGGGTCCGGGTCCGGCGGGGCCAGGTCCGGCGGGGCCAGGACCGGCGGTGGTGCCGGAACTCGGGACGGCGGCTCCGGGGCCGGCGGGTGTGGCGGTGCCGGAGCCCGGCCAGCGCGGCGGTGCCTCCGCCGGGAGGCGGCGTGGTTGTTCGGCGGGACGGCCGCCCGGCCGTTCCTGTCCCGGTGACCGGCCGTCTCCCGCGGGCCGGTGCCGGTCGGGTTCGGCCGGCGGCGGGATCCGGTGTGGCGGCTCGGCGGCGACCGGGGCCGCCGCCGGCGAGCGTCCGGGCGGACCGGCCGGCTGGCGTACCTGCGGGTCGCTGGCGGGTGGGTGCGCGGTGGCGGGTGCCGGGGGGCGCTGCCCGGCGTCGGTGGGGCGGTGCGGCGTCCCGGGTGCCGGCGGGCGCGGGCCGGGGGCGGCGGGGGTGGCCGGGAACCGGCCGTCGCGCGGCCCGGCCGGCTCCGGCCAGGGCAGGTTGAGCGCGGGCCGGGGCGGAGCCGTCGGCTGCGGACGCTCACTCCGGGGCGGGATCGCCGGGTGAGGGCGCTCGCCCCGGGACGGGATGGCCGGGTCGGGGCGCTCGCTTAGGGGCGGGGTCGCGGGGTCCGGGCGCTCGCTTAGGGGCGGGATCGCCGGGTCGGGGCGCCCGCTCCCGGGCGGGGTCGCGGGGTCCGGGCGTGTGGGCCGGGGTGGAGTTGCGGGCTGCGGGCGTTCGACCCGGGGGATGAACGCGGTCGGGTCGTCGCTGCGGTCGCGGTGGCGACCGTCGCGTTCCCGGGCGTCCTCCGAGGTCACCGGGGGACCGTCGCCGAACGGAGGGCGGTGGAGTCCTCAAACGCCGGCACGGTGACCGTGGAGGCGGACTCGGAGTATCCCAGCTGGTAGTGGTCGACCGCTTCCATGAACCACTGCACTCCCTCAGAGGCGGCGAGCGCCCGCCGGAGGGCAGCGGGCTCGCCGATTGCCACGATCTTGAATGGAGGGGAGTACACCCGGCCATGCAGCAGCAGGGTGTTACCGACGCAGCGTACCGCGCTGGTGCTGAGCACGCGGACGTTCATGATTGACATGCCCTCGGCGCCGCCGGCCCAGAGCGCGTTGACGATCGCCTGCACGTCGCCCTGGTGGATCACCAGGTCGTCGTTGCTGGCTCCCTTGGGCAGGACCTGGGGTTGCGGGGCGTCGTTCAGCTCGATGGTCAGGCCCGGCCCGGTCAGCGCGGTGAACCCGGCGGCCTGCCGGCTGGCGGCGGCCCGGTCCCGCTGGGCCTTGACCGGGCCGTCGGTGTCGGCGAGCGTGGCGGTCTGGTCCTCGACCTCGGCGCGCAGCCGGGCGGCCCGCTCCTCGCTCTCGGCCACCTGCTCGCGCCGGTCCTCGATCAACTGGGTGAGCTGTGGCCGGCGATCTTCCCGCAGCGAGGTGCCGCCCGCGGTGGTCGCGGTCGTGGTGAAGAGCAGGCCCGCCGCGGCGGCGATCACGGGGACGCCGATCGACCACCCCGGGCGGCGCTGCCGCGGCCGCCGGGGCAGCAGGCCGGCGACCGCCCGCCGGAGGACCTTCTGCCAGGAGGCGGCGCCGGACGTGTACTCCACCGGGCGTTCCCTTTCCCGTCGTTCCTTCCGACCCGCGACGACGCGGACCGGCATGCTCGACCCGAAAAGTCCCCATCTTTTCGGTCACTCCGTGCACCGGCCTGACCCCATTCGTGGCCTGGAGAGCCCGTCCGGACTACGCTAGCTGTCGACATTATTGGCCATGGACCGTCGCCCCCGCGCCCGGTTGTCAGGCCGGACGAGGTCGTACCCCCCTCTGGAGAGCGTCGTGCCCAAGTCTCAGGTCCGCAAGAAGAAGGTGTACACCCCGCCGACGGACGTGCGTCCGACGGCGACGGCGGCGACGCGCAAGCCTAGCCCGATCTGGCTGCCGATCACCGCCGTCGCGCTGATCGTCGCGGGCATCGGCTGGCTGGTCGTGTACTACCTCTCCGAGCAGGCGTACCCGGTCGCGACCTGGGGTTACTGGAACCTCGCGGTGGGCTTCGGCGCCATGGTCGCCTCGCTGGTCCTGCTCTCCCGCTGGCGCTGATCCGGCCGTTCCGGCCCGGCTCCCCGGCTCGGTGGTCACCGGCCGCCGCGCGCTGACGGCGCGCGCCGGCCGGAGCCGCACCGGGGTCGGGCCGGTGTCCCCGTGCCGCGCCGGCCACTCCCCCGCCGATCGTTTCAGCGGTCTCCGGCGGCCCGGAGTACGTCACGCCGGGCCGCCCCTGACCGGCGCGGCCCGCCCGCTGCCCCTAAGGTGTCGACAGGGCGGCGTGGCCGATGCGAGATGACTCACGTTACTGCTGGGTAACCTTGCGCGTAGGCTGCACTGCATGACCGAGCGGAGCGAGGTCATCGGCCGGTCGGGCCAGGGCGGTAGCGGCGGGACGCCGGACGCGCCGTGAACCGTCCCGGTCGCCGAGCCGCTCGACCAGGCAGCAGACCGGGAGGCCAACTCGATGGGCAGCGTCCAGATCGTCACCACGATCCTCGCGGCCGCCATCACCGCCGTGGCGGTGTGGCTCGCGGTGCGCGCGGTCATGAAGATGACCGCCGTCATCCGGCTCGGGCAGCCCGCGCCGGAACGCTTCGGCGACAAGGGCGCGCGTACGAAGAAGATGCTGGTGGAGACCGCCGGTCACACCCGCATGTTGAAGTGGAGCGTGGTCGGGGCCGCCCACTGGTTCGTGATGGTCGGCTTCATCGTGCTGTCGCTGCTGGTGCTCGAGGCGTACTTCGAGGTGGTCACCCCGGGCGGCGGCCTGCCGATCATCGGCCACTGGACGATCTTCGGGCTGGTCACCGAGTGGATCGGCATCCTGGGCCTGGCCGGCATCCTGGTGCTGATGGCGATCCGGCTGCGCAACCGGCCGACCCGCCCCGGCGGCCGCTCCCGGTTCACCGGCTCGACGATGTGGCAGGGCTACTTCGTCGAGTGGGTCGTCCTGCTGGTGCTGATCTTCGGCTTCATCATCCGCGGCTTCAAGGTGGCCACCGACCACTTCGAGTACCCGGTCTGGGCCACCCCGCTCAGCCACGCGGTCGGCGCGGCGCTCCCGGCCTGGACGGCCGGGGTCAGCGTGGCCGCCGTCATCAAGATCGCCATCTCGATGACCTGGCTCATCGTGATCTCGTTGAACGTCACCATGGGTGTCGCGTGGCACCGCTTCCTGGCGTTCCCCAACATCTTCTTCAAGCGCGACCCGGAGAAGCCGGCCGGCTCCGGCCTGGGCCCGCTGCGCCCCATGACGAGCGGGGGCAAGCCGCTCGACTTCGAGGAGGCCGACCCGGAGAAGGACCAGTTCGGCGTCGCCCAGGTCGAGCAGTTCAGCTGGAAGGGCCTGCTGGACTTCAGCACCTGCACCGAGTGCGGCCGCTGCCAGTCGCAGTGCCCGGCCTGGAACACCGGCAAGCCGCTGTCGCCGAAGCTGCTCGTGTTGAGCCTGCGCGACCACGCGTACGCCAAGGCGCCGTACCTGCTGGCCGGCGGGGGCAAGGACCTGACCGGCGAGGAGAAGGCGACGGCGGAGCAGTTGGCCGGCGTCGACGTGCTGGCCATGGCCGAGGCCGACCGGCCGCTGATCGGCACCGCCGAAGAGGGCGGCGTCATCGACCCGGACGTGCTCTGGTCCTGCACCACCTGCGGCGCCTGCGTCGAGCAGTGCCCGGTCGACATCGAGCACGTGGACCACATCGTCGACATGCGCCGCTACCAGGTGCTGATCGAGTCGAGCTTCCCGTCCGAGGCCGGCGTCATGCTCCGCAACCTGGAGAACAAGGGCAACCCGTGGGGCGCCCCGCAGAACACCCGCGAGGACTGGACCAAGGGCCTCGGCTTCGAGGTGCCGCGGGTCGGCGAGGTCGACGACTTCGAGTACCTGTTCTGGGTCGGCTGCGCCGGAGCGTTCGAGGACCGGGCCAAGAAGACCACCCGGGCGGTCGCCACGCTGCTCAACGAGGCCGGCGTCTCCTTCGCCATCCTCGGCGAGGGCGAGACCTGCTCCGGTGACCCGGCCCGCCGGATCGGCAACGAGTTCGTCTTCCAGATGCTGGCTCAGCAGAACGTCGAGACCTTGAACGAGGCGTTCGACGGCCGGGAGAAGAGCAAGCGCAAGATCGTCGCCACCTGCCCGCACTGCTTCAACACCCTGGGCAACGAGTACGGCCAGCTCGGCGGCGAGTTCGAGGTGGTGCACCACACCCAGCTGCTGGCCCACCTGGTCAGCGCCGGCAAGCTCACCCCGGTGCAGCCGGTGGACGGCGGCGTGACCTACCACGACCCGTGCTACCTGGGCCGGCACAACCGGATCTTCGCCGCCCCGCGCGAGGTGCTCGGCAGTGCCATCGGAGATGGCCGCGGTGGCGCAGCCTCCGATTCCGGTGCAGGCGGCGACAGCGGCCTCATCGAGATGCCGCGCAACAGCGAGCGCTCCTTCTGCTGCGGCGCCGGTGGTGCCCGGATGTGGATGGAGGAGAAGATCGGCAAGCGGATCAATGTGGACCGGGTCGAGGAGGCCATGTCCACCGGGGCGAAGACGATCGCGGTCGGCTGCCCGTTCTGCTCGACGATGCTGAACGACGGCGTGAACGGCAAGGGCGCGGGCGAGCAGGTCGAGGTGGTCGACGTGGCGAGCGTGCTGCTGCGCTCGGTCAAGCCGGAGGCCCCGGCCGGTGAGCCGGAGGTCGCGCCGGCCGCGAGCTGAGGCGTACCCCGGCGGGAGCCGGACCACGACGGCGGCGGCACCCGTGCGGTGCCGCCGCCGTCGCGTTCAGCTGACCGCGGTGGTGATGATGGCGGCGGTTCCGGCCGTGGTGGCGACCAGCAGCGCGGCCTGCATCTCCTCGATGGCCTTCTTGGCGGCGGCCGAGGCCCAGTCACCGGCGGCGATCTCGTCCATCCGGGCCGTCACCCGCTCCTTGGGCAGCTCCCGGAAGAGCTTGCGATCCAGGCCGACCGCCCGGGTCAGGGTGAGCAGCGCGGCGGTCCGGGCGTCGACCGGGCCGTCGGTGGTCAGCGCCGCCGCCATCCGCTCCCGGGCCGCCGTCTCCACCGTCGGCTCCGCGCCGGTCGGCGAGGGATAGCGGGTACGCGGGAAGACCAGCAGCACCTGGTCGGACTCCCGGCGCAGCACCCCGGCGTCGACGAGCCCGCCGAGCACCCGGTCCGGCAGGCCCTTGGCGAGCTTGCCGATCCAGTCCTGCGGCTTACGAGGGCGCCCGGATCCGACCGTCGCCAGCGCCTCGTCCAGCAGCGGTACGCCGGTCGGAGCGGGATCGGTCACCACGACCCGCTTCTCCGCCACCTCCACGCGGCCGGCGAGCGCCAGCTCCAGCAGCACCGCGCCGGCGAGGCCGTAGTCGAGGTGCGGACGGCCGAGCCGGTTGACGCCGTTGTCGTCGTACGCGAGCAGGACCAGTTCCTCGGTGAGCAGCAGACCCTCCATGCCACCAACGCTACGGGGGGCCCGCCATGGGCGCGCGCGTGCCACAATCACGCCCATTGACGGCCTTCTGCTTATGACGTTGTTGCCCCTGGTCGGTTTCGTGCTGCTGACCGCCGGCAACGCCTTCTTCGTCGCGGCCGAGTTCGCCCTGGTCACGGTGGATCGCGCGGAGATCGACAGGCGGGCCGGTGAGGGCGACGGCCGGGCCGCCACGGTCCGCCGCGCGCTGCGCGAGCTGTCCTTCCAGCTCTCCGGCGCGCAGCTCGGCATCACCCTCACCGCGCTGCTCACCGGCTACCTGGCCGAGCCCGCCCTGGCCCGGCTCTGCGCGCCGCTGCTGCGCCCGCTCGGCGGCGCGGAACGCTTCTCCGGCCTGCTCGCGCTGGCCCTGGCCACGCTCATCTCGATGCTCTTCGGTGAGCTGGTGCCGAAGAACCTCGCGTTGGCCCGCCCGATGCCGGCCGCGCTGGCCACCGCAGCGCCGATGCGGGCGTTCTCCCGCACGTTCGGTTGGCTGATCCGGCTGCTGAACGAGTCCGCCAACCGGCTGGTCCGCCGGCTCGGCGTGGAGCCGCAGGAGGAACTGGCCAGCGCCCGGTCCCCGGAGGAGCTGGGACTGTTGGCCGCCATCTCGGCGCGGGCGGGTGCGTTGCCGCCGGACACCGCCATGCTGCTGCGGCGCACCATCCGCTTCGGCGACAAGCGGGCCGCCGAGGCGATGACCCCCCGGGTGGACGTGATCGCGTTACGGGCCACCGCCACCGTGGCCGAGCTGCTGGAGGAGTCCCGGCAGACCGGCCGGACCCGGTTCCCCGTCTACGAGGAGACGCTTGACCTGGTCACCGGGGTCGTCGGGGTGCCGGACGCGCTGGGCGTGCCGCTGGACCGGCGGGCCGCCACCTCGGTCGCCTCGGTGGCCCGGGAGCCGGTGTACGTGCCGGAGAGCCTGGACCTGGACGGGGTGCTGGCCGCGCTCAAGGACGCCGGCGCGGACCTGGCCATCGTTGTCGACGAGTACGGCGGCACGGACGGCGTGGTGACGGTGGAGGACCTGGTCGAGGAGCTGGTCGGTGAGATCGCCGACGAGTTCGACCCGGACGCGGTCGACGACCCGGGGTCGGGCGAGCTGACCGTGCCCGGCGGCGAGCGGACCGTGCTGGTGGACGGGGTGCTCCGCGCGGACGAGCTGGTCGAGCAGACCGGCTTCCGGCTGCCCGAGGGGCCGTACGAGACGCTCGCCGGGTTCCTGCTGGCCCGGCTGGGCCACATCCCGGTGCCGGGCGAGACGGTCGAGGAGAGCGGCTACGAGTTCACCGTGGTCGAGGTCGACCGGCACCGGATCGAGCAGGTCCGGGTGGTCCGCCCCGAGGAGCCCGACGACGGTGACTGAGCTGCTGATCGCCGTGCTGCTGCTGCTCGGCAACGCGTTCTTCGTGGGCAGCGAGTTCGCCCTGATCGCGTCCCGCCGTACGGCGATCGAACCGCTCGCGGCGGGGTCGCAGCGGGCCCGCTGGGCGCTCGCCGCGATGAACCAGATCCCGCTGATGATCGCCGGCGCGCAGCTCGGTATCACGGTCTGCTCGCTCGGTCTCGGCGCGATCGCCGAGCCGGCCCTGGCGCACCTGGTGGAGACGCCGTTCGAGGCGCTCGGCCTGCCCGCCTCGGCGGTGCACCCGGTGGCGTTCGTGCTCGCCCTCGGCCTGGTGGTCTTCCTGCACACGGTGGTCGGCGAGATGGTGCCGAAGAACATCACCCTGGCCGGCCCGGAGCCGTCGGCGCTCTGGCTCGGGCCGGCCATGCTCGCCTTCTGCCTGGCCACCAAGCCGCTGCTGCTGGCGATGAAGTGGTCGGCCCGGCAGGTGCTGTGGCTGTGGCGGGTGGAGGCGACCGACGCGGTGAAGACCGTGTTCACCGCGGAGGAGCTGGCCGGCCTGGTGTCCCAGGCGCGGACCGAGGGGCTGCTGGACGCCGAGGAGCACGCCCGGATCACCGGGGCCCTGGCCCTGCACAGCCGGACCGCGGCCGACGCGCTGCAACCCTGGTCGACGGTGACCACGGTGGCCGAGGACGTCTCACCGGCCTCGCTGGAGGTGCTGGCGACGCGTACCGGCCGGTCCCGGTTCCCGGTGGTGCAGCGGGCGACCCGCCGGGTGCTCGGCTTCGTGCACGTAAAGGACGTGCTCAGGTACGCGGGGGCGAGTCGCCGGGCACCCGTGCCGGCCGAGGTCTACCGGCCGCTGGCGGTGGTGCCGCCGGACCGTACGCTGGCGGATCTGCTGCTCTCCATGCGCCGGGAGCGCCGGCACATGGTGCTGGTGAGCGACGGCCGCCGGCCCCTGGGTGTGGTCACGCTCGACGATGTATTGACGGCGATCGTTGGCAAGTGAACGAATACCCTTGGTGTGCAAGCGGTTGCGCAAACGTGATTGAACGAAACTCCGCCTTGATTCCACCCCGGCACCTTCCCTATCGTGGGGCACCGACCGCTGTGGGTCGTCTGCCCCCGACCTTCCCTCTCACGGGGCGCCCGGCGGTCGGTTGCAAAGGAGTCCGTGCCGGTGGCAACCATGCCCCCTCATCGTCACGCCCCGAGCCAGCCCACCGGCCGACCGGTCGGCACCCGCCGGGTCGTACGCCGTCTCCTCACCCTGGTCGCCGCGGTCGCGGTCGGCGCCGGGCTGCTGGCGGCTCCGGCGCACGCGGCGCCCTCGGTGGACGAGATCGACGCGCAGATCGACAAGCAGTGGGAGAAGCTCGAACCCACCATCGAGCAGTTCAACAAGGTCAGGTCCCAGCTCAAGGCCAACCAGAAGAAGTCGGCCGACCTCCAGAAGAAGATGGTGCCGCTGGAGCTGGAGTCCGCGCTGGCGATGAACAAGGTCGGCGACATCGCCTCGCGCTACTACATGCAGGGCCCGTCGCAGGAGATGGGCGCGCTGCTGGTCAGCACCACGCCCGGCACCCTCGCCGAGCAACTGGTCATCCTCGACCGGCTCGCCCAGGATCAGCACCGCCAGATCGCCGGCGTGCTCGCGGTGCGCGACAAGTACAACGCGCAGAAGCAGAAGCTGGATCAGCTGATCGCCACCGAGAAGAGGCAGCAGGCCGATCTGGATGCGAAGCGGAAGCAGATCAACGCCGAAATCAACCGGCTGACCAAGATGCTGCCGGTGACCTCGATCCGGCCGGCGGGTTGCCCGAAGATCGACGGCGTGGTCAGCAGCGCCGCGCGTACCGCGATCAAGACCGCCTGCGCCCAGGTCGGTGACCCGTACGTCTGGGGCGCGACCGGCCCGAACTCGTTCGACTGCTCCGGCCTCACCCAGTACGCGTACAAGGCGGCGGGCATCTCGCTCACCCACTTCACCGGCGCGCAGTGGAACGAGGGCCGGCACGTGTCCCGCTCCGAGGCCAGACCCGGTGACCTCGTCTTCTTCGGCAGCGACCTGCACCACGTCGGGCTCTATCTCGGCAACGGCGTGATGGTGCACGCGCCACGCACCGGAAAGCCGGTGCAGGTGTCGAGCATCAGCACCCAGCCGGTCGCCGGTTTCGTCCGGGTGTCCTGACCCGAGTTCCTTCCGGCCACGCGAAGGCCCCCGGTCCAGACGGACCGGGGGCCTTCGTCCGTACCGGCCGGCGCTACTTCGGCGCGCCGACCGCGCCCGGCAGGATCAGCACGTCGTCGAGGTTGACGAACATGATCCGGTGGCCGAACTGGACCTGCACGTACTTGTTCTCGCCCCGGACGACCGTCCAGTCACCCGGCGCCGAGCCGTCGAAGGTGACGGCCCGGTAGTACTCGCCCGGCAGCACGCCGCCGACCGCGTACCGCTGGCCCGCCGCGAAGGTGTACTGCAACGGCGCGATGGTCTGGTACGGCACGCCGGCCGGGTAGGCGGCCTGCTCCGGGTAGGCGCGCCCGTAGACCGGGATGGTGGCCTTGCCCGGCTTGGGCGTCACCACGAAGCCGTTCGCCCACTTGGCGGTCCGGTCGGCGGCCGGGTTCCAGAACCAGGCCTTCTGGCCGAGGTACCAGATCGCCGTCCAGTCACCCTGGACGCCGGCGAGCGCGTACGTCTGGCCGGCGGACGCGCGGGCGCCGTGGTCGGAGATGTACATGGTGTCCGGGGTGCCGTCCGGGCGCAGCCCGCGGTCGTTCACCAGCGGCGCGTCCGGGCTCGGCGCGGTGCGCAGGATGACCGAGGACGAGCCGCGCAGCGGGCAGGGCACCGCTGGCGGGGTCGGCTTCGGTACCCCGGGCGGCTGCTGGTTGCACCCGGTGAACGCCGGCTGGTTGGTGGCGTAGTCCGGGTCGATGGTGACCAGGCCGGTGTGCGGCGTGCCGGTGCCCCGGAACGGCGCCTTCATCAGGTCGAAGTAGTGCGACCAGTCCCAGTACGGACCCGGGTCCCAGTGCATCCCGGCGACGTTGCCGGGCAGGATGCCGGGCACGTTGTCGTGGCCGATGATGTGCTGCCGGTCCAGCGGGATCTGGAAGCGCAGGGCCAGGTGGCGGACCAGCTTGGCCGAGGCCCGGTACATCGCCTCGGTGTACCAGGTGCCGTGCCCGGCGAAGCCCTCGTGCTCGATGCCGATGGACTTGGCGTTGACGTACCAGTTGCCGGCGTGCCAGCCGACGTTCTTGGCCTTGATGTGCTGGGCCACGTAGCCGTCCACCGAGCGCAGCGTGTAGTGCCAGCCGAGGTAGGTCGGGTCCTGCACCAACTTCACGCTCGGGCCGAAGTAGCCCTCGGTGTCGTGGATGACGATGTACTCGATCTTCTGCTGGGCCGGCCGGTTGGCGAGGTCGTAGTTGCCGTAGTCACCGGCGCCCGGGCCGTACTGCTCGTAGGGGGCCGGGATCCACTCGCAGGCGAGCCGGACCGGGCACTCCAGCCCGTCCGGCCGCTCGGCGCGGCGCAGCCCCAGCTTGTGCAGGCCGGACTCGTCGGGCCGTACCTCGGTCGCCGCGAGGGTCACCCGCTGGCCGTCGTCGGTGGTCCGGCTGGCGCCCTGGCCGAGCTGGTCGTAGACCTCGTCGGCGAAGGCCGCCGCGGCGTCCTCGGTGTCCGCGCCGGAGTAGCGGGCCACCGCGCCGTACCAGGCCGCCGGGTCGCTGTCGGCGCCGACCGGCCCGCCCAGTGCCTTCTGGTACGAGGCCAGCAGCGCCGCCCCGCCCCGGATGTTCGCGGCGGCGTCGGTGCGCAGCGTCTCCACCGGGATGCCGGTGAGCGTGGCGGCGGCGTCGACGGTCTGCAGGGACGCCTGCGGGAGCACGTCACCGGTGGGCGCGGCGGCGGTGGCCGGGTCGAGGGTGAGCGGGCGGGAGTCGTCGCCGCGCGGGTCCTCGTCGGCGTCCACGTGGGCGCTGGACGGCGTCGAGGCGACCTGCTCGGCGTCGGTCAGGTGCATCGGCCCGTAGCCGCCGCTGGTGCTGGGCTGGCCGGGGTGGGTGTCCCAGCGGGACTCCAGATACGAGACGCCGAGCAGGACGCTCTGCGGCACGCCGTACGCGTCGGCCGCGGCGGCGTACTGCTGCTGCCGGTCGCCGGTGTCGGTGTCGGCCGGCGCGGCGGAGACCGGGCCGGTGGTGGCGAGGGCGGTGGCTGCCGCGACGGCCGCGGCCAGCAGTATCCGTCTGCCCGACGGTGGGGGTGAGAGGTGCATCGAACCTCCAGACAGGGATGGGGGTCACTGCGAATTCACCCTCACTCCGGACCCGGCCCGTGGTCAATACCTTTCCCTCAGGTAATACACAGTGAAAAATTTCTTCGGGTGACCGGACAATCACGTACGGAGTGTCACGGCGTCTCGGGTTGCGGATCGATAACGGCGATCTCTACTCTGGTCAATCGTCGGCCGCGAGTCTCATCGCCCAACCCGGACGGTGACGGTCGGACACCGCCGAGTCGCCTCCGGGCGAGCCGGGGAACCAGGTAACCGGGGTGAATCCGCAGCCACGCTGCGGTAGGGCGGCTCCCTTCCCGCCCGAACCCGTCAGCTAACCCGGTAGGCGGTCGGACAGAAGGAGTACGGAGCCCGGTGGCACACCATGCCCCGCGGCCACCGTCGGTCCGGTCGGACGACCGATCGACGGCTGCGCCGCGTTCACGCTGGTCCCGCTGCACCACCGCCCTCGCCGCCCTGGTCGGCACCGCCGTCATCCTGACCGGCGGCGCCACGGCGGCCCATGCCGACCCCTCGGTCGCCGAGATCGAAGCCCAGATCGACCGGGACTGGAACAAGCTCGAACCGGTCATCGAGCAGGTCAACGCCACCCGCGAGGACCTGGCCGCCAAGCGCAAGCAGGCCGCCGCGCTGGCCAAGCAGATCGCCCCGTTGCAGGCCCAGGTCGACCGCGCCCTCGGGCAGGTCGGTGGGCTGGCCGCCAACGCGTACAAGGGCGACACCATCTCCACCGTGAACGCGCTGCTGGGCAGCCGTTCGCCGGGTGAGGTGGTCGACAGCCTGGAGCTGCTCGACCGCTTCGCGCACCGCCAGCAGCAGCAGGTGCAGGCCGTCGCCGACCTGCGCGACCAGCTGGCCGCCAAGAAGCGGCCGCTGGACGAGATGATCACCAAGCTGGCCCGCACCGAGGCCCAGCTCGCCGCGAAGAAGAAGCAGATCGACGCCGAGATCGCCCGGCTGCAGAAGCTGCGGCTGAAGGTCTACGGCAACGGCGGCGGCGGCCCGCTGCGCCCGGCGCCCTGCCCCGCCGGCTACCCGGGTGGCCCCGCCGGGGTGGCGGTCAAGTTCGCCTGCGCCCAGATCGGCAAGATCTACGTCTGGGGCGCCGCCGGCCCGGACCACTACGACTGCTCCGGCCTCACCATGGCGGCCTGGGCCAAGGCCGGCGTCTCGCTGCCGCACAACGCCCGCCAGCAGCACGATGTCACCGCCCGGGTGAGTCGCAGCCAGCTCCGCCCCGGCGACCTGGTCTTCTACTACAGCGACCTGCACCACGTCGGGATGTACGTGGGCAACGGCTGGGTGGTGCACGCCTCCCAGTCCGGCAAGCCGATCACCATGAAACGCGTCGACGACGGCCAGATCAACAGCTACGGCCGCCCCGGCTGAGCGGTGCGGGCGGGGCCCCTCCGGCGGGGGGTCCCGCCGCGCCCTCGCAGGGTGCGGTCAGCGGGTCGGCCAGATCCGCCAGTTCTGCCAGGACCGGCTCGGGGTCGGCCCGCGCTGCCCCTGGTAGCGCGATCCGTACACCGCCGAGCCGTACGGGTGCTCGGCCGGCGAGGAGAGCCGGAAGATGCAGAGCTGGCCGATCTTCATGCCCGGCCAGAGGGTGATCGGCAGGTTCGCCACGTTGGAGAGCTCCAGCGTGACGTGCCCGGAGAAGCCCGGGTCGATGAAGCCCGCCGTCGAGTGGGTGAGCAGCCCGAGCCGGCCCAGGCTCGACTTGCCCTCCAGCCGGCCGGCGAGCTGGTCACCGAGCGAGATGACCTCGAGGGTCGAGGCGAGCACGAACTCGCCCGGGTGCAGCACGAAGGGCTCGCCCTCGGGCACCTCCACCATCGACGTCAGGTCGTCCTGCTGGACCGCCGGGTCGATGTGCGTGTACAGGTGGTTGTTGAACACCCGGAAGAGCCGGTCCAGGCGTACGTCGATGCTGGACGGTTGCACCAGCGTGGGCTCGAACGGCTCCAACGCCAGCGTGCCTGCCTTGATCTCGGAGACCAGATCCCGGTCGGAGAGCAGCATCGGAATACCTTAGCGACCCGTACGGGTGACCTGCGTGTCGGACTACATCTTCGTACACCTGTTCGATAGAATGTCCGCATGGCTTCCTGGTCCGCATTCGCCGCCGACGAGCCCCGCCTCGCCGACGAGATCCGCCTTCTCCTGCAGCAGTACGGGCCGGGTTTCGGCTACCTCGCCACGGTCCGCGCCGACGGTGGACCCCGGGTCCACCCGATCTCCCCGGTGATCACCGACGACGGGCTCTACTGCTTCGTCATCGACTCGCCCAAGCGCCGCGACCTCGAACGCGACGGCCGCTACGCGCTGCACTCCTTCCCGCCGGAGGAGAGTGACGACGAGGCGTACGTGGCCGGCCGGGCCCGCGTGGTGGACGACCCGGCGACCGTGGCCCGGCTCGCCGCCCTCGGTCGGGCCGCCCCGCAGGCCGACTGGCGACTCTTCGAGTTCAGCGTCGACGTGGCGATGCTGACCCGGCGCGACCAGGCGAGTCCGCCGAGCGTGGGCCGGCCCCAGGTGCGGGTCTGGCTCGACCCGGCGGCCGCACGCCCCGCCCGCCGTACCGTCGTCGGGGCCGAGGGCCGGCGCGGCCGGCACGGCTTCGACACCCGCCGCTCCGCCGCCTGACCCCGACACGCCGGTGCCGGCCCCGTCCGAGGACGGAGCCGGCACCGGCGTGTGGTGTGGGAGTGGTCAGGCCGCGCGGTAGGCGTTCCACGCGGTCAGCATCCGGCTCGCCTGACCAGCGGTGAACTGGTACATGCACGAGTCGTAGGTGTAGTCCATGAAGTTGGTGATCGGGTCCTTGCCGGTGGCGGTGCAGGTGTCCCGACCGGTCGGGCACTCGAAGGCCGGCGAGGCCTCGGCCGGGGTGTCGGAGACGCTGTCACCCGAGCCCGAGCAGCCACCCTGGAAGGTGTGGTAGAGGTTCAGCCAGTGGCCCACCTCGTGCGTACCCGTGTCGCCCTGGTTGTAGTTGGTGGCGGTGCCGCCCGGCAGCGACTCGCTCAGCGCGACCACGCCGTCCATGCTGTTCAGCTTCCGCTGCGGGAAGGTGGCCCAGCCGAGCAGGTCGTCGCTCAGCTCGCCCAGGTAGAGGTTGAGCGTGTTCTTGCCGCCCTCGCGCAGCGAGGACTTCATCTGCCGCTCCGCCGAGGAGCCCTCGACGATCGGGTACCACGCGGCGTTCGTGACGTGGTGCACCTTGGTGAGCTGGAAGCTGAAGGCGGTCGCGGCGCCGCCGGTGCCGCCGCTGTACGCCGTGTTCAGCACGGAGATCTGCTGGGTCACCATCGAGTCCGGGATGTTGCCACCGGCCCGGGTGCTGTCCCGCTGGATGACGTGCACGACGACCGGGATGGTCACGGTGGCCAGCGGGGTGGCCGCGGCGCCGGCCCGGAAGTTGGCCCGCTCCCGCAGCGCGGCGGCGAGGTCGGCCTCGCGGTCACGGACCTGCTTGGCGGTCAGCTCGTTCGGGTCCAGCTTGGCGTGCCCACCCTTGGCGACGCGGGCGTTCGAGTGCGAGTCGGCCGGCTCGGCGCAGGAGCCGGACGGGGCGGCCGAGAAGGCCGAAGCTGCCGGGACGACGCCGACCGCGGCGGTGCTGAGCAGCAGCGCGAGGGTCGTCGAGGCGACGCCGGCGGTACGCCGGGTCAGCAGGTTGGGGCGAAGGCCCATGAGCCCACCTCTTTCTGGCGGCATGACAGGGGGTATGTCACGCCGGGTCGGAGAACGTGGGGCAGACGTTACAACCGATCGACTGATTTGAGAACGGCCATATGTTGCCGTGCGGCAACTTCTTGCTGCTCGGACGCGTGGGGGCGTTGCGGGGCGATGTTCGAGCGGTTGCCGACCCGGCGTGCCGGCCGGCGCGGGGGTACCTGGGTGCACGGGGACGGTGACCTCAGGTACAGTGGTGCCCGCCTGCGGGTGTAGTTCAATGGCAGAACATCAGCTTCCCAAGCTGACAGTGCGGGTTCGATTCCCGTCACCCGCTCCAGCGTGAAGGCCCTGATCAGGACGCGAGTCCCGGTCAGGGCCTTCGATATTCCGAGGTCAGGAATCATGCGGCGTGCCATTGGTGTGCCATTAGCCCCGGTCGGAGGAGGGCACCTTGCCTGCGAAGCTGACCCGGGACGAGGCGGTTGTCCTCGTCGAGCGGATCATGCGGCTCGACTATGCGGACGACGCCGAGCTGAACGACTGGCTGGACCGCCTCGAACGCGACCTGGGCTACCCGGACATCTCGGGTCTGATCTTCACAGTCACGCCGGAGTTGACGCCGGCCGAGGTCGTCGACCGAGCCAGCGCCTACCAACCGATCGCCATGCGCTCCACACCGTGGACGCCGCCGTCGACCATCTAGCCTCACTTGTTGCCGCGCTCCTTGCCCTTCTTGCCGGCCTTGTCCTTCCGCTTGCCCTTGCCCTCCGAGTTCTTGACCTTCCTGCGGTCCGCGCGCACCCCTCGTGTAGCGCCTGGGCGATGGCCCGGTCAGCTTCCGCCGTGGCGTGCTGGTAGATCAGCGCCTACCGCTGGTGCCCCACGTCATCCCGCAAGTCGTCGTCAGGCCATAGCTCAACGGAGCGATTGGCAGCCTCGAGGATGGGCTGAGCGTCGACGGACGCGCGGGACTCCGGATTTTTGAACGCCGGCCACTCAACGACAAAAGTCAACGGCCCTCGCGGTGGTAGCGGCCAGAGCCGGACTACTTGGTTTTACCGGTCGAGCTGGGCGAGGTCGCGCTCTTTTCGATCTGGGCGCGGGCGGAGACAAGCTGGCTCGCCGGGTTGCCGGTCTTCGGGACGCTTAGCCAGGTAATCATCCCGATGGTGTGTCCGTCGGCCCAGGCGCACAGGTCGACGGTCAGCCCGTTGTCCTCGCCCTTACCACAGCGGGCCTCGCCGCCCATCGGTCCAGGGTGGGTTGGAGCCACGTCGTGTAGCTGGGGCAGTCCGCCGAAGAGCACGTCGAGCGTCTTCTGGGGATCCCGCACCGGGCCGGCGACGGCGCTGACCAGGGCAGCGTACTGACCGTCGGTCGATTCGTAGGCGGTGCCGACCGCGCTGGTCGCATCCCCGTCCAGCAGTAGCTTCAACTTTCCGAGCGAGGCCTGTGCCGCGTTGTACATGCTTCGGCTATGGGCTTCCGGCGGCAAGCTACCGAGCTTCTCTGGCTTTTCCACACGCATAACCATGACCGGGGAAGGGGACGGGGTGGCGCTGCGTTCCGGGCCGGCGGCGTCGACCAGCCCTGCGCAACCTGTCGTCGCCAGCAGTCCGGTGGTGGCCGCGGCGGCGAGGCGTCCCGCCCTGCGCGTTGTACCTGCCGGCCGTGTCGTCCCGCCCATGCCCCGCTCCTTGATCGCGTTTGATCCCGGTGGACGATATCTGAGCGGATGCCCAGCCCCCCGGGGGCCGGTCGTCGTGCTCGTCCCGCAAATCCGGTCCTGCTCGGTCCTCAACACGGACAGATCACCTCAAGCCGGAACAACGCCGGGGCCGTGGGGCGAGGAGGCCAGACCTGGCGTGCCATTAGCGTGCCATTGGGGAAGGACAGCAGGGGACGCTCCTATGACGCGTC
>NZ_KQ058817.1 GCF_000982955.1 Micromonospora sp. HK10 | reverse complement strand
AGGCCGCCGACATCGTCGCCCAGCACTGGAACAGCTGACCCACCACACCACACGAACGCTGGCCGGCACCCGAACCCGGGTGCCGGCCAGCGGCGTCCGCATAGCCCGTAGAGCCATCCCAGCCCAGGCCTCCGCAGGGAACGGGCCGCGTGCCCGTAGAGCCACCTCAGCTCAGGCCTCGGCAGGGAACGGGCCGCGTGCCCGTAGAGCCATCCCAGCCCAAGCCTCGGCAGGGAACGGGCCGTCGGCAACCTTCAGCAGGCTGCGTACAACCGGCGGGTGCCGGCGCCGGCGGCCCACGCCGCACGGTCGCTGAACCGGCAGCCGAAGTCGGCCGCCCGTACCGCCCGCGGATCGGTGACGGCGTCGCCGGCCGGCCGCTTCCCGGTGCGTACCCAGGAAACCAGGTCGTCCCAGGCGGCGCCGGCCTCGGCCGGGCTGAACTCGCAGTGCTGCGCCGCGCGGACGGCGCGCTGCACGACCAGCCGGCTGCGCCCGTGCCAGGCCGCGTCCCGGGCGTAGGCCTGCTCCATGCTGAAGGGTACGAAGAGGTCGCCGAGGTCGTGCAGGGTGAGTACCGGCACGGTCGGCCGGCCGTTGATCCGGGGCACCTCGGTCAGCGTCGGGGACAGCCGCTGCCGCAGGTTCTCCGGGGCGACCCGCTGCACGGTGGCGTTGAGGTTGACCGGGCTGTTCGGGGAGTACCGGGTGAGCAGGTTGGTGGCGAGCTGGCCGGGCCGCTGGGCGGGGGAGTCGCCGCCGTCGGTGGTGGTGATGCCGAACAGGAAGTCCTTCCAGACCGCGAAGGCCGCGTCGGCGCCGGGCCGTTGGCCGCCGGAGCGTTCGACGGTGACGGCGCGTAGCTGCTTGCCGAGGTCGTTGGTGGTGTCCGGGCCGCCTGGCGTGAGGCCGGCCAGGCCCAACGCCACCTGGATCCGGGGCACCGCGTTGGTCAGGTAGTCGTCCGGGGTGGGATAGGCCCGGACGCCGGCGAGGGCCTGCGCGACCAGGTTGTAGTCGAGGAAGAAGTCGAACAGCTCGTGGTCGCCGAGGACGCCGCACATGGGCAGCGCTCCGTCGTAGTAGCCCGGGTACTGCTCCAGCGAGCGGCCGATGATGTGCCCGCCCATGGACACGCCGGCGAGGTACACCCGGTGCGGGCGGCGCACCGTGTCGGCGAAGAGGTCGGCCAGGTGCCGGGTGCTGAGCACGCCGGAGCGGATGTCGTAGCCGTTGCGGTCGTACGAGGAGGACGCCCAGGCGTACCCCTGCCCGAGCAGGCGCTGACGCAGGTCGTACGCGGGCGGCTCGGGGGAGAGTTCGGTGCCCTGGCCGCGGTAGCCGTGCGCCCACATGACGAGTTCGCCGTTCCACCGGGCGGGTGTCTCGATGATGTAGCCGGCGTGCTCGTGCACGCCCTGCCGGACGGTGGTGGGCACGCCGCCGACGACCAGCGGCGCCAGGGGCGGGTTGCTGATGGTGTAGCCGGGCAGCGGCTGGTCGCCGTCGGTGCCGCGGTCGCCGGCGACGGCGGGGGTGGCGCCGGCCAGGCCGGCCGCGAGGGTGAGGGCCGCGCCGGCGGCGAGGAGCCGGCGGACCAGGCGGGTGGTTGAGGTCAGCATCGTTGCTCCCCCGGGGACGGGTGCCGCCCCGGGACGGGGGCGGCCAGGCGGGACGGATGCCTACCGGCCGGTAGCGCCCTGAACCTAGGACGGGCCTCGACGCCTGTCAATCGCTGACTGACCGCATGGTCAGCCCGGTCCGCCGGCTCCGGCCACAGTGGCGGCTGAGACCGGACCATGCGTCAGCGTCGCGGCGGCCACCCGGCGCAAACCGCTGATGTTCGCGCCGGCCACGTAGTCGCCTCCACCACGGTCGCGGC
This sequence comes from Micromonospora sp. HK10, assembly GCF_000982955.1. Lineage (GTDB taxonomy): Bacteria > Actinomycetota > Actinomycetes > Mycobacteriales > Micromonosporaceae > Micromonospora. Next base: position 14,039 of record NZ_KQ058817.1, on the reverse strand, counting down.
TCGGCCGACCTTCGCGATCGGCCCTTGGCTGGCTGCAGTGGGCGGGTGGGGCCCGCCCTGCCCGGCTCCCGGCGGCCGCCTTGATCCCTGCGCCGGTCACGACAGGCCCCACCCGCGTCCTGCGCGTGCAGCGTCGGGATGGTGCGGGTGCTGTAGATCTTGGACGATTTCGGCCCTTCTGGGGGCCGTTTGGTGCCAAGATCTCTCTCCGGCACCGCCCGGAGCCGGCCACCCTCGCCCCCAGCCCCAAACGCAACCAGCCTGGTAGCAGGACCGAACACCGTGATCGCCGAGAGGACCGGAGCGTAGAGTCGGGCGGTGGACCGTACCGAATCGTTGCCCGCCCAGATGCTGCCGCCCGGCACCGCCCCGGCGGAGCAGCCCAGCGTGCTGTTGCCCGGCCACGACGTGCCGCTCGGCCGTTACACCACGGTGCGGCGGCTGCTGCCGCAGCGGCAGCGGCGGCTGGTCGGGGCGTGGTGTTTCGTGGACCATTTCGGGCCGGATGACGTCAACGAACGCCCCGGCATGGAGGTGCCGCCGCATCCGCACACCGGCTTGCAGACGGTCACCTGGCTGGTCGACGGCGAGATCGTGCACCGGGACAGCCTCGGCAACGTGCAGCCGATCCGCCCCGGCCAGCTCAACGTGATGACGTCCGGTCACGGTATCGCCCACTCGGAGCGGTCGCCGGCGGTGCATCCGCCGGTGATGCACGGCGTACAACTGTGGGTGGCGTTGCCGGATCCGGCGCGTGCCGGGGCCGCGGACTTCGCGCACCACGCGACGCTGCCCCGCTGGCGCGAGGGCGACCTGGACGTCACGCTGCTGGTCGGCGAGGTCGGCGGCGAGCGCTCGCCGGCCGTGGTGCACACCCCGCTGCTGGGCGCGCAGCTCGAGGTTCGCGGCCCGGCGCCGGCCACGTTGCCGCTGCGCCGCGACTTCGAGTACGGCCTGCTCGCGATGTCCGGCGAAGCGGAGGTGGACGGGGTGTCGTTGGCGGTGGGTGCGCTGCTCTACCTGGGCACCGGCCGGGACACGCTCAACTTGCGGGCGGCACCGGGCAGCAAGCTGCTGTTGCTCGGCGGAACGCCGTTCGAGGAGCCGCTGGTGATGTGGTGGAACTTCGTCGGCCGCTCGCACGAGGAGATCGTGGCGGCCCGGGAGGAGTGGATGGCGGGTCGGCGCTTCGGCACGGTGGCCGACGATCCGGCACCGCCGCTGCCGGCTCCGGCGCTGCCCACCACCCGGCTGAAGGCGCGCGACCGCAGTGGCGGCTTCCGGGACTGAATGCCCGGCCCGGGTCGGGGTAGACGCCGGGCATGCCGACCACTGGGATCGCCAGCATCGAGGACAAGAAGCGGCTGGTCCGCCGGCTCGCCGGGGACGGTCGAGGCTTCGCCGAACAGTACGGCTTCCGGGTGACGAACAACCCGGCGCAACTGTTCCAGGTGCTCTACCTGTCCGTCCTGCTCGCCCGCCGGGGTGACTTCCGCAAGGCGGTGGACGCCGCGGCGGGGTTGCGGGACGCCGGTTGGGACAGCGCCGCCCGGATGGCCCGCTCGCTGCACGAGGACCGGGTGCGGGTGCTGCGCGACGCGGGGCAGCGCGGCGACGTCGACGGGCTCGCCGCGACCCTGGGCGACCTGGCCCGGACGGTGGTCGACCGGTATCGGGGTGACCTGCGCCGGTTGCGTACCGAGGCGCAGCAGGATCCGGCCCGGGAGCGGCGGTTGCTGACCGCGCTGCCGGGGGTGGACGACGCGGTGGCCGACCTGTTCCTGCGGGAGGCGCAGGCGGTGTGGCGGGAGGTGGCCCCGGTGGCGGACCGGCGGGCGCTGGCCGCGGCCCGACGGCTGGGACTGGGCCGGTCGGCGCAGGATCTGGCCGGCCTGGCCGGCAGCGGCGAGTCGGAGCGGTTGGCCTGGCTGGTGGGCGCGTTGGCCCGGGTGGATCTGGAGAAGCGGTACGCGGAACTGACCGGCTGAGGCGGAGTGCCGCCCGCCACAGTTTTGCGAAAGTCACCCGTTCGGCTGATGTTGGATCGTATGATGATCGTGGCAGTGATGCCCGCCCGGTTCGGGCGAACATCCACCGCCTGGCGGTCGCGACCCGGTTCGGGCGCGGACCGGCAGGAGCAGGTGTTGCGTGGCGCCCCAGGTCGCGGTTCGTGACCCGGGGCGCCCGCCTGTCGTCAGGGGCTCACTGGGCGAGGCTGGCCAGCAGGTTCACCGTCGCCGCCACGATGACCGCGCCGAACAGGTACGACAGCAGCGAGTGCCGCAGCGCCGTCCGGCGCAGCTCCGACGTGCACAGGTCGGTGTCGGAGACCTGGAAGGTGGTGCCCAGGGTGAAGCCGACGTACGCGAAGTCCGCGAAGCAGGGCGGCTCGTCCTGGTGGAAGTTGATCCCGCCGGGTGTCCCGCTGTAGTACAGCCGGGCGTACCGGGTGGTGAAGACGGTGTGCACCACGAACCAGGAGAGCACGACACTGAGCACGCCGAGCCCTCCGTACAGGTCACGGGGCAGGCCGGTCCGGACGCTGTGCGCGGTGGTCAGCACCAGGCCGACGGCGAGCAGGCTGGCCAGGCAGGCGGCCAGCAGCAGGCCGTCCCGGGTGGCCCGGTTCGGGTCCTCCAGCTTGGCCAGTCGGGCCGTGCGGGCCGCGTCCAGCTTGCCCAGCCGGGACCATTGCAGGACCAGCCAGCTCAGCGCGGCGGCGTCCCAGCCGACCAGCGGGGCGAGGGTCGGGGCGAGCATGACGGCGGCCGCCCCGCCGGCCACGACACCGACCAGCGTCATGCCGACCAGTTGGAGCGCGGCCGGCAGGTGCCGGCCGGCCCGCCCGGCCGTCCGGCGCGCCACGGTGCGGAATCAGATGCCGCGCAGGTGCTGCGAGACCCGCGTGTGCGGCTCCCGCGCCTGTGCCGCCCGCTGTGACCGGCTGATCTCGGGTGCGGCGTCGATGCCGGCCGACCGGGCCACCTCGGTGCCGTTGGCGTAGTCCACCGGGGGCAGCGCGCGCAGCGCCCGCAACACCTCCGGCGGGGCACCCTCCCGTTCGGCCTCCCGGATGACGTCGTCCTTCCCCGCCGGATAGTCCAGCGCGGACAGGTACTCAAGGACGTCCGTGTAACTCGCCATGGGTCGGGCTCCTCGCGCCTGTAGTAACGGTCACGACCGGCGGCGGTTACCCGTCGCGCGCCTGGTCACGCGCGGTCAGGTCGGAAATGTGGCGCGGTTTCCGGCGCGGCGGGGCGGGTAGCCGGGCAGCCGTGAGGGGGGAGCGCCGATGAACTACGACACCTTCGTCGACCGGGTCGCCCAGCGGGCGGCAGCGCCCACGGAACGGGCTGCCGCGCTGACCCGGGCCGCCCTGGAGACCCTCGCCGAACGGCTGACCGGCGGCGAGGTGCTGGACCTGGCGGCGCAGCTGCCCAAACCGCTGCAACAGGTGCTCAAGCCGCACCCGGCCATGGAGGCGGCGGAACGGTTCGGGGCCGCCGAGTTCGTCGCCCGGGTGGCCCAGCGGGCCGGCGTGGACGAGAACGTCGCCCGCGACGGCGTACGCGCGGTCTTCACCACGCTGCGCGAGGCGATCAGCGGCGGCGAGTTCGACGACGTGGTGGTGCAGCTGCCGCGTGACTTCCGGGCGGTGGTCGAGCCCGTGCTGGCGCCCGGCGCCACCCGCCGCTGAACGCGACCCGACGGTCGGCCCGGCGGACGCCGGCGACCCGGCCAGCAGGTCTGCGCCCGGGACCGGTCGGTCAGGCCACGGTGCCGGCGGACCTGAGGGCGGCGATCCGGGCGGCGTCGAAGCCCGCCTCGGCCAGCACCTCGTCGGTGTGCTCGCCCGGCTCGGGCGGGGGCCGGCGTACCGAGGTGGGGGTGGCGGAGAAGCGCGGGGCGGGCGCCGGCTGGGTGACCCCGTCGGGCGCCACGAAGACGCCGCGCGCGGCCAGGTGCGGGTGCGCCGGCGCCTCCGCCCAGTCCAGCACGGGTGCCGCGCAGGCGTCGCTGTCGGCCAGCAGCTCCGCCCACTCGTCCCGGGTACGGGTCCGGAACAGCCGCGCCCACGCCGCCCGCAGCGCCGGCCAGTTCGCCGGGTCGGTGCGGTCCGGCGCCTCGTCGCCGTCGAGCGGGAAGCCGGTGAGCCGGACCAGCTCGTCGTAGAAGCGCGGCTCCAGGGCGCCCACCGCCAGGTGGCGGCCGTCGGCGCATTCGTACGTGTCGTAGAAGGGGGCGCCCCCGTCGAGCAGGTTCGTCCCGCGCGCGTCCTGCCACATGCCGACCTGGCGCAGCGCGTGGATCTGGGTGGCCAGCACCGACACGCCGTCCACGATTGCCGCGTCGACGACCTGGCCGGGCGCGCCGGCGCGGACCGCGTACAGGGCGGCGACGACGCCGAGGGCCAGCATCATCCCGCCGCCGCCGAAGTCGCCGAGCAGGTTCATCGGCGGCACCGGCCGCTCGCCGGCCCGGCCGGTGCCGTGCAGCGCGCCGGTCAGCGCCAGGTAGTCGATGTCGTGGCCGGCGGTGGGGGCGAGCGGCCCGTCCTGCCCCCAGCCGGTCATCCGGCCGTACACCAGGCGGGGGTTGACCGCCCGGCAGTCCGCGGGCCCGAGGCCGAGCCGCTCGGTGACCCCCGGCCGGAAGCCCTCGACCAGCGCGTCCGCGCCGGCGACCAGGGCGAGTACCACCTCCCGTCCGGCGGGCGTCTTGAGGTCGACGGCGAGCGAGCGCCGGTTGCGGTTGAGCAGGTCGCCGGGCATCGCGCCGAAGCCGCCGCCGCCCACCCGATCCACGCGGACCACGTCGGCGCCGAGGTCGGCCAGCATCATGGCGGCGAACGGGCCGGGTCCGATGCCGGCCAGCTCGATCACCCGTACGCCGGTCAGGGGTCCCTGGTCGGTCATCGCGTCACCATAGGGCGCTGCCGTTCCGCGCGCCACGGCCCCTGCGGAACGCAGCGGTTGACCAGGGCAATCATCCGCGTCGAAAGTTGGCTTCCGCGCCGCGGGTGCCCTAGCCTGGAGCGCGCGAGGGGAGTACTTCCCAGAACCATTCCGGTCAGTACGGCGCGCCCCGGGCGCGCCTCGGGTGGTTGCCCACCTTTGGTGGGTGAAGGAGACCTCGAACATGACATGGTGTTCGAGGAGACTTCATGACCGAATTGTCATACCTGTCCGCCGCCGAGCTGTCGTCGGTGGGCACCCCCACGCTCTGGGTGGTGACCATCGCCGGTGTGCTCGCCCTGCTGGTGCTGGACTTCCTGGTCACCCGCCGGCCGCACGAGGTGTCGCTGAAGGAGGCGCTCGGCTGGTCGGCGTTCTACGTCGCGCTGCCGCTGGCCTTCGGCGTCTGGGTGTGGTCGCGGTGGGGCTCCGAGCTGGGCGTGCAGTACCTGACCGGCTACCTGGTGGAGAAGTCGCTCTCGGTCGACAACCTCTTCGTCTTCATGCTGCTGCTGGCCGCGTTCGCGGTGCCGGCGGTGCTGGCCCAGCGGGTGCTGCTCTACGGCATCGCCGGCGCGCTCGTGCTGCGGGCGGTCTTCATCGCCCTGGGCGCGGCCGCGCTGAAGACCCTCGACTTCGCTTTCCTGCTCTTCGCGCTGATCCTGATCGCCACCGCGGTGAAGCTGCTGCGCGACGCCCTCTCCGGGCACGCGCAGGAGGTCGACATCGACACGATGCGGTCGGTGCGGCTGCTCCGCAAGGTCATGCCGGTGGTCGACGAGTACCACGGTCCGAAGCTGACCGTCCGGCTCGCCGGGCGCCGGGCGCTGACCCCGTTCGCGCTGGTCGTGGTCGCGGTGCTCGCCACCGACGTGGTCTTCGCGGTCGACTCGGTGCCCGCCGTGTACGGCATCACCGAGGATCCGTACCTGGTCTTCGCCACCAACGCGTTCGCCCTGCTCGGGCTGCGGGCGCTCTACTTCGTGCTGCACGCCGCGCTGAGCCGCCTGGTGCACCTCAGCTACGGCCTGGCCGCCATCCTGGCGTTCATCGGGCTCAAGCTCGGCCTGCACTGGGCGCACGGGATCTGGCCGGGCGTGCCGCAGATCCCCACGCTGGCCTCCCTTGGCGTGATCGTCGCCGTGCTGGTCGTGGTGACGCTGACCAGCCTCCGGGCGACCCGCGAGCCGGTGCGCGAGGTGGCCTCGGGAGACCCGCGGTAGGGGCCGGACGCCGGACCGCCGCGGTGGTCACCCACCGCGGCGGAGTCCGCCGAACCACCGCCACCGCCCACCCCAGGGTGGTACGACTGACCGGTGGGAATTGTGTCGCCGGGCTTTCAGGGCCGGCCCCGCTCGGCCGAACCGGCCCTGCCGCCGGGCCAGTACCTCACCCAGGACTTCCCGGTGCTCTCGGCCGGTCCGACGCCGAAGGTGCCGCTGGACACCTGGGAGTTCGTGCTCACCACCGAGGGCGGCAGCGAGTTCCGCTGGTCCTGGGACGAGCTGATGTCCCTGCCGCAGGAGACCCCGACCGTGGACATCCACTGCGTGACCCGCTGGTCGAAGCTGGCCACCAGGTGGCAGGGCGTATCCCTGGACACCCTGCTGGACGGGGTCGACACGGCGGCCCGCTACGCGCTGGCCCACTCCTACGGCGGGTACACCACGAACCTGCCCCTGGACGACCTGCGCGGCGGCCGGGCCTGGGTGGCGCACACCTTCGACGGCGGGCCGCTGCCGGCCGAGCACGGCGGGCCGGCCCGGCTGCTCGTCCCGCACCTCTACTTCTGGAAGTCGGCCAAGTGGGTGCGCGGGATCCGGCTGTTCGTCGACGACCAGCCCGGCTTCTGGGAGACCGCCGGCTACCACGACTACGGCGACCCGTGGCGCGAGCAGCGCTACCAGGGCGACTGAGGTGGCCGCTCCCGCGAGTGGCCGGATCCCCGCCAGGCCGCTGACCTGGCAGGTGGCCCGGCTGGTCGAGCGGCGGATCGAGACGGCGAGCGCGCACACCCTGGTGCTGGACGTACCCGGCTGGCCCGGACACCTGCCCGGGCAGCACGTCGACGTGCGGCTGACCGCCCCGGACGGCTACCAGGCGGCCCGGTCGTACTCGCTGGCCGCACCCGCCGACGGCGAGCGCGTCGAGCTGAGCGTGCAGCGGGTGCCCGACGGGGAGGTGTCGCCGTACCTCATCGACACCTATGCCGAGGGCGACCCGGTGGAGGTGCGCGGCCCGGTCGGCGGCTGGTTCGTCTGGCGTACCGACGAGACGGCCCCGGTGCTGCTGGTGGCCGGCGGCTCCGGGGTGGTGCCGCTGATGGCCATGGTCCGGGCCCGGCGCGCGGCGGGCAGCCGGGTGCCGTTCCGGCTGATCTACTCGGTCCGCACCCCCGACGACGTCTTCTACGCCGACGAGCTGCGCCGGCGCGCCCGCGAGGACCAGGGCCTCGACGTGGCGTACGTGTACACCCGGTCGGCGCCGGAGGGTTGGCGGGGCGAGCCGCACCGGATCGGCCTGGCCGACGTGAACAGCCACGGCTGGCCGCCCGACCTGGAGCCGCTCTGCTACGTCTGCGGCCCGACCGGTTTCGTGGAGACCGTGGCGGACCTGCTGGTGGGGCTGGGACACCCGACCCGGCGGGTGAAGACCGAACGGTTCGGCCCGACCGGCTGACGAGCGAGGAGGACGCATGACCGACCTGTCCTACCTGGACGGCAACATGCTCGACGGGCCGCTGCGCGAGATCTTCGCGGTCGACCTCAGCAGCGCTACCGGGCGGTGCGCCAACTGCGGCACGACCGGCCCGGTGGCCGGGCTGCGGGTCTACTCGCACGCCCCCGGGCTGGTCGGCCGCTGCCCGGCCTGCGCCGACGTGATGCTCCGGCTGGTCCGCGCCCCCGACCGGGCCTGGCTGGACCTGCGCGGCTCCACGTACCTGATGGTCCCGATGCCGCTCGACCAGCCGCACCCCGGCCCGCTCTGACCGGGCCGGCCCGCCGGGTGGTCGGCGGGCCGGCGTTCGACTACCGGTCCGGTCAGCGGTCCGTTTCCGCCAACCGCCGCCAGACCAGCACGGTGAGCACCGCCAGCGCGGCGGCCGCCAGCCAGAACGGGGTCAGGACGCTGCCGGTGACCCGGGCGACGGCGCCGCCGAGCGCCGTGCCCACGGCGGCCCCACCCAGATCGGCCAGGGAGTAGACGCTGTTCACCCGGCCGCGCAATCGGTCCGGCACGAGGCGCTGCCGCAGCGACACCACGAGCACGCCCCACACCATGGTGTGCACGCCCCAGATCGCCAGGGCCGCGCCAGCCAGCCAGGGCTGCCGGGTGACCGCCAGCACGAGGTGCAGACCGATCTCGATCAGCAGCCCGGCCCGCAGCAGCGTCGGGGTGCCGAACCGGGCCCGCAGCCGGGTCGCCAGGGTGCTGCCGGCGAGGCCGCCAAGCGCCGAGGCGGTCAGCAGCACGCCGTACCCGACCGGGGCGAGGCCGAGGCGCTGCCGGGCGTAGAGCACGAACACCGCGAACGCCGCGCAGAACGCCACGTTCATCACCGCGATGCTGAGCGCCAGGGTGCGCAGCACCGGCACCCGCCAGAGGGCGCGTACCCCGGTGGCGATGTCGGCCCGGATCGAGCGCACCGGCCCCGCGGCGCCGGGCTCCGGCGCGGCCGGCGGTACCGGACGCCAGCGCAGCAGCGCCAGCAGCAGCGCGGCCAACCCGAAGGAGGCCGCGTCGAACCCGAACGGCAGCGCCGCGGCCAGCACGAAGAGGTAACCCCCGAGCGGCTTCGCGGCGAACTGGTTGCCGACGACGAAGGTGGCGGAGAGCCGGCTGTTGGCCTCCTCGAGCCGTTCCGGCGGCACCACGGAGGGCAGCAGCGCCCCGGACGCGGTGTCGGCGAGGGTCTCGCCGATCCCGGTGAGCAGGAACGCCAGCAGGATCAGCGGCACGGTGGCCACCCCGGCGAGCACCGCCCCGGCCAGCGCGGCGAGGACCAGGCCCCGGCCGACGTTGACCGCGACGATCAGCCGGCGCCGGTCGAGGCGGTCGACGAGCGCCCCGCTGACCAGAGCGAACAGCAGCCAGGGCAGTTGCGGGGCGAGGGCCGCCGCGGCCACCGCGGCCGGGTCGGGGGTGAGCGAGGCGACCAGCAGCGGGGCCGCGACCATGGTGATGCCGTCCCCCAGGTTGGACACGGCGCTGGCGGTCCAGAGCCGGTGGAAGTCGCGGCCGAGCCGGCCGGTGGGAGCGGTGGCCGTCATGCCGGCCACCGGACAGGGGTACGTGGTCCGGGCGCGGCGGGGCGCCCGGACGGGATCTCCGGAAACACGAGGAACTCCCTCGGAAGCGATGTGGTGGCGTGGGCACGCCAGGACGGGGGACCCGCGCGGGGCGGGTCACCTGATCGCTTCGCGGCGAGGGGGAGGTGTCGGGGCAGCGCCGGGCCGGCTGCCGGCGGCGGCCGCCGGCGACCCGGATCAGGACACCGCGGTCCCCAGCGGCGAAGCGGAAACCAGCACCGTGCCGAGCGGAGCAATCCTCATGATCGACCTCCCGTCGTCCGGGCCCACGGTAGGGGACGTGCCGCCTCCGCGCGACCCCGGTCGCAGGCCGCTCGGGCCGGTGGGCGAGAGTGGGGCAACGTGAGATACCTGCGTACCGACGGCCGGGTCGGCATCCGGCGCCCGCGCCCCGCCGACGAGGCCGAGTTCATCGCCGCCGCCCGCCGCAGCCGGGAGCTGCACCATCCCTGGCTCGCCGCCCCCGACGACCCGGAGAAGTACGCCGCCTACCTGCGCAAGAACCGCAGGCAGGACGCCACCGGCTACCTGTTCTGCGACCGGGCCAGCGGCGAGATCGCCGGATACGCGAACATCAGCGGCATCGTGCTGGGCGCCCTGCGCGGCGGCTACCTCGGCTACGCCGCCTTCCTGCCGTACGCGGGCACCGGGCACGCCTCGGCCGGCATCCGGCTGGTCATCGGGCACGCCTTCACCGCGCTCGGGCTGCACCGGCTGGAGGCGAACATCCAGCCCGGCAACGAGGCGTCGAAGCGGCTGGCGCAGCGGCTCGGCTTCCGGCTGGAGGGCTTCTCCCCGGAGTACCTGTTCATCGACGGCGCCTGGCGGGACCACGAGCGCTGGGCGATCACCGCGCCGCTGCCCGGAACGGACTGAGCGGCGGCCGCCGGAACCGTGCCGCCCCGGGCCGGGCTTCGCCCGGACCGGGTGATGCCCGCCTCACCCGTGCCGCTCCTACCGTGGGTGGCATGGTTGTGGCGCGTCCGACCCCCGCCGACCCGACGCCCGGCATCGCCGCCTCCGGCGGGCCGGGCGACCAGCGGGCGGCCCCGCCCGAGCTGGGCCCCCAGTCGATCGCCGTGCTCAGCGGCCCGACCTTCATGTACTCCGACCCGGCCGGGGACGTGCCGCCGGGCAGCATCGGCGGGCTCGTCCACCTGGACACCCGGCTGCTCAGCGGATGGACGCTGACCGTGAACGGGGCCCGCTTACTGGTGTTGCGTTCGGAGACCATCGACCACTACTCGGCGCAGTTCGTGCTCACCAATCCGGAACTGCCCGGCCTGCCGCCGGACACCGTCGGCGCCCGCCGGCTGCGCTACGTCGGGGACGGCTTCCACGAGCGGATCGAGCTGCTCTCGTACCGGCCCAAACCGGTCCGGGTCGAGCTGCGCCTCGCCGTCGCGGCCGACTTCGCCGACCTGTTCGAGGTCAAGTCCGGGGTCCGGGACCGTTCGGCATACATCGTCCGCCGGCACGCCCCGAACGGCAGCCCGCTCCACTTCCGCTACGAGACCGACGGCTTCGCCGCGCAGACCGAGGTGCACTCGTCGCTGGCACCGGACCGGCTGGAGGGCGACGACCTGGTCTGGGAGGTCCAGCTGCACGCCTGTCAGGAGTGGCAGCTGGACCTGTCGGTGCCGCTGCCGCCCGGGCCGGGCACGGTCGAGCCGGTCCGCGGGGACATCGCCGACGTGCTGCACCGCCGGTTCCCCAACCCGGTGCGCTCCTGGATCGAGGACCGGGCGGTGCTGGACAGCGACAACCCGGTGCTGGAACGCACCACCCGGCAGTCCCGGTACGACCTGGCCGCGCTCCGGCTCGAACTCGAGGTCAAGGGGCAGCGCGTCGAGCTGCCCGGCGCCGGACTGCCCTGGTTCCTCACCGTGTTCGGCCGGGACACTCTGATCACCGCGTACCAGACGCTCTCCGCGGGGCCGGCGTTGGCCCGCGGGGCGCTGCTGGCGCTCGCCCGGTTGCAGGGCACCCGGTGCGACGACTTCACCGACGAGGAGCCCGGCCGGATCCTGCACGAGGTCCGTTTCGGCGAGCTGACCCGGACCGGGGCGAAGCCGTACACGCCGTACTACGGCACCGCCGATGCGACCCAGCTCTGGTTGATCCTGCTCTCCGAGTACTGGCGGTGGACCGGGGACGACGAGCTGGTCCGCCGGCTGCGCCAGCAGGCGCTGGCCGCGCTGCACTGGGTCGACCACTACGGCGACCGGGACGGGGACGGTTACGTCGAGTACGCCACCCGCTCCCCGGAAGGGCTGGGCAACCAGTGCTGGCGGGACTCCCCGGACGGGGTGTGCTTCTCCGACGGCCGGATCCCGGTGCTGCCCATCGCGACCTGCGAACTGCAGGGCTACACGTACGACGCGAAGCTGCGCCTGGCCGAACTGGCCGACGGGCCGCTCGCCGAGCCCACCCTCGCCGCCCGGCTACGCGACGACGCGGCGCGACTGTACCGGCAGTTCAACCAGGACTTCTGGCTCGACGAGCGGGGCGGTTTCTACGCGGTCGGGTTGGACGGCGACAAGACGCCCATCGACTCGAAGACCTCCAACATGGGGCACCTGCTGTGGAGCGGGATCGTGCCGCCGGACCGTGCCGGGGCGGTGGTGCGCCAGCTCATGCACGAGGACCTCTTCTCCGGCTGGGGCATCCGCACCCTGTCCCGGGAGGACCGGTCCTTCAACGCGCTCGGCTACCACCTCGGCACGGTCTGGCCGCACGACAACTCCATCGCGGTGCTGGGTCTGGCCCGGTACGGCTTCCGGGCCGAGGCCAACCGGATCAGCCTGGCCCTGCTCGACGCGGCCGAGCAGTTCGGCTACCGGCTCCCCGAGGCGCTCAGCGGGTACATCCGCGACCGCACCATGTTCGCCGTGCCGTATCCCACCGCGTGCAGCCCGCAGGCGTGGGCGGCGGGGGCGCCGCTGGCGCTGGTGCGGGCGATGCTCGGTCTCAACCCGGTGAACGGCCGGCTGGAGCTCGACCCCGACGTGCCCCCCGAGCTCGGCCGGATCACCGCCTCGCGGGTCCGCGCCTTCGGCCACCACTGGGACCTCGAGGCGGTCGGCCGCACCGGTCATGTCCGCCTGGCGCCCGGCTGACCCGAACGTTTGTCGAGGTCCTCGACGGGAACGGCAGCGGGCATGACGAAACCTCGGGTGGTGATCGTGGGGGCCGGGTTCGCCGGATACCACGCGGCGAAGACGTTGCACCGGCTGGCCGGCAAGCGGGCCGAGATCGTCCTGCTGAACACGACCGACTACTTCCTCTACCTGCCCCTGCTGCCGGAGGTCGCCGCCGGGGTGATCGAGCCGACCCGGATCTCCGTACCGCTGGCCGGCACCCTCGACGGTGTCCGGGTGGTGGTCGGCGAGGCGAACCGGGTCGACCTGCAGAACCGCTGGGTCGGCTACCGCTCCCAGGAGGGTGACGTCGGTCAGCTGGCGTACGACCGGCTCGTGCTCTCCGTCGGCAGCGTCAACAAGCTGCTGCCGATCCCGGGGGTGACCGAGTACGCGCACGGCTTCCGCGGCCTGCCCGAGGCGCTCTACCTGCACGACCACGTGGTCCGTCAGATCGAGCTGGCGGAGCTGACCGACGACCCGGCCGAGCAGCGGGCCCGGACCACCTTCGTGGTGGTGGGCGCCGGCTACACCGGCACCGAGGTCGCCGCGCACGGCCAGCTCTTCACCGACCGGCTGGTGGCCCAGCGGCCGCACCTCACGGTGCGCCCCCGGTGGATGCTGCTCGACATCGCCCCGCGCGTCCTTCCCGAGCTGGACCAGCGGATGTCCGTCACCGCCGACCGGGTGCTGCGCCGGCGCGGCGTGGACGTGCGGATGGGCACCTCGGTCTCCGAGGCCACCCCGGACGGGGTCATGCTCACCGACGGCGAGTACGTCCCCACCTGCAGCCTGGTCTGGTGCGTCGGGGTCCGTCCCGACCCGTTCGTCGCCGAGGTGGGCCTGCGCACCGAGCGGGGCCGGCTGGTGGTCGACGAGTTCCTCAATGTCCCCGGCCACCCCGAGGTGTTCGCCTGCGGCGACGCGGCGGCGGTGCCCGACCTGACCCGCCCGGGGCAGATCTGCGCGATGACCGCCCAGCACGCGCAGCGGCAGGGCAAGCTCGCGGCGCACAACATCGCCGCCTCCTACGGGCAGGGCATCCGGAAGCCGTACAAGCACCACGACCTGGGCTGGGTGGTCGACCTCGGCGGCAAGGACGCGGCGGCCAACCCGCTGAAGGTGTCCCTGGCCGGCCTGCCGGCGAAGGCGGTCACCCGGGGCTACCACCTGCTCGCCATGCCCGGCAACCGGCCCCGGGTGGCGGCGGACTGGGCGCTGGACGCCACGCTGCCCCGGCCGGCGGTGCAGTTGGGGCTGGTGCCGGCGCACGCCGTGCCGCTGGAGAGCGAGTCGCCCGAGGTGGTGGCCCGCGGTCGCTGACCGCTCCGGTCAACCGCCGGCCGGCGGCGGCTCCTGCGACGGGGCCCCGCCGGGCGGCTCCTGCGACAGGGCCCCGCCGGGCGCTGGCGGCCGCCGTGCCGGGTGGCGAGGCCGGCCGGGCGCGGGCGTCTGGTCGCGAGGCCGGTCGGGCGCCGGCGGGGGCAACGTCCGCCGCCCGGCCGGGGCGAACTCGCGCAGCAGGATCTGCCCGACGCCCGCCGCCGGGATCGCCAGCAGGGCGCCCAGTAGGCCCGCCAGCTCGGCCGCGAGCAGCACGCTGACCAGCACGGTCAGCGGGTTCAGCCGGACCG
>NZ_KQ058816.1 GCF_000982955.1 Micromonospora sp. HK10 | reverse complement strand
TCTACCGGGCCGCCGAGGGCGGCGGGGCGTCGGCGGCCGGGCCGGTCGCCGCGGCCGGGCCGGTCGGCCGGGCCGCCGGAGTTCCGCCCGGGGCCGCGGCCGCGGCCGCCGGAGGCGCCCCCGGTGGCCCGCCGAACGGCGGGGCCGCGCCGGCGCCGTCCCAGGTGGCGGCGTCCGGACGCGCGGAGGCCGGTACGCGTCGGATGACCACACCGGCGGCGGCGGCCGCCAGCAGCCGGGCCGCCTCGTCGTGGCGCAGCCGCCGACGCGGGTCGCGGCGCAGCAGGCCGGCCAGCACCGGCTCCAGCGGGCCGGCGTGCGGGGCCGGATCCGGCGGCTGGCTGGCCAGCGCGGCGAGCGTGGCCATCGCGGTGCTCCGGGCGTACGGCGAGCGCCCCTCCACGGCGGTGTGCAGGGTGGCGCCGAGCGACCAGAGGTCCGCCTCGACGCTGGACACCCCCTCGGCGGCCCGCTCCGGGGCCACGTACTGCGGCGAGCCGAGGACCAGGCCGGGCCGGGTCATCCGGCCGTCGCCGCCGTCGAAGACGGCCAACCCGAAGTCGCTGAGCAGCACCCGGCCGTCCCGGGCCAGCAGCACGTTGGCCGGTTTCACGTCCCGGTGCAGCACCCCGGCCCCGTGCGCGGCGCCCAGCGCCGCCAGCACCGCCTGCCCGATGCCGGCCGCCCGGCGCGGGTCGACCGGCCCTTCGGCGTCGACGAGTTCCTGCAACGACCGGGACGGGACGTACTCCATGACCAGCCAGGGATCGTCGTCGACCTGGACCACGTCGTAGACGTGCACGACGTTGGGATGGCTGAGCCGGGCCGCCGTCCGGGCCTCGCGCAGCGTACGGCGGCGCAGCTCGTCCCGCTCGTTCGCGGCGAGCCACTGCGGCGGCAGCACCTGCTTCACCGCCACCTCGCGGTGCAGCGTCTCGTCGCGGGCCCGCCAGACCCGCCCCATCCCGCCGCGGCCGACCAGTTCGAGCAGGCGGTACCGGCCGGCGATCACTACCTGCTGCACCGCTCTCCTCACCGCTGGTGGAGGTCCACAATAGCCAACGGATCGGACGGCACCTATCGCCCGTCAGGGCCTTCCCCGGTCAGCTCGCGGCACCGGTCAGCAGATTGCCGTCCGGGATGGCGATCGCCGAACGGTTCCCGGCCAGCAGGGTGGCGGCCCGGCGCGCCTGGAAACCGTCGTGGTCCCGGCGGGCGGTGGCGTAAACACCGGCGGTGCGGGCCGCGATGGTCGCCCAGCCGTACCGCTCGACCACCATGCTGCGGGCGCGGCGGGCCACCCGGCGGGCGAAGACCTCGTCGCCGAGGAGCTGGTCGACCGCGCCGGCCAGGGCGTCCGGGTCGCCGTGCGGGAAGGTCACCCCGGTCACGCCCGGCTCGACGATCTCGGCCAGCCCGCCGGTCGCCGCCACCGCGAGCGGCGCGCCGGCCGCGGCCGCCTCGAGGGCGATCATGCCGAACGGCTCGTACAGGCTGGGGATCACCGTGGCGTCGGTGGCGGCGAGGACCGCCGGGAGCTGCCCGGCGTCCAGAAAACCGGCGAACCGGACCGTCTCGCCGACCTGCAGCCGCCGCGCCTGGTCGACCAGCTCCTGCCGGTACGGGCCGTCGCCGGCGATCACCACCCGCAGCCCCGGATGGCGTCGCCGCAACGACGGCACGGCATGCACCAGGTGCTGCACGCCCTTCTCGTAGACCAGCCGGCCGGCGTACCCGACCAGGGGGCCGTTTCCGGCGAAGCGGGCCCGGGCCGAGGTGACCGCGCGGGGGCGGGCGTGCCAGGCCCGGCCGTCCACCCCGTTCGGCACCACGTCGACCCGCCCGGTCGGCACCTCGAACAGCCGTGCCACCTGGTCACGCATGTAGCCGGAGCAGGCGATGAGCCGGGCCGAGGCGTTGCTCAGCCAGTGCTCGACGCCGTGGATGGTGCGGTTCATCTCCCCGGGCAGCCAACCCTGGTGCCGGCCCGCCTCGGTGGCGTGGATGGTGCTCACCAGCGGCAGGTCCAGGTGCTCGGCCAGGGTGACCGCGGTGTGCGCGACCAGCCAGTCGTGGGCGTGGATCACGTCGAAGCCGCCGACGCCGGCGGCGCGCAGCGCGGCCCGGGTGAGGGTGTGGTTGAAGGCCATCGTCCAGGCCAGCAGGGAGTCCGTGGCGAGCGGGAAGCGGACCGGGTCCTCGGCGGCGCGGACGATCCGCACGCCGTCGGCGTACTCCTCCAGGGGTGCGCCGTCGGCGTGCCGGGTGACGACGGTGACCTCGTGGCCGGCGGCGGCCAGGGCGACGGAGAGGGCGTGCACGTGGCGGCCGAGGCCACCGACGAGCACGGGCGGGTACTCCCAGGACAGCATCAGCACCCGCTGGTGCCGGGCGGGCTGGAGGTCGAACACTGCGGCGTCAGCTGACATGCGGCCCCCTTTGAGTTGTGTCTCGCGCCCCCGCGCCGCACCGCGCCGGGTACGTCGGGGGGTCGCGGCCCATCCTGCCCAGAGGTCGATAACCAGCGGAGACACGCTGGTTGCCGGTGTGTAACGGGTTACCGGCGGGGGCGCCGGACGCGCAGCAGCTCGGCCACCGACCAGGCCTGGAACGGGCAGCCGGTGGCGGCGTGCGGGGCGATCCCGTCGGCGGTCTCGCTGACCGAGCCGAGCCCGTACTCGGTCAGGTGCCCGGTCAGCCCGACCAGCAGGTCGTCGACGGGCAGCCCGGCCCGGCGGTACGCGTCGACGAGCGGCCCGGTCAGCCACGGCCAGACGGTGCCCTGGTGGTAGCCTGCGTCCCGCTCGGCCGGGCCGCCCCGGTGCCGGCCGACGAAGCCGGGGGAGCCGGGCGCGAGGCTGCGCGGGCCGAGCGGGGTGAACAGCGCCTCGGTGACCTGGCGCAGCGCCGCCTCGTCCGGGTCGAGGGGGGCGTACGGCAGGGACCAGGCCAGCAGCTGGTTGGGGCGGAGCAGGTCGTCGTCGTGGTGCGGCGCCCCGCCGAGCGGGTACGCCGGGGCGGGCGCGTCCACCACGTCGTGCAGCCAGCCGGCCGGCCCCGGGAACCGCTCCCGGAACGACCCGGCCGCCCGGTCGTGCAGCGTGCGCAGCCCGCCGGCGTCCCCGCCGGTGCGCCCGGTCAGTTCGACGAGCCCGGCCAGCCCGTTGACCCAGAGCGCGTTGACCTCCACCGGCTTGCCGGTACGCGGGGTCACCGGCACCCCGTACACGCGGGCGTCCATCCAGGTCAGTGCCACGTCGGGCGGGCCGCCCTGGGTGAGCAGCCCGTCGGCCGGGTCCACGCCGATGCCGTACCGGGTGCCGGCCACGTGCGCCGCCACCACGGCGTGCAGCGCGGGCAGCAGCTCCGCGCCGAGGTCGGTGTCGCCGGTCAGGGTGACGTGCCGGCTCACCGCGTGCAGGAACCACAGCGTGGCGTCGACGGTGTTGTGCTCCACCCGCCCGGTGTCGGCGGTGTTCGCCAGCATCCCCTCCGACAGCGTCGCCGCGTACGCCCGCAGCAGCTCCCGCCCCTCGTCGGCCCGGTTGGTGGCCAGGAACAGCCCCTCGTAGGAGGTCATGGTGTCCCGGGACCAGGCGCCGAACCACGGGTAGCCGGCCACCACGTCCGGCCCGGTGGCGGTGCGGACCACGAACGCGTCGGCGGCGAGGGCCAGGGTCGCCTCGACCTCGTCGGCCGGCTTCGCGGCGGCCACCACCGCGCGGTGCCGCCGCCGGGCCGCCGCCACCAGCGCGGTCGCCGGTGGCGGCTCCTCGGCGAGGTCGTCGGCCCAGGCCAGCACCGACAGCTCGGCGCCCGGCTCGTCCAGCGAGGCGGAGAACCGGCCCGCGTACCAGAGGTCCTCGTCCGGGTGCAGCCCGCGCGCCGCCTCCTCCCGGTGGTGGACCCCGAGCCACCACTGCCCCGCAGGCGTCCAGTCCGGCCCGGCCAGCCGGAACGCCCCCTCGACCACCGCCCCGCCGGCGACCGGGTCCAGCCGCGGGGCCGGTCCGTCGGCGCGGCGTTCGCCGTGCGCGTCCCGCCAGGTGCAGGCGGCCGCCAGGTCGAGCCGGACCGGCCCGCCGGAGACCAGCCGGTGCACCACCGCCACGCAGGACCGGCCGTACGCCATGGCGATCTCCCGCTCGAGCACCACGTCGCCGACCCGCCACCGCCAGCGGGGCACCCCGTCGGCCAGGTCGAAGCGCTCCAGCAGCTCGAACCCGCGCGGGTCCACCACCCCGGAGGACCATTCGTGGGCGCCGAGGCGCACCTGCGCCCCGGACGGCAGGGTCACCGCCGGATCGAGGCTGACCAGTCCCACCCGGCGGGACGCCGGGGTCTGACCGGCCACCACCAGCAGCCCGTGGTAGCGGCGGGTGCGCAGCCCACCGACGGTGCCCATCGCGTAGCCGCCGCGCCCGTCGGTGACCAGCCACTCCCTGGACGCGCCGGCGGCCAGGTCGCCACAGACCCCCGGTCCGAACCGAATGTCGATCAACTTTCCTCCACCGGCCGCGAGGTGTAACGCGCCACGACGACAATGGCCGCTGTGGTGAAGTACCCCGGCGGCGTCGAAGATGTGCAGGTGATCACTGACCGTCCGACCTCCGCGACCCCCGACCCCGAGCGGCACCGGCTCGCCCAGGCCGACGCCGGCGAGCAGGACTGGCGCGCATGGGGTCCCTATCTGTCCGAGCGGGCGTGGGGGACGGTACGGGAGGACTACAGCGAGCACGGCACGGCGTGGGACTACTTTCCCCACGATCACGCGCGGTCCCGAGCCTACCGGTGGAACGAGGACGGGATGGCGGGCGTCTGCGACGACCGGCAGACGTTCTGCTTCGCGCTGGCGCTGTGGAACGGACGTGACCCGATCCTCAAGGAGCGGATGTTCGGCCTCGGCGGGGACGGCGGCAACCACGGGGAGGACGTCAAGGAGTACTGGTGGTACGAGGACTCCACCCCCACCCACTCGTGGATGCGCTGGCGCTACCACTACCCGCAGGCCGCCTTCCCGTACGACGAGCTGGTCGCGGTCAACGCGCTGCGCGGCCGGGACGACACCGAGTACGAGCTGGTCGACACGGGGATCTTCGACGACGACCGGTACTGGGCGGTGACCGTCGACTACGCCAAGGCGTCACCCACCGATCTCTGCGTCCTGATCACGGTGGCCAACCGAGGCGACACCGACGAGACCCTGCACGTGCTGCCCACGCTCTGGTTCCGCAACACCTGGGCCTGGGGACTGCCGGGCGGCGACCGGGTGCCCCGGATCGTGGGCACGCCGGCCGGCGCGTCCCCCGGCGCGGGCGCCCGGCTGCTCGGCGAGCACCGGGTGCTCGGCCAGTTGCTGCTGGAGGGGGAGGGCGAGCCCACCCCGCTGCTCTGCGACAACGACACGAACGCCGAGCGGCTCTGGGGGCTGCCCGGCCGGTCGCCGTACCCGAAGGACGGCATCAACGACCACGTGGTGACCGGGGCGGACACCGTCAACCCGGACCGGGAGGGGACCAAGGGCGCGCTGCACTACGTGCTGGACGTGCCGGCCGGCGGGCAGCGGCAGATCCGGCTGCGGCTGACCCGTACCGCCCCGCCCCCGGCGAGTGCCCCGCCGCCCCCGGCGGAGCTCGGTGACGACTTCGACGCCGTGCTCTGGGCCCGCCGCGCCGAGGCCAACCGCTTCTTCGCGGGCGTCGTCCCGGCCACCGCCACCGCCGACGAGGCCCTGGTCGCCCGGCAGGCGATCGCCGGGCTGCTGTGGGGCAAGCAGTTCTACCACTTCGACGTCAAACGGTGGCTGGAGGGCGACCCCGGCTCGTCCCCGCCGCCCGCCGGCCGCCGGCACGGGCGCAACAGCGCCTGGTGGCACATGAACAGCTTCGACGTGATCTCCATGCCGGATCCGTGGGAGTACCCCTGGTACGCGGCCTGGGACCTGGCCTTCCACTGCGTCACCATGGCCCGGGTCGACCCCGGCTTCGCCAAGGAACAGCTGCTGCTCCTGCTGCGCGAGTGGTACCTGCACCCCAACGGGCAGATCCCCGCGTACGAGTGGGCGTTCGGCGACGTGAACCCGCCGGTGCACGCCTGGGCGGCGCTGAAGGTCTTCGAGATCGACGGCGGCCGGGACCACGAGTTCCTCGCCCGGGTGATGCACAAGCTGCTGCTCAACTTCACCTGGTGGGTCAACCGCAAGGACACCGGCGGCAACAACGTCTTCGAGGGCGGCTTCCTCGGGCTGGACAACGTCGGCCCGTTCGACCGCTCGGCCGCGCTGCCGGTCGCCGGGACGCTGGAGCAGTCCGACGGCACCGGCTGGATGGCCATGTACGCGCTCAACCTGCTCGACATGGCCGTCGTGCTGGCCGAGCACGACCGGGCGTACGTGGACACCGCCACCAAGTTCTTCGAGCACTTCGCGTACATCGCGGCGGCCGCGTACGAGCAGGGGCTCTGGGACGACGAGGACGCGTTCTTCTACGACGTGCTGCGGCTGCCCGACGGCACGAAGGTGCCGCTGAAGGTCCGCTCGGTGGTCGGGCTGCTGCCGCTGGCCGCGGTCACCCGGCTCACCGCGCGGACCCTGCGCCGCCTGCCCGAGCTGGGCGCCCGGCTGCGCTGGTTCCTCACCAACCGCCCCGAGTACGCCGAGGTGATCGGCGCCCGCCGGCTCGGTCCGGACGGCCGCCAGCAGCGGCTGCTGTCCATGGTCGGCCCGGAGCAGGTGGTCCGGCTGCTCGCCCGGATGCTCGACACCGACGAGTTCCTCTCCGAGTACGGCCTGCGTACCCTCTCCCGGGCCCACCTGGACAAGCCGTTCACGGTCAGCCTGGGCGGGCAGGAGTTCAGCGTCGGCTACGAGCCGGCCGAGTCGACCAGCGGCCTGTTCGGCGGCAACTCGAACTGGCGCGGGCCGATCTGGATGCCGACCAATTTCCTGCTGATCAGCGCGCTGCGCGACTACGCGGCCTTCTTCGGCGACGACCTCCAGGTGGAGTACCCGACCCGCTCGGGGGTGAAGAAGACCCTGGACCAGATCGCGGACGACCTCTCCGCCCGGTTGATCTCGCTGTTCACCCGGGACGGCTGGGGCCGGCGGCCGATCTACGGTGCGGCCCAGCTGTTCCAGACCCACCCGGACTGGCGGGACCTGCTCTGCTTCCCGGAGTACTTCCACGGCGACAACGGCGCCGGGCTGGGCGCGTGGCACCAGACCGGCTGGACCGCCCTGGTGGCCGACCTGATCCTCACGCTGCGCCGCTGAGCCGCGCGGCACCCGCCCGGCCGCCGGGCCGGACCGTCGTAAATCCGGCTGCCGCGCTCGTCGGGTCGCTGTAGCGTGTCCCGGTCCAACGACACGGGGGAGGGGTCCGCGATGGTACGGGGCCGGGACGCGGCGGTACTGGTCTTCGACGCCGACGACACGCTCTGGGAGAACAACGTCGTCTTCGAGCGGGTCATCGACGACTTTCTCGCCTGGCTGGACCACCCGACGCTGGACCGCGCCGAGATCCGGGCCGTGCTGGACGACATCGAGCGGGCCAACGCGGTCGCGCACGGCTACGGCAGCAAGGTCTTCCTGCGCAGCCTCGGCGAGTGTCTGGAGAAGCTGCGGTCGCGTCCGGCCACCGCGGCCGAGCGCGCCGAGATCGACGAACTGGCGGCGGCGCTGACCGCCCATCAGGTGGAGTTGATGCCCGGGGTCGCGGAGACGCTGGACGACCTGGCCACCCGGCACGAGCTGCTGCTGCTCACCAAGGGCGAGCGGGAGGAGCAGCAGCGCAAGCTCGACGCCTGCGGCCTGCTGCACCACTTCGGGGCCGCGCACATCGTGCCCGAGAAGGACGTCGAGACGTACCGCTGGCTGGCCCGGGAACACGGCTTCGACCCGGCCGCCGCCTGGATGATCGGCAACTCGCCCCGCTCGGACATCCGGCCGGCGCGGGCGGCCGGGATGAACGCGGTCTTCATCCCGAACGAGAACACCTGGGTGCTGGAGCACGACGAGCTGGACCCGACCGACCACCGGGTGATCCGCCTGGGCGCCTTCCCTGACCTGGTCCAACACTTCTGATCTGGCGGTAACCTCCGAGCTGTGCCGCTCACCTTCCCGTCGCATCTGGCGCCGGTGCTGCCGCTGAAGCTGTGGCGCCCGCACTGGTTCGACGGGGTGGCGCTGGCCACCGGTGCGGTCGCCCCGGACGTGGGCTACCTGTTCACCGGCACCCGGCTCGACCCCGGGCTGCGCACCCACACCCTCGGCGGGCTGCTCTGGTGGTGCCTGCCGGTCGCGCTGGCGTACGCCTGGATCGTCCGCCGGGTGATCGCCGGCATCGCGGTGCACCTGCCCGGCGGGCGCCTCTTCGGCTGGGCCGATCACGCCGCGCTGGGTGCCGTCCGGCACCCGTGGCAGGTCACCACCTGCTCCGCGCTGATCGGCGCGGCCAGCCACGTCGCGTGGGACCGGCTCACCCACACCGAGCGGCTGCCCCGGCTGCTGGGCGTCGCGGACTTCCACGCGGC
This sequence comes from Micromonospora sp. HK10, assembly GCF_000982955.1. Taxonomy (GTDB): domain Bacteria; phylum Actinomycetota; class Actinomycetes; order Mycobacteriales; family Micromonosporaceae; genus Micromonospora. Next base: position 32,386 of record NZ_KQ058816.1, on the reverse strand, counting down.
GACCGGCCTGTACTGGTGGCAGTTCGCGGACGTGATCAGCTCGCTGGGCGGCGGCCTCGTGGTGCTCACCCTGGCCGTCGGCGGCGCCCGCCGGGGTGAGATCGTGGACGGGGTACGACCGCCCGCGCCGCCGGCCCGTCCCGCGGTCTTCTGGGCGGTGGCGTTGCCGGTCACCGCGCTCGGTTGCCTGGTGCTGCCGGGCCTGCCGGCGGCCGGTGTCGCGGCGCCGGCAGGGGTGCGGCTGCTGCACCTGGCGGCGGTCGCGTTGATCGCCGGGGCGGCCGTCGCGGGTGGTCTGGTCGGGCCCCGGCCGGAGCCCCGGCCGACCACTCGCCTCGAGGACAAACAGCGCCAGGTCGGCTGACCCCGTTACGCCGACATGCCGGTTTTCGACCTTGGCATCAATCACATTCCGCGGAGCCCGGTAAACCTTGTCCGGCCTGCGACGCGCTGCCTAACCTGAGCCGGCGTTCACGGCTCTTCGGGGTGAGTCGGGAATGCGCCGAAGTCCGGTAGTTGGGCACCGTGGAGCTGAGTGCAGGCGGGCCGGCTCGCCGTGTTGAGCCCGGCGTGGCGGCGTGCCACGCCTGCCGGTGCTCGCGACGGCGGAGACCGCTACCACGCCGGACGGCTGGGGTCAGGACCGGGGAGTTGCGGACCCGGTCCTGACCCGTCCGGCAGAAATGTCACTCTCCACGGGGCTGCGGGATTTCGGGCGAAGTGCCAGGATCGTCCGGGTGAAGCGGAGATCCCTCATCATCGGCGCCGCCGCGGGCGTCGCGGCGCCGGTCATCGCCGGCGGCGCCACGCCCGCCGCGGCGGCCATCACCGATCCCGACGTCGGACCGACCAACCCCGCCCTGCCCCGCGGCGGCGTGGTCACCAAGAACCGCGCCTCGCTGCTGCGCACGCTGCCGAAGGAGACCACGCAGGTGGTCATCGTCGGCGCGACGAGCTGGACCACCACGTCCGCGACGCTCGAGACGTTCCGGAAGGCCGGCGCCCGCTGGGTGCCGGTGTCCGCGCCGCTGCCGGCCCGGATCGGCGCCAAGGGCTTCAGCGACAACCACGTCGAGGGCGTCGCGACCACACCCACCGGCGTCTACTCCTTCGGCCCGACCATGTATGGCATCGCCGCCAACCCGGGCGTCCGGTACCCCTACCACCCGATCGTCACCAACGACTGGTGGAACGAGAACCCGGCCTCGCCCGCGTACAACACGTTCCAGCACAGCACCACCAACCCCGGCGGCTACAGCGAGGCGCTCTGGCAGGAGCGGCCCGCGTACACCCACTTCGCGGTGATCACCTACAACATGGCGCCGAACGTGCCCAAGCCGGTCCCCGGCGCCGGCAGCGGGATCTTCCTGCACGAGTTCAGCACGACCCCGTCGGGCCCGACCGCGGGCTGCGTCAGCCTCTCCCACGAGCACCTGGTCGGCGTGCTCACCTGGCTGGACCCGGCCGCCCACCCGCGCATCGTGCTCAGCCCCTACGCGGTGCTCGACCGCTACTGACCCGCCGGCCGCCCGGACCGGCCGATGCGCGTGCCCGGCCGGTCGGGGTAGCCTCCGGTCCCACCCGACGCCCGACCTGGGGACCCGCGTACGACATGGACACCATCAGCACCAACCCGCCTCCCGCCGAGGACGGGCGGACCACCTGCTACCGGCACCCCCGGCGGGAGACGCTGCTGCGCTGCGCCCGCTGCGACCGGCACATCTGCCCGGACTGCATGCGCGAGGCCCCGGTGGGGCACCGCTGCCCGGACTGCGTACGCGACGACAACCGCACCGTCCGGCAGGCCCGGACCGTCTTCGGTGGCCGGCCGACCAGCCGCCCGGTGGTGACGTACACGCTCATCGCGCTCACCGTGCTGGCCTACCTGCTGGAGCTGGCCCACCCGGCGATCCTCGACCAGTTCGACAGCATCGGCACCGCGCTGGTCGACGACGCCGGCCAGCGGTACGTCGACGACGGCGCCGACTACCCGGGCTACCGGCTCATCGGGATCGCGCACGGCGAGTGGTACCGCCTGATCACCTCCGCCTTCCTGCACCTGCTGCCCACCCAGGGCGTCCTCGGCATCCTGCACATCGTGTTCAACCTGTACTGGCTCTGGCTGCTCGGTCGGGTGGTCGAGGAACGGCTCGGCGGGTCGCGGTTCCTGGCGGTCTACCTGCTCGCCGCGCTCGGCGGTTCGGTGCTCGGCTTCCTCGTCGACCCGCACCAGGGCGCCGTGGGCGCCTCCGGCGCGGTGTACGGGCTGGCCGGCTGCTACGTGGTGCTCGCCCGACGGCTGCACCACCACCCGATCGAGCCGAGCCGGGTGATCATCCCGTTCCTGATCTGGATGGTGCTCTCCGCCGGTTGGACGTCCTGGCAGGGGCACCTGGGTGGCCTGCTGGTCGGAGGCCTGGCGGGCCTCGGGATCGCGTACGCGCCGGCGAAGCGGCGGACGGCCGTGCAGGCGGCGGTGATCGTCGCCCTGGCGCTGCTGCTGCTCGCGCTGGTGCTGCTGCGGTCGATGAACCTCAACGGCTGAACAGCAGCCAGCGCCCGCCGCGCCGGCCCGCCATCGGTACGGGCCGCGCGGCCGGTCCCGTGCGGGTCAGGAGATCTCGCCCCGGACGATCGCCACGGCCACCCGGCAGAACTCGTCCATGTCCGGGTTGAACCCCGCGGCGATGTCCGGGTGCAGGCCGGCGCGGGTCTCGTCGAGCAGCCGACGGCACACGTCCTCGACCGGCTCGCCCGCGTAGTCGGCGCGGATCCGATCGGCGGCCGCCTGCAAAGCCGAGGTCAGCTGATCCTCCAGCGGGCCGCGCAGCTTCTGCTGCACCGGATCCAGCCCTCTCGGATCGAGCGTGACATGTGGCTCCGACATCGGCGCTCCCTTCATCGGCGTCCGCGATACCCCACCGCGGCCGTCGGTCAAACCGCCGTCGGTACGGCGGCCACCCGGACCTGGTACGAGAAGTCCTCGGCCGGCTCCTCGGCGTACGCCAGCCGGCGGATCTGCCGGTCGTCGCCGTAGAGGGCGACGTCGACCAGCACCCCGAGGTGGGCCAGGCCGATGTTCGCCACCCGCTTCTTGTCCTGGAGCACCGCGCAGACCCCGCCCAGCAGCGTGCTGGCGTCGGAGGTGCGGTGCCCGGGCGGACAGCGCAGGGTCACGTCCACCTCCACCGGACCGGCGAGCGGGGTCCAGCCGGAGTGCTGGGCCGCCGTGCAGGCGGCCTGGAGCAGGGCACGGACCCTCGTCGCCTGCCGGTGCCCGGCGGCGAAGAGGGACAGGGCCTCGGTCTTGACCGGGGGCAGGCCGCTCACCTCGAACGTCAGGGCGAGAGCGCGGGTGTCCTGCACGACGGCACCTCCTCGTTGGGCTGATCCTGCCCAACCGGTGGGACCGCAGAGGGACGTTCGCGCGAGAACCAACCGATCGGGCGGGCTGGGGGTCGGCCGGAGGCGTATCGACTTCGACGGCGACGCGCTGGCTGCGGAGCAGACCTGACGCTAACCCACCGAAGCGCACGCTGGGTAGCCTCACCGTCCACAGCCTGGGACGTGCGCCCGGCCGCCCGGCGGATCGCCACGGCCGGACGGCGGGCGACGCAGGCTGGCCGGACCGGCGGGCGGCGACCAGGCCGGCCGGACCGGGCGGGCGGCGACCGGGCCGCGCAGGCCGCGCGGGGTGATCCGTCCCACCAGGTGACCTGTGGTGTCCGTCCCGTGACCGTCACGTTTCATGACGTCGCAGGTAGGGCACTGTCCAGCGCACGAAACGCCCGGGGCGCGGGCGAAACGGTGCGTGGCCGGTGTCCCGACCGTCTCGCCGTGCGCCGGGGCACGGGTGACCTCCCCGGCTCTTCGCCAACGAGAGGGGGAGGGCGATGACGACAGACCCCGACAGGGCCGCGCAACGGCGGCGACCGGCACGGCGTGCCGCCGCGGCAGCCGCCGCGCTGGCGTTGACGGCGCCGCTGGCCGCCTGCGGTTCCGGCGGTGACGGCGGCCCGCCGACGATCAACCTGTACTACCCGCCGGAGCAGAACCTGCAGAAGGTGGTCGACGACTGCAACGCCCGCGCCGACGGGCGCTACCGGATCGTCTACCGGGTGCTGCCCCGGCAGGCCGACGAGCAGCGGGTGCAGATGGTGCGCCGGCTCGCCGCGCAGGACAGCGGCATGGACGTGCTCGGCCTCGACATCACCTGGACCCAGGAGTTCGCCAGCGCCGACTGGATCCGGGAGTGGACCGGCCAGGACAAGGCCGAGGTGGAGCAGGGCACCCTCGCCGGCCCGCTGGACACCGCCCGCTACGAGGGCAAGCTGTACGCCGCGCCGAAGAACACCAACGTCCAGCTCCTCTGGTACCGCACCGACCTGGTGCCGGAGCCGCCGAAGACGTGGGACGAGATGATCAGCGCGGCCCAGCAGCTCAAGCAGCAGGGCAAGCCGTACCAGGTGCTCACCATGGGCGCGCAGTACGAGGGTCTGGTCGTCCTCTACAACACGCTGGCGGAGAGCGCCGGCGGCAAGATCCTCAGCGACGACGGCAAGCGGGCCGTGATGGACGCCGGCACCGTACGCGCGCTCGACCAGCTCAAGAAGTTCGCCACGTCGGGCGTGACGTCGCCGTCGTTCAGCAACGCCACCGAGGACCCGGTCCGGCTGGAGTTCCAGTCCGGCGCGGGCGCCTTCCAGGTCAACTGGCCGTTCGTGTATCCGGCCATGCAGGAGGCGAACCCGGAGCTGGCGCAGAAGGTGAAGTGGGCCCGGGTGCCGGGCATCGAGGCGAACACCCCGAGCAAGGTCACCATCGGCGGGGTCAACCTGGCGGTCAGCACCTACTCGAAGCATCCGGGGGAGTCCTTCGAGGCCGCGAAGTGCATCCGCGACGCCGAGCACCAGAAGTTCTCCGCCGTCAAGGACGGCGTCCCGCCGACCATCGAGCGGGTTTACGACGACCCGGAGATGGACCAGGCGTACCCGATGAAGGACACCATCCTGGAGGAGCTCAAGGAGCCGGCGGTCCGGCCGTTGACCCCCGCGTACCAGAGCATCTCCACGGTGATGTCGGCGATCCTGTCGCCGCCGTCCGGCATCCGCCCCGAGCAGACCGCGGACGAGCTGCGCTCGGCGATCGCCGACGCCCTCGAGTCAAAGGGGGTCCTGCCGTGACCGTCCGTCACCGCTTCGCCGACGACCGTCCGGAGGTGACCGCATGAGCATCAACGCCACGCCCGCCGGTGCGGACGTCGCGGCCGAGGCCGAACGCCCCACCGGCCGGCACGCCGCGGTGCCCGGCCAGCGCGCCGGCCGCCGGCCCAGGCCCCCGCTGAGCGAGAACAAGCGGGCCGAGCGACGCCTCGGCTGGCTGCTCTGCGCGCCGGCCGCCCTGGTCATGGTGCTGGTCACCGCGTACCCGATCCTCTACTCGGTCTGGCTGTCCCTGCAGCGCTTCGACCTGCGCTTCCCGGACGAGCGCGAGTTCGTCGGGCTGGACAACTACGTGACCGTGCTGACCAACCAGTTCTGGTGGACCGCGTTCGGGGTGACCGCCCTGATCACCGTGGTCACCGTGGTGATCGAGCTGGTGCTCGGCATGGGCCTGGCCCTGATCATGCACCGGACCCTGGTCGGCCGGGGCATCGTCCGCACCGCGGCGCTGATCCCGTACGGCATCGTCACGGTCGTGGCGGCTTTCTCCTGGCGGTACGCCTGGACGCCCGGCACCGGCTACCTGGCCAACCTCCTCGACGGCAGCGCCCCGCTCACCGAGCGGGCCAGCTCACTGGCGATCATCATGCTGGCCGAGATCTGGAAGACCACCCCGTTCATGGCGCTGCTGCTGATGGCCGGGCTGGCGCTGGTGCCCGAGGACCTGCTCAAGGCGGCCTCCACCGACGGCGCGACCGGGTGGCAGCGGTTCACCAAGGTGATGTTGCCGGTGATGAAGCCGGCCATCCTGGTCGCCCTGCTCTTCCGCACCCTGGACGCGTTCCGGGTCTTCGACAACATCTTCGTGCTCACCTCGGGCGCCAACGAGACCTCGTCGGTATCGATGCTGGCCTACAACAACCTGATCCGGGGCTTGAACCTCGGCATCGGCTCCACGATGTCGGTGCTGATCTTCCTCACCGTGGCGATCATCGCGTTCGTCTTCGTGAAGCTGTTCGGCACCGCTGCCCCGGGCAGCGACGACGGGGAGAGGCGCTGACATGGCAGTGGAAACCACCACCCGGGCGAAGCTGCGCTGGGGCCTGCTGGACGTCATCGTGGTCGTCTTCGCGCTGGTTCCGGTGCTCTGGATCGCCTCGCTGTCCTTCAAGACCTCGGCCACGCTCACCGACGGCAAGTTCTGGCCGCGGGAGTGGACGCTGGACAACTACCGGACCATCTTCGACACCGACCAGTTCGTCCGGGCCCTGATCAACTCGATCGGCATCGCGCTAATCGCCACCGCCATCGCGGTGGTGCTCGGGACGATGGCCGCGTACGCGATCTCCCGGCTGGACTTCCCCGGCAAGAAGCTGCTGGTCGGCGTCTCGCTGCTGATCGCGATGTTCCCGCAGGTGTCGCTGGTGTCGCCGCTGTTCGAGATCGAGCGGCAGCTGGGCATCTTCGACACCTGGCCGGGGCTGATCCTGCCGTACATCACGTTCGCGCTGCCGCTGGCGATCTACACGCTGTCGGCGTTCTTCAAGCAGATCCCGTGGGACCTGGAGAAGGCGGCGAAGATGGACGGCGCCACCCAGGGCCAGGCGTTCCGGCGGGTGATCGCGCCGCTGGCCGCGCCCGGCGTGTTCACCACGGCCATCCTGGTCTTCATCTTCTGCTGGAACGACTTCCTGTTCGCGATCACGCTCACCTCGACCGAGCGGTCCCGCACGGTGCCGGTGGCGCTGCAGTTCTTCACCGGTGAGTCGCAGTTCGAGGACCCGACCGGGGCGATCTGCGCCGCCGCCGTGGTGATCACCGTGCCGATCATCCTGTTCGTGCTCTTCTTCCAGCGCCGCATCGTCTCGGGTCTGACCTCCGGCGCAGTAAAGGGATAGGTGGTAGCAATGGCCGACATCGTGCTGGACAAGGTGAGCAAGCGGTTCCCGGACGGGACCACCGCGGTGCGGGACGTCGACCTGGAGATCGCCGACGGCGAGTTCGTGATCCTGGTCGGCCCGTCGGGCTGCGGAAAGTCCACCACCCTGAACATGATCGCCGGGTTGGAGGACATCAGCTCCGGTGAGCTGCGCATCGGCGGCGAGCGGGTGAACGACAAGGCGCCCCGGGAGCGGGACATCGCCATGGTCTTCCAGTCGTACGCGCTCTACCCGAACATGACCGTGCGGGAGAACATGGCGTTCCCCCTGCGGCTGGCGAAGCTGGACAAGGAGACCATCAACCAGAAGGTCGACGAGGCGGCAAAGGTGCTGGAGCTGACCGCGCTGCTGGACCGCAAACCGGCCAACCTCTCCGGTGGGCAGCGGCAGCGGGTGGCGATGGGCCGGGCGATCGTACGCCAGCCCAAGGCGTTCCTGATGGACGAGCCGCTGTCCAACCTGGATGCCAAGCTGCGGGTGCAGATGCGCACGGTGGTGTCCCGGCTGCAGAAGCAGCTCGGCACCACCACCGTCTACGTCACCCACGACCAGACCGAGGCGATGACCCTCGGCGACCGGGTGGTGATCATGCGGGGCGGCGCGGTGCAGCAGGTCGGCCCGCCGCAGGAGCTCTACGACCACCCACGCAACCTGTTCGTGGCCGGGTTCATCGGCTCGCCGTCGATGAACTTCCTGCACGCCGCGGTCGCCGACGGCCGGCTGCGGACCGCGCTTGGCGATGTGCCGATCGGGGACCGGATCCGCCGCCAGCTCGACGGTGCCGACGCGCCCCGGGAACTGATCCTCGGCATCCGACCCGAGCACTTCGAGGACGCCGAGCTGCTGGACGAGGAGACCCGCCGCCGGGGCATGGAGTTCGACGCTCCCGTCGAGATCGTCGAGTCGATGGGCTCCGACAAGTACGTCTACTTCACGGTCGAGGGGGAGCGGGCCACCGCCGCCGAGCTGGAGGAGCTGGCCGCCGACGCCGGCGCGGCCGACTTCAGCGGCGCGGGATCGAACCTGGTCACCCGGCTCTCCGCCGAGTCGCCGGTACGCGAGGGCGAGCAGCGCCGGGTCTGGTTCAACCTGGAAAAGATCCACCTGTTCGACCCGGCCAGCGGCCGGAACCTCACCCTGCACGAGGGTCGGGCGGCAGGCGCGCTGGCCGACTGACCGTAGCCGAAGGCCAGGGCCGGGGGCGACGTCAGCCCCCGGCTCTCGGCTTCTGCCCCCGGTCCTCGGCTCCTGGCCCCGGTCCTGGGCTTCCGGCCGGTCCTCGGTCGCTTGCCCCCGCGCCCTCCCTCGCGCCGGTCAGCGGTTGTCGCCGCTGCCGCCCAGCACGCCCCGGCTCTGGCGGCTGGCGACCTTGGCCAGGTTGGCCGTCGCGATGTCGTCCAGCGACAGGTCGAGATAGTCCGCGAGCACCGCCAGGTACCAGAGCACGTCGCCGAGCTCCTTTGCGATGTCGGCCCGGTCGATCCGCGACTCGTCGCTGTCGTGGTCGCGCACCCACTTCTTGAACTTCTCGGCGATCTCACCGGACTCGCCGACCAGCCCGAGCACCAGGTGGAGCAGCTCGTTCGCCCGGTCGCGCGGAGCGGCGGTACGCAGGGCGCCACGCTGATAGTCATTCAGATCCACGGCGGACCAGTATGTCCGACCCTTCTCACCCGACCGCCGGACCCCGCCACGGCGGCATGACGCGCGCACCCCCACCCGGTCCGACACGTGCCGACGACTACCAAATGTAATCGCCCTGCACGCCCGACCGGGTGGGCGGTGCGCCGCCTTTGCTCTGCAGCCATCGGCGCAGCATGCAACGGAGCGTGAGCGCTGCGTCCGTGGCTGCAGAGCAAAGGCGGCGACCAGGGTAGGGATCGGTTCGCTGGCGGGCCAAGGAAACACCAGGTCAAAGGCGTGCGGGCGGAAACGGCGGGGAAGGCCTACCTCGACCACCGGTGACGCTCAGTGATGCACCGTCCCTAGTAGGCCCGGAGCGGCAGTCGTCACCAAGAGTTGCGGAGCGGCAGGCCCAGGTAATCGGCGTAGGTGGCCAGGGCGGACTCCACCCGGGACCGCAGGGCCGCGTCGAACGGGGTCAGCGGCTGGACGGTGACCGTGACGGCACGCTTCCCGACCGTCCGCTTCCAGATGCCCACCACCCGGCCGCCGCGTACCACGGTCGACTGGAAGATCCCGTTGTTGCCGGGGACCACGGCGTTGGCGTGCGCCGGGTCGAGCATCAGCGAGCGGTCCCGGAAGCCGAGCAGATATTCGTCGAAGCCGGGCAGCGTGTGTACGTCGTCGACCGGCTCGGGTGGGGCGTCCAGCAGCGTGGCGTCGACCACCGCCGCCACACCGTCGACCTCGACCGGAGCCAGCGCGTCACCGGCCACCGCGAAGCCACGGCGGGCGTCGGTCACGGTGAGCCCGGTCCACCGGGCCAGATCGTGCGCGGTGACCGGGCCGTGGCTGCGCACATAGCGCCGCGCCAGGATGCCGAGCGCCTCGTCGCGCTCCGGCCGGTGCGGCTCGGGCACCCACTCGTCCAGCAGGGCGAACGTCTGCTCCTTGCCCACCTGGGGGGCGATGCAGGTGACACCGCGCTGACTCGCGTACCAGAGCAGGTGGTAGCCCCGCTGACCGCCGGTGTCCAGGCCGGCGGCGCGGAGCACGTCCAGGCATTCGGCGCGGGTCAGCCGGCCCCCGCCGGCCAGGGCGGCACCGAGCACGTCGGCGGCCCGGTCGGCGTCGGCCGCGGTGAGGCCGAGCTGGGCCTGCCGGGTTGCGGCCGAGGCCAGCATCCGCACGCCGGTCACCGCGAGCATCCAGTGGGCGTCGCGGGACGGTACGAGATGCACGGTGCCGCGCATCGGCCAGGTCCGCAGCGCCTCCCGCCGCTCCAGCGCCGCGCGCACATCCGCCTGGGTGCGCCCGGGCAGGCGTACGCCGAGCGACCACTCGCCGCTCGCCACGTCCTGGGCCTGCATGGCGCCGAACCACTCGACCACCTCGGCCACCCCGCCCGGACGCGCCACCGGGTGCGGGCGAAGCAGCAGGCTGGTCATCCGCAGCGCCAGCGCCTCGGCGCCGGTGAGGCGTACGGTCACGAGCGGCCCTTCGTCGGCGGTGGACGGCCAGCATAGATCGCCGGTACGACGACGTGCGGTCCGCCGACAACCGGGCCGGGCGGGCATCGCCCACCCGCCCGGTACGCACGTCGGTCAGCGGTTCCGGCGTGCCCGCTCCGGCACGTCGGCGTCCACCAGTTCCCGGCGGACCTGCGCGTTGACCGGCTGCTCCTCGACGACCTCGTCCTTGGTCAGCCGGACCCGCTCGACCGGGACCTGCTCCTTGCCGACCACCGGACGCTCGGCGCGCAGCTCCATCTCGCGCTGCTCCTCGCCGATCTCCGCCCGGGCGGCACCCCGGTCGGCCTCGCTGACCGGCTCGTGCACCACGGTCACCTCGTCGTGCTCGACCGGAACACTCGTCTGCACGTTCTCGGTCACCACCCGCTTGTTCAGGCGGGCCGTGCCGGCCGGCTCGCTCTCGGTGCCGACCCGCAGTCGCTCCTCGGACCGGGTCACCTCCGGCGCGCCCGGCATCCGCTGAGGCGGCTGCGCGGCCTGCTCCCCGAGCTGGTAGTGCTGGTACAGCTGGGTGAGCTGATCCACGCTGAGCGGCTGGTCGGTGCCGGTCTCGACGGCCGGGGCGCTGCGGACGGTCGCCTTGTCGTACGGCACCTGGAGCGGGCCGTCCGGCTGCATCCGGGCCGCCTGGAGCGGAGCCATCTGCTCACGGTGGCCCATCACCCCGGTCTTCACGCTGACCCAGGTCGCCTCCCCGGCGGCGTCGGCCCATACCTGGCCCACACTGCCGATCTTGGCGCCCGAGCGGTCCTGGACGTCCTGTCCGTACAGCGAACGCACCTGCTGCTCGGTCAGTCGCATGGTTCGTCCTTCCTCTCGTGGGTCACGACCTGAGTCCCCGCCGGTGCGTCGGGCATTCCGCGGAACCGGGACGAATAGGAGGAGGAGCGGCAGCGGTGCCGGAAATGCCCGCCGACGCGACGCATGAAGGCCGCCGGAGCGGGGATGCGCCGCCGGAAACCGGTGCGAGGATTGCGAGGTGTGCTGATGACAGCGTCCAGTGAACCGGCACCGGGTGCCGGCCGAAACGCCGCCACCCGGCCAGCGGCCGGACCCACCCGGGCGAAGACCAGCGCCGCGGCGACGTTCGCGCTCGTGTTCGGGGTGGCGGCCCTGCTCAGCGTGCTCACCGCGATCCTGGCCTCGGTCGGGCTGGTGCTCGGGATCATCGGCGTCATCCTGGGCATCGTCGGGCTGCGGATGAGCCAGCGCCCGGGAGTCACCGGGCGGGGCGTGGCGATCGGTGGCCTGGTGCTCAGCGTCCTGGCGGTGCTGCTCGGGCTCGCCCTCGCCGCCGGCATCAGCACGTTCGTCAACAACAAGCAGGCGGTGGACCGGCTGGAGAAGCGGGTCAGCGACCTGCGGGACAAGCTCGACTGAGCGTCGCTGGGGGAGAGAGCCCCTGATCGCGCTACGCCAGCCGCGTTGCCGGCGGAGCGCGATCCCCCGTTCAGGTGCCCCGGTGCAGGGGCGGCGGCTGTGCCGGCACCGGTGCGAACAGGATCCCCGGTGCCGGCGACCCAGGCGGCGCTTCCCTCCGGAACTTGCGCAAATCTTGAGCCCCGACAAGTGATTGACAGCGGTGCGCGGCCGGCCTGGCACCGGCCCCGTTTGCCCAGGCAGCCACCGGGTAGGCGTCGGCGCTGACCGACACCGAGGAGGACACGTCTGATGGATGGCCAGGTCAAGGCCGCGGTGATCTACTACAGCGCGACCGGAATCACGTACCAGATGGCGCAGGCGGCGGTCGAGGCCGCCGGCGAGGCCGGGGCCGAGGTACGCCTGCGCAAGGTCCGCGAGCTGGCGCCCGACGAGGCGATCCGGTCCAACTCGGGTTGGCAGGCGCACCGCCTGGAGACGCAGGACGTGATGGAGGCCCAGCCGGACGACCTGTCCTGGGCCGACGTGGTGATCATGGGATCGCCCACCCGGTACGGAATGGTCGCGGCGCAGCTCAAGCAGTTCATCGACACCACCGGCCCGCTCTGGGCCCAGGGCGCGCTGGCCAACAAGGTCTACAGCGGCTTCACCTCGACAGCGACCTCGCACGGCGGCCAGGAGGCCACCCTGCTCTCGCTGTACACGATCTTCTACCACTGGGGCGGCATCGTGGTCACCCCCGGCTACACCGACCCCAGCCAGTTCGTCGCCGGCAACCCGTACGGCGCCTCGCACACCAGCAACAACGGGGAGATCGCCCCGGACCACCTGGCCCTCGGCGCCACCGCGCTCACGGCCAAGCGGGCGGTGCAGATGGGTGCCGCGCTGAAGCGGGGCCTGGCCGGCTGAGCGTGACGTGGCGACCGGTGGTTCGGACGAGGGCTCTCGAACCCGCCCGAACCACCGGTCACCGCATGCCCTACCCGCGATCGTCCGATCCATGCCCGGTGAGCGCCGGTCGGGCGAGAAGATGGCCGAGCAGCTCCGCCAGCACCGCCATCCCGTCCCGGCTGAGCACCGACTCCGGGTGGAACTGCACGCCCGCGAAACCGGACCCGCGCAGCGCGTGCACCGACCCGTCCACCGGGTCGCGGGACAGCTCCACCGGCCCGTACGGGCCGGCCAGCCGGTCCACCCCGGCGCGGGCCGTGAAGCTGGAGTAGAAGCCGACCCGGCGGGGCGTGCCGAAGAGCGTCACCTCCCGCTGCAACCCCTGGTAGGGCGCGTCCCGGCGGTCCAGCCGCAAGCCGAGCAGGCCGGCGAGCAGCTGGTGGCCCAGGCAGACCGCGAGGGTCGGCCGGGCCGCCGCCAGCAGCTCGGCCAGCAGCGCGCGCAGGGTCGCCATCTTCGGGTCGGCCAGGTCGTTCGGGTCACCCGGGCCGGGGCCGACCACCACGAGGTCGTACCCGCCGACCGGGCCGGGACGGTGCCAGTCGCGGCGCCGTACGCTCAACCCGAGCGCACCGAGCTGGTGGGCGAGCATCCCGGTGAAGGTGTCCTCGCCGTCCACGATCAGCGCCCGCCGGCCGGCCAGCCCCGGCAGCGCGGTCGCGCCCGGGGTGCGCTGGTCCAGCCAGAACCGGGCCAGCGGCGCGTTGCGGGCGGCCAGCGCGGCGTGTACCTGCGGGTCCTCGGCCAGCGGCGGGGCCGGCGCCCGGTGCGGCGTGGCCGGGCCGGTGCCCCGGTCGTCCGCCGGGGCCTGCGGGCCGAGCCCGAACGCGGCCAGCACGCCCGCCGCCTTCGCGTGCGTCTCGGCCACCTCGCCGGCGGCGGTGGAGTGCCGGACCAGGGTGGCCCCGACCGGCACCCGCAGCTCGCCGGCGGGGGAGAGCTCGGCGGTGCGGATCAGGATCGGCGCGTCCAGGGTCTGCCGGCCCTCGGCGTCCCGGCCGAGCAGGGCGAGCACCCCGGCGTAGTAGCGGCGGCCGGTCCGTTCGTGCCGGGCGATCACCCGGCAGGCGTTCTCCATCGGGCTGCCGGTCACGGTCGGGGCGAACATGGTTTCCCGCAGCACCTCCCGCACGTCGCGGGAACCGCGGCCGGCGAGCAGGTACTCGGTGTGCGTCAGGTGGGCCATCTCCTTCAGGTACGGCCCGACCACCTGGCCGCCGTGCTCGGCGACGGTCGCCATCATCTTCAGTTCCTCGTCGAGCACCATGTACAGCTCCTCGACCTCCTTGTCGTCGTGCAGGAAGTCGAGCAGGGCCGCCCGGTCGGCCGCCGCGCCGCTGTGCCGGAAGGTGCCGCTGATCGGGTTCATCATCACCAGGCCGTCGTCCACGCTGACGTGCCGTTCCGGGCTCGCCCCGACCAGCGTCCGGGTGCCCGTGTGCACCACGAAGGTCCAGTACGCCCCACGCTCGCCGAGCAGCAGCCGGCGCAGCGCGGCCAGGGCCGCCCGCAGCGGCTCGCCGGCCACGGTGGCCCGCAGCGTGCGGTGGATGACGAAGTTGGCGCCCGCGCCCCCGCCGATCTCCTCGGCCAGCACCCGGCCGACGACCTCGGCGTACTCGGCGTCGGAGATGTCGAAGGCGGCGTCGCGGGTCACCACCGGCTGGTCCGGCAGCGCGGCCACCACCTCGTCGAGCGGGATCCGCCGGTGCCGGGCGACCGTCAGGTACTCCATCGGCGTGCCGTCGTCGACGCAGGCGAAACCGCGTTCGGCGACCTGTCGGTACGGGACCAGGGCCAGCGTGTGCGGCCCCGGACCGCCCTCGGGCAGCGGCAGCTCGGCGAGCCGGTCGGCGGTGCGTACCGGGCCGGTGAACAGGTCGACGTGGTCGGCGCCTTCGCGGCGGACGAGGGCGAACGGGCCGGGGTCGCGGCCGGCCGCGACGGCGGCGAGCGGGTCGTGCGGGCGGGTCATCGGGTCTCCTCGGTGGGCCGGAGGCCGCCGATGGGGCGACCCGGTGCACCGGGATGGACCGGCGGCCGCCTCGTCGGGCGGCCGCGTGGGGAAGCTACGCGCGGGGGTGGGCCGCCGGGTCGGCGGGCCACCAGCAGGACAGGTGCGCGGGCATGACGATCACTGTACGCGAGCCGACCCTGCCGGGGAACCCGATCGACGCGTCCGGGGCACACGGATCTTGGCTTCACCGCCCGTCCCGGCGGGTAGGTTGACCGGCGATGGACATTCTCGCGGTGGATCTGGGCACCTCATCGGTACGGGGACTCGTGCTCGACGAGGGCTGCGCCCCGCGTCCCGGCGCGCTCGCCCGCCGCAAGGTGCACCTGAGCACCGGCGAGGACGGCACCGGCACCCTGGACGGCCCCGGCTACCTGGCCAGTCTCTTCGAGTGCCTGGACGAGCTGGCCGCCGGCGGGCACCTGCACGACGTCGAGCTGGTCGCGCTCTCCGCGCAGTGGCACTCGGTGCTGCCGCTGGGCGTCGACGGCGCCCCGCTCGGCCCGGTGCTGACCTGGTTGGACACCCGCCCCGCGCCGGCCGGTGGGCCCGGGCCGGCCGATGCCGACGCGTTCCACCAGCGCACCGGCACCTGGTGGCACCGCTGCTACTGGACGGTGCGGCTGCCCTGGCTGCGGCAGCGGTGCGGATCCCGGGTGGACCGGTTCGTGGGGCTGGTCGAGTACGTCCTCGGCGCGCTGCTCGACGAGGCGCCGATGTCCATGTCGATGGCCTCCGGCACCGGGCTGCTGGACCTGCGCCGGATCGTCTGGGACGCCGAGGCGACCGAGCTGGCCGGCGTACATCCGGCGGAGCTGCCGGCGGTGGCCCCGCAGGGCTGGCAGGGGCGGCTCCGCCGCGAGCATGCCCGCCGCTGGCCGGCGCTGGCCCGGGCCAACTGGTGCGCCCCGGTCGGTGACGGGGCCGCCTCCAACGTCGGTTCCGGCTGCGTCGACCCGTCCCGCGCGGCAGTCACGGTGGGCACCTCCGCAGCGGTACGCCTGCTCCAGGCGGTACCGGCCGGGGCCGAGCTGCCACCGCTCGCCGCCGAGCTGTGGCGCTACCGGGTCGACGACGAGTACGTGGTGACCGGGGCGGCGTACTCCAGCGGGGGGAATCTGTACGCCTGGGCGCGGCGGGAGCTGCGGTTGCCCGAGGGCGCCGAGCTGGAGGCGGCGCTGGCCGGGGCGGCCCGGCGCCGGCACATCCGGGTCAACCCGCGGTTCGGCGGTGACCGGCCGCCCGGCCTCGCGCCCGCCGGCTCGGGGGAGCTGGCCGGGCTCACCTTCGGCAGCACCGCCGTGGACATCCTCGCCGGGCTGATGACCGGGCTGTGCGGGATCATCGCCGACGACCTGGCCGTGCTGGAGACGGGCGCCGCGGGTCCGACCGAGGTGGTGCTGGGTGGCGGCGCCATGGCCGGCTCCGCCTGGTGGCGGGCCGCGTTCGTCCAGGCCTTGGCCCCGCGCAGCGTGTGCTACCAGCGCAACCCGGAGGTCGGCGCGATCGGCGCGGCGCTGGTGGCCACGGGCCGGATCGCCACCGCGGCGGGCATCGACGGGATCGGCCGGACGGACGAGCCCGATCCACCGAACACCGTAGGCGGGGCCCGGCCGGGCTGACTTTCCTGGTCGCGGGGGTCGGGCAGCCGTTGACACCGCCCGGTGGCCTGGTTGGATGGAGCCCGCTCCCCGTCGCGCGGGAGTCGTGGGGGACCGAGGAGGCAGGTGTGGAGGGAGGCGCCGAGCCGGCTCGTGGGCCGGCTGCGTCGCGCCGTCGTCCGGCCGGGGACCGGCCGGCGGCGACCCGCCGATCCGCCTTCCGGTTGCGGGACTGGCGGATGGGCACCAAGCTCGCCACGGTGCTGGTCATCCCGTCCGTCGCCTTCCTGGTGCTGGCCGGCGTGCAGACCACTGCGCTGGTCGGGCGGACCACGGCGCTGAGCACGTTCGCCCAGCAGGTCGGCATCGGCCGGCAGATCACCACCGCGGTGGACCGGCTCCAGCAGGAGCGGGACCGGGCCGCCGGTGAGCTGGCGGCGCTGCGCGACGCGATCGCCGCCGGTGAGCGGTTCGCGGCGGTCGCCGCGCTGAAGCCGTTGCAGGCGGCGTCCGACCGGGCGATGGCCGAGCTGCGCGAGGCCGCCGAGCCGCTCGCCGGGGCCAGCGCCTCCTGGCGGGTCGCGTACCAGGAGGTGCTGGAGGCGTACGACCAGGTCGCCTACATCCGGGCCGCGATCGCGCCGGCGGTGCTCAGCAGCGACACCATCCTCAGCAACTACCACCGCGCGGTGGCGGCGCTGCTCAACCTGCTGGCCGAGCCGTCGCCCGGTGACGACCAGCGGGCGCTCACCGACGCGGTGCTGCGCTACGTGCAGCTGTCCCGGGTCAAGGAACTCTCCTCCCGGATCCGGGCCGAGCTCTACGCGGCCGCCCGCGGCGGCCGGTACGAGGCCGACGACCAGGTGACCCTGACCGACCTGCGCGCCCAGCAGCTCACCGCGCTGGGCGCGTTCCGGGTCGCGGCCACCACCGAGCAGGTCCGCCGCTACGACCAGACGTCGGTGGACCCGGCGTTCGTGGCGGCCACCAAGCTGGAGGAGAATAGCCTGCCCACCGGCACCGCGGCGCCGGCGGTGCTGCCCGCGCCGCAGTGGTGGGCGGCCAGCGAGCAGCGCCAGGAGCTGTTGCGCCAGCTCGAGGGGGAGGTTCTCGGCGACGCGGTCCGCCAGGCCGACGACGCCAGCGCCGGCCAGCTGCGGGACACCCTGCTGGTGCTGGGCGGCATCGTGGCGGTGCTGCTGGTCGCCGTGCTGATCTCTCTGCTGGTGGGCCGCTCCATCGCCCGCTCGATGCGGCTGCTGCGCAGCCAGGCGCTGCGCATCGCGCAGGTCGAACTGCCGCACACCCTGCACCGGCTGCGGGTGGTGGACCGCCCGGTGGGCGCGATCGAGGTGGCGCCGGCGGTGGTCACCTCCCGCGACGAGCTGGGCGAGCTGGCCGAGGCGTTCGTGGCGGTGCACCGCAGCGCCGTCGACGTGGCGGTGGAGCAGGCGATGATGCGGCGCAACGTCAACGCCATGTTCGTCAACCTGGCCCGGCGCAGCCAGGTGCTGGTCGAGCGGCAGCTCGAACTCCTCGACGACCTGGAGCGCGAGGAGAGCGACCCGGAGCAGTTGGAGAACCTGTTCAAGCTCGACCACCTGGCCGCCCGGATGCGGCGCAACGACGAGAGCCTGCTGGTGCTCGCCGGCAGCGAGTCCAGCCGCCGGTGGAACCGTCCGGTCGGGCTGGGAGCGGTGCTGCTCGCCGCGAGCGCCGAGATCGAGCAGTACCAGCGGGTGCGCCACGAGGCGCCGGCCGACCTGCACGTGCGCGGGCACGCCGTCGGTGACCTGGTGCACCTCTTCGCCGAGCTGCTGGAGAACGCCACCGCTTTCTCCCGCCCCGACACGATGGTCCGGGTGGCCACCCGCGCCGAGGGGGCGGGCGCGCTGGTGGAGATCACCGACCAAGGGCTCGGGATGAGCCCGTCGGCGCTGGCGGAGGCGAACGCGGTGCTGGCCGAGCCGCCCGCGGCGGACGTGGCCGCCTCGGAACGGATGGGGCTGTTCGTGGTCGGCCACCTCGGCGCCCGGCACCGCCTCCAGGTGTGGTTGCGCTCCGGCGGGGAGGGCCTGGTGGCGGCGGTCCGGATCCCCGCCGAGCTGCTGGCCCCGGCGCCGCCCGACGGCGCGGACCAGCCGGCCGCGCGGCGGAGGCTGACCAGCCAGGTGGCCGCGGCGTCCGGGGCCGGCCCGTTGCGGGCCGCGACCACCGAGCTTCCGGTGGCCGGCCGCAGTCCCGCGCATCCGCCGGCCGGGCTGCCGGCCGGCGGCCGGGGGCGGCCCTCGACCGGGGGGCCGCCGGCGCGTCCGCTGCCGCTGGGGGCGCCCGCCGGGGCGGCGCCGGCCGTGCCCCGCCAGGTGCGCCCGATGCCGGTACGGGCCGAGGACGTGCTCAGCCCGGCGGCCGGTGCGGCGCGCGGCGGCGGTTGGTTTTCCCGCCAGGGACCGTCGAGTTCGGTGCTCGGCGTGACGCCGCCGCCGGCCGCGACGCCGGTCACCGGTGGGACCAACGCGCGGGGCCTGCCGGTCCGGGTACCGATGGCGCAGCTCGCCGCGGTCACCGAGGCGGGGCCGGCGAGCCGGTCGGCGCCGCGCCAGGACCTGGACCCGGACGCGGTCGGCGGCATGCTCTCCCGCTACTACAGCGGGGTGCGGCGGGCCGAGGCCGAGGAGACCACCGTGATGTACCTGCCGCGCGACGAAGGGGGACGACAACAGTGACGACGTTGAGCCAGGAGGCAGGTGACCTGAGCTGGCTGGTGAACGCGTTCGCCGAGCGGGTCCCCGGGGTGGCCCACGCCGTGGTGGTCTCCTCCGACGGACTGTTGGTGGCGATCTCCGCGCATCTGCCGCGCGATCACGCGGACAAGCTCGCGGCGGTGACCTCGGGGCTGATGAGCATCACCGCCGGCGCGGCGCAGATGTTCGACGGGGACGTCGTCAAGCAGACGGTGGTCGAGATGGGCCGCGGCTATTTCCTGGTCATGCAGATCCGGGACGGGTCGATCCTGGCCACCCTGGCCGCCGCGGACGCCGATGTCGGCGTGGTCGGCTACGAGATGGCCCGGCTGGCGAAGCAGGCCGGCGAGATGCTCACCCCGGCGTTGCGGGCGGAACTCCAGCAGGCGCTGCCCCGCTGAGCGGGGCGCGCCCGGCCGGCGCCGTAGCGTCCCGGCCGGGCCGCCCGCCGGTGTGGCCAGGCCCTACAGGCCGTTCTTGCGGATGACGTCGCGGTACCAGTGGGCGCTGCGCTTGAGCACCCGCCGCTGGCTCGGGTAGTCGACGTAGACCAGGCCCCAGCGCTGCTCGTAGCCCTCGGCCCACTCGAAGTTGTCCAGCAGCGACCAGACGTGGTAGCTCTCCAACGGCACGCCGTCGCGGATCGCCCGGTGGGCGGCGGCGAAGTGGTCGCGGAGGAAGTCGATCCGGCCCTGGTCGTCCACGGTGCCGTCGGCGGCGAGGGTGTCCGGGCAGGGCAGGCCGTTCTCGGTGATGGTGATCGGGAGCCGGCCGTAGTCGCGGGTGACCCGGGTGAGGATGTCGTACATCCCGTCGGGGTAGATCTGCTGCCATTCGGCCTCGGAGGTCGGCCACTTGCGCACCGTGTCGCGCTGGGCGGTCACGTAGAGAGGCGTGTAGTACTGCACCGCGAGCAGGTCGACCGGGCTAGAGATGATCTTGAGGTCGCCGTCCCGGATGCCCTTGGCCATCCGGCTGTCCGCGCCCAGGTCGGCCAGCACGTCCTGCGGGTACGCGCCCTTGAGGATCGAGTCCAGGTAGAGGCGGTTCTCGTAGCCGTCGTGCAGCCGGGTGGCGGCGGCCGCCTCGGTGGTGTCGTCGGCCGGGTAGCAGGGGTGCAGGTTCAACGCCGGACCGATGCGCACCTTCGTCCCGCCGGCGCGCAGCGCCTGGACGGCGAGACCGTGGGCGAGCTGGAGGTGGTGGGCGACCAGGTACGCCGCCTCCGGGTCCTGCCGGCCGGGCGCGTGGTGCCCCCAGATGTAGCCGTTCTGCACCACGGTCTTCGGCTCGTTGATGGTCAGCCAGACCGGCACCCGGTCGCCCAGGGCGCGGAACACGGCCTCGGCGTAGTCGCCGAACCGGTCGGCGGTGTCCCGGTTCTCCCAGCCGCCGTCGTCCTGCAACGCCTGGGGCAGGTCCCAGTGGAACAGGGTGGCCATCGGCGCGATGCCCCGCTCGTGCAGCCCGTCCACCAGCCGTCGGTAGAAGTCGAGGCCGCGCTGGTTGGGCTTGCCGGTGCCGTCGGCCTGGATCCGTGGCCAGGAGATGGAGAAGCGGTAGCTGCGCAGGCCCAGGTCGCGCATGAGGTCGAGGTCGGCGGCGTACCGGTGGTAGTGGTCGGCGGCCACGTCGCCGGTGTCGCCGTTGCGGGTGCGGCCGGGGGTGTGGCTGAAGGTGTCCCAGACCGATTCGCCCCGGCCGTCCTCCTTGGCCGCGCCCTCGATCTGGTAGGCGGAGGTGGCCGCGCCCCAGCCGAAGCCGGTCGGGAAGCGCACGGCCCCCCGGCCGGTGTCCGCGCTGTCCGTGTCCCGGTCCGGGGTGTCGTCGCAGCCGGCGGTGGTGGCGGTGGCGGCGAGCCCGGTCGCGGCGGCGCCGGTGAGCCCGGCGCGGGCCGCGCCGGCGGCGGTCGCGGAGAGCGCGGCGCGGCGGAGCAGGCGCCGTCGGGTGAGTAGCGACATGTGTTCTCCTCGCAATGGGTGGCCGCCCCGACGGGCCGGGAGCGCTCCCATCATAGGTCAGGAGCGGCCGGCCGGGTCCCCGTGGGCGGGCCGGCGCAGCAGCGAGGCCCGGCCGGTCGGGCGGCCGGGATGGGGTGGGCGGGGTTGTCGCTCGGGGGCGGGCGAGCGGCGAAGGTTGGGGCAGATAGCGAAGGAGGCCGGCCGGGTGGCGCGTCACGCCTGTCCCGTCGGCCTCTTTTCCCGTCGACAACGGGGGTTTAGTGTGGGGACGGGGGAGGGCAACCCCCGTCCCCACCTGTGATGCACACACGCACGTGTGGAATTGGCGTCCTTCGTGCGTGTCGCGCGGGAGCCGGGCCACGCGAGTGGCTCTGGTTCCACCTCCCTCCATGTCGGTGGGCGATGGCTGACGGCGGCGTCCGGGCTGGCCCGCCGTCAGCCCTTTGGGCTTGGCGCGCCGGGCACGTGTGTACCCGGCGATCTGGTACTTGCATCTCCGTCGATGGAAGCGCTCCCACCGGCGATGCTTGCGACTGTAACGCCCGTCACGGCTTTGTGAAAGCCCCTAAACGAGATCGAAACATCGACCTGGGTGTCTGCGCTGGCCGTTGTGGTGGGAGCGCTTCCATGGCACACTCTCCAATCAACCGCGACGCGGAGCCAGCTCGCGCGAGCGAGGGCCGCCGAGGGCACCCGGTGCAACCGGTGCGGCGCCCCCGATCCCCGGCACGGCCGGGTCGACCACCTTTCCGGGCGCCTCCGTCCCCCCGCGTACGCCCCGTCGACGCGTGGAGGCGCTCCGCCGGGGCTCCGGTCCCGGCCTGGTCCGAGGAGACACCGCGCACATGAGACTCATGGCCAGACGTCGCCGAACGGCGATGGTCGCCGCCATCACCCTCGCCATCGGCGGGGTGACCCTGCCGGCCGGCGCCGCGCAGGCCGCACCCGCCTGCGACGTGACGTACGCGACGAACGACTGGGGCACGGGCTTCACCGCCAACGTGACCATCAAGAACCTGGGCGACGCCGTCAACGCCTGGACGCTCAAGTTCGCCTTCCCGAACAGCAGCCAGCGGGTCACCCAGGGCTGGTCGGCGAAGTGGAGCCAGTCCGGCAGCGAGGTGACCGCCACCAACGAGTCGTGGAACGGCAGCCTCGGCACGGGCGCCTCCACCACCATCGGCTTCAACGGCAGCTACTCCGGTAGCAACCCGAAGCCGGCCTCGTTCACGCTCAACGGGGTGACCTGCAACGGCACCTCGGCCAACCAGCCGCCGACGGTCTCGCTCGGCGTGCCCACCGGGCCCTTCGAGGCCCCCGCCGACGTGCCGCTGACGGCCACCGCCAGCGACCCGGACGGCACCATCAGCAAGGTCGAGTTCTACCGCAACGGCCTGCTGGTCAACACCGACACCAGCGCCCCCTACGCCTACACGCTGGAGGACCTGCCGGCCGGCAGCTACACCGTGCAGGCCAAGGCGTACGACAACGCCAACGGCATCGGCGTCGCCGAGAAGTCGTTCACCGTCAACCCGGCCTCCGGACCGGTGCTGGTGGCGACCCCCTCGGCGGTCAGCGTCAGCGAGGGCGGCACCTCGTCGGTGAAGTTCACCCTCAGCGCCGCGCCGACCAGCAACGTCGCGGTCTCCCTCGCCCTCAGCGGGGACAGCGACATCACCGTGTCGCCGAGCACGCTGACCCTGACGCCGAGCAACTGGAGCAGTGGGGTCAGCGCCACCGTCGCCGCCGCGGAGGACGCCGACACCGTCGGCGGCACCGCCACGCTCACCGCCTCGGCCACCGGGTTCGCGCCGGTCGCGGTCACCGTCACCGAGGTCGACAACGACGTGCCGGGCGGGGACAACGCCTACATCAAGAAGTTCCTCGACCAGTACGGCAAGATCAAGAACTCGGGCTACTTCAGCCCCGAGGGCGTGCCGTACCACTCGATCGAGACGCTGATCGTGGAGGCGCCCGACTACGGCCACGAGACCACCTCGGAGGCGTTCAGCTTCTGGATCTGGCTGGAGGCGCAGTACGGCCGGGTCACCCAGAACTGGGCCCCGTTCAACAACGCCTGGACGGTGATGGAGAAGTACATCATCCCGTCGCACGCCGACCAGGCCACGGCCGGCGCCGCGGGCACCCCGCAGTACGCGGCCGAGCACAACCTGCCCAGCCAGTACCCGTCGGCCCTGGAGCCGAACGTGCCGGTCGGCCAGGACCCGCTCCGCTCCGAGCTGCAGTCCACCTACGGCACCGGTGACATCTACGGCATGCACTGGCTGCTCGACGTGGACAACACCTACGGCTACGGCCACTGCGGCGACGGCACCACCCGGCCGGCGTACATCAACACCTTCCAGCGGGGCACCCAGGAGTCGGTGTGGGAGACCGTGCCGCAGCCGTCCTGCGACACGTTCAAGCACGGCGGCCAGTACGGCTACCTCGACCTGTTCGTCAAGGAGTCCAGCGCCCCGGCCAAGCAGTGGAAGTACACCGACGCCCCGGACGCCGACGCCCGCGCCGTGCAGGCCGCGTACTGGGCGCTGACCTGGGCCAAGGCGCAGGGCAAGCAGGCCGACGTCGCGGCCACCGTGGCCAAGGCCGCCAAGATGGGCGACTACCTGCGGTACGCGATGTTCGACAAGTACTTCAAGAAGATCGGCAACTGCGTGGGCGCGTCCACCTGCCCGGCCGGCAGCGGTCGCGACTCGGCGCACTACCTGCTCTCCTGGTACTACGCCTGGGGTGGCGCGTACGACACCTCGCAGAACTGGTCGTGGCGGATCGGCTCCAGCCACAGCCACTTCGGCTACCAGAACCCGTTCGCGGCCTGGGCGCTGACCAACGTGGCCGAGCTCAAGCCGAAGTCGCCGACGGCCACGTCGGACTGGCAGAAGAGCCTCGACCGGCAGCTGGAGTTCTACACCTGGCTCCAGTCGGCCGAGGGTGGCATCGCCGGCGGCGCCACCAACAGCTGGGACGGCAGCTACGCCCAGCCGCCGTCGGGCACCGCCACCTTCTACGGCATGTTCTATGACGTCGACCCGGTCTACAACGACCCGCCGTCCAACCAGTGGTTCGGCATGCAGGCCTGGTCGATGCAGCGGATCGCCGAGCTGTACCTGGAGACCGGCAACGCCAAGGCCAAGGCGCTGCTGGACAAGTGGGTGCCGTGGGCCATCGCCAACACCACCACCGGCACCAACTGGTCGATCCCGTCGGACATGAAGTGGACCGGCCAGCCCAACAACTGGAACCCGTCCAGCCCGCAGCCGAACACCAACCTGCACGTCGAGGTGACGGTGAAGGGCCAGGACGTCGGCGTGGCCGCCGCCTACGCCCGGACCCTCATCGCGTACGCCGCGAAGTCCGGCAACGCGGCGGCGAAGACCACCGCCAAGGGCCTGCTGGACGCGCTGTCCGCCGCCGCTGACGCCAAGGGCGTCTCGATGCCGGAGTCGCGTGGCGACTACCGGCGCTTCGACGACGTCTACAACGCCACCGACGGGCAGGGTCTCTACATCCCCTCCGGCTGGTCCGGGAAGATGCCGAACGGCGACGCCATCGCCCCCGGCAAGAGCTTCCTGGACATCCGGTCGTTCTACAAGAACGACCCGGACTGGCCGAAGGTGCAGGCGTACCTCAACGGGGGTGCGGAGCCGGTCTTCAACTACCACCGGTTCTGGGCCCAGGCGGACGTCGCGATGGCGTACGCCGACTACGGCACCTACTTCCCGAACGGGTGAGGTGACGCTTCCGCCACGGGCGGGCGGCTTGCGCCCGTGGCGGAGGCCGGCCGGGCACAGGGGGAACGGAGTGCCCGGTCGGCCGACGGCCTGATTCCCACGGTCAGGCCGGGTGGGCCGGCCGTCCGGATGACGCAGCGGACGGACCGGCCCACCCTCATGTCCGGAGACGAACGTGCCGCGAAAAAAGGTGGCGAAATTCCGCCCGTCACGGGATCACACAGCGGCCGGGAACGGAGTAACGTACGTCATCGGAGAGGCCGCTCCCCCCGTGGCGGCCTCTCTTTACTTTGCCGCCTCTCCTTACCGTTGCGGCCTCTCCCTACGTGGCGGCCGCTGCCTACTTGTCCGGCGCGGCGTCCGCAGCGGACGGTGCCACCGGGTGCCGCAGCCCCGGATGTCCGGCCGGCAGCGCACGGCGGATCACCACCCAGCTCACCGCCAGCGCGGCGGCGACCAGCGGCCAGGTCAACGCCACCCGGGCGACCACCAGCGCGAGCACCTGACCGCCCAGCCAGAGCGGCACGAACACCGCCACCCGCAGCAGGTAGGTCGCCGCCCACACCCAACTGCCCCGGGCGTACGCGCGCAGCAGGGCGGGGTCGCGCCGCCACCGGGTCCGCTGTCCCAACGCCGCGCCGACCACCACGCCGAGCAGCGGCCAGCGCACCACGATGCTGACCGCCCAGGCGAGCGCGCTGGCCGCGTTGGAGACCAGTTGCACCAGGAAGAAGTCGGCGGCCCGGCCGGTGCGCAGCGCGATCAGCGCGGCCACGCAGACGGCGAGCAGACCGATCAGCACCGCCCGGGGCCGGTCCCCGCGGCGCAACCGCCAGCCGGCCAGCGCCGCGGCGGCCAGCACCGCCGCCACCACACCGCCCCACAGCCCGGCGAGCAGCCAGCCGACGGCGAACGCCACCGGCGGCAGGGTCGCGTCGACCGTGCCGCGCCGGCCGCCCAGCAGGTCGGCCAGGGACTCGGTGCCCTCCCGCGAGGGGCGCTCGCGCTCCGGCGTACTGGTCACCGCCATCCCCTTTCACCGGTCCGGCCCAACCTACTAAGAACTCCCAGCCCAGCTGAGTATGGGCTCGTCCTCGGTGATCAGGCCGACTCCGACGCCCCGGTGGATCGTCGAGGGCGGCCACGTCCCGGGGGCGATCGCCCTCCGGCACCGGTTCGACGACGAGCTCGGCCAGATCGGCTACGGCGTGCGGCCGTCCGCGGGCCCGCACCTGCGCCCGGCCGCCCGCCGGAACCCCACTCAGGCACCTGCGGCCGGGAGGCGCGACGCGGCCCAGCAGCATGGGATCAGGACCGGTCGGCCGGCGACGGCGGCCCGACGAGCGGCGGACCCGAGCGGCCGTTACGGTGTGCGGGTGCGCGAGACGGCGAGGGGTTGGACGGCGGTCTGGCTGGTCCTGCTGGCACTGGTCCAGGCGACCGCGTTGCTGCTGGTGTGGCGCTTCGCCGTGCACACCCGCACCGGCCAGTGGCTGGACACGGTGGCGTTGACCGGCAACCGGATCGGCCAGGACCGCATCGACGGCCCGGTGGACAGCCTCCTCAACGCCATGTCGGTGGTGTCGCTGCTGGTGGCGACCGCGGTGATCGGCTTCATCGCGCTGATCCGGGGCCGCAAGACGCTCGCGGTCACCGCCACCCTGCTGATCGCCGGGGCGAACGTGAGCACCCAACTGCTCAAGCACTACCTGGTCCGCCCCGACTTCGGCATCGACCCGGAGCGCGCGGTGGCCGGCAACAGCCTGCCCAGCGGGCACACGGCGGTCGCCGCCTCGGTGGCGATCGCGCTCATCCTGGTGCTGCCGCCGAAGGTGCGGGTGCTCGGCGCGTTCCTCGGCGCCGGGTACGCGGCCGCCGCCGGCGTGGCCACCCTCTCCGCCGGCTGGCACCGGCCCAGCGACGCGGTCGCCGCGTTCCTCCTGGTCGGCGGCTGGGCGGCGGTGGGCGGCCTGGTGCTGCTGTTCTTCCAGCGGGACCGGGCCGAGATCTCCCCGGCCGACGCGCACCGGCTGGCCGCCGCGCTGCTCGGCCTGGTCGGCGTGCTCGCGCTGGCCGCCTGCGGGCTCGCCCTCGCCTGGCTCACCGCGTACTCCGGCACTCCCGCCGCCGAGCTGGGCCGCCGTCCGCTCTTCATCGGGTACGCGGGCAGCGCGGCCGGCATCGCCGGCACGATGGCGCTGGTGGCCGCGCTGGTCCTCGCGGTGGTGCACCGGCTGGTGCCCCGCTACAAGGGCTGACGCCGGTCACCGGTAGTAGGTGCCCACCGTGGTGCCGCTGGCGATCTCCCGGCCCTTCAGCGCCTGGTGCACGTCGGTCGCCCTGGGTGCGCCGGGCAGTTCCAGCGGCCGGTTCAGCGCGTAGAGGCGGAAGAAGTAGCGGTGCGGGTCCTCGCCCTGCGGCGGCAGCGGCCCGCTCCACCCGGTCTCCCCGAAGCTGTTCGGCCACTCCTGGCCCCCGGGCGGCACCCCGCCCTCGGGCACCTCGCCGGACTCCGGGGCGATCCCGGTGACCAGCCAGTGCAGGAACGGCTCCTTGCCGGCGTCCGGATCCTCGACGAGCAGGACCAGTTCCTCCGCGGCGTCCGGCACGTCCGCCCACTGCAACGGCGGCGAGACGTTCCCGCCGTCCTTGGCGAACCGCCCGGGCAGCAGGTCGTGGTCGGTGAACGCGGTGCTGCGCAGCATGATGCCGGCCATTCGGCGCCCCCTCTCCTCGTCGCCCGGCGCGTACCCGGCCGCCCGGCGACGAAACGGCGGTGGCAGGCTGGGCGGCCGGGTACGGACCGGACGGGGAGGACGGCATGGACACGGTGCGCGCGGCGTTCCGGGACGAGTGCGGACGGCTTGAGGAGGTGCTGGGCGGCCTGGCCGACGGGGACCTCGACCGGCCCACGCCCTGCCCGCCGTGGACGGTGCGGGACCTGCTCGCGCACGTACGCACCGGCGCCGGCCGGCTGGTGGACATGCTCGCCGCGCCGGCCCCCGAGCGGGCGGAGGTGGACGCCTCCGGCTACTTCGGGGCGGCCAAGTTCGCCCCGGAGGTCGACCGGGACCGGATCGACGGCGCCCGGCGGGAGGCGCACGCGCTGCCCGGCGTACCGGAGGTGGCGGCGGGTTTCGCGCGGGCCTGGCGGGCCACCGACGCGGCCGTCGCCGGGCAGCCGCCGGGGCGGCTGGTGCGGACCCGGCACGGCGACGCGATGACGCTCACCGAGTTCCTGCGTACCCGGGTGGTGGAGGTCGCGGTGCACGGCCTGGACCTGGCCGACGCGCTGGGCCGGCCGCCCTGGCTGACTCCCACCGCCGCGGCGGTCGTGGCGGACCTACTCACCGGCGGCTCGCCGGCGCCGCGCGGCGGCGCACCGACCCGGCCCGGCCGGGCGCTCCCCGACGGGCTCGGCTGGGACGCGCTCACCCTGGTCCGCAAGGCCACCGGCCGGTCGGCGCTCACCGACCGGGAGCGGGCGCTGGTCGACCGGTCCGGCGTCCGCTGGCTGTCCTTCGGCGGCTGACGGCCGCCCGTCAGCCGGGCGGCCCGGAGCACGGCTGGCCGCCGCTGGTCCGGCGGAACGGCCCGCGGCGCGGCTGGCCGCCGGCGGTCAGGCGGCGCTGGCCTGCGCGGCGACGCGGCGTAGGTGGTCCAGGACGACCGGGTCGATCCGGCCGGGAAGGATCCGCTCCTCCAGGTTCTCCACGCCGCCCCAGGAGGCGAGCGCGTCGTCCAGTCCGGGCGCGCCGACCGGGTGCCCGGCGGCGGCCAGCAGCGCGGACACCTCCTCGGCGACCGGGCCGGTGAGCGGGAGCAGGGTGGCCGGGTCCTGCTCGCCGAAGAGCAGCTGATGGATGTCGAGCAGCCGACCCAGCTCGGCGACCGGATCCCGGTGGTCGTCGACCCGCAGGTCGACCAGCTCGTCGCCGGTGCCGCCGTAGCCGCCGCCGCGCCGCACCACGAGCAGCGCGGCGCTCTGCCGGCCGCGCCGGTCGCCGCCGGCCCGGTCACCGGCGGCCAGCGCGGCCAGCAGCCGCTGCGGGAAGGGCAGTTCGGTGCCGGCCAGCCAGGCGTCGCGGAGCGCGTCGACGACCTCCGGCCCGGTCAGGATGTTGCCCTGCGCCGCCCAGCCGTCGCCGGACTGGCCGCCGGCCCACGGGTGGCAGCGCGGACCCGTCCAGGTGGCCCCGTCGCCGGTCGTGCCGACCACGCCGAGCTGCCGGTCGTCGCGGCCGGGGTCGGCGGCGACCAGGCCGGCCACCACGTCGGCCGCCGCGACGCCGGTGCGCAGCAGGGCCAGCCCCTGCGCCCGGTACGCCAGGTTGGCGTGGGCCTGGGAGGCCACCGCGCCCACCTGCGCCGCGGCGGCCGGGACCAGTGCCCCGGCGGCGAGGAACTTGCTGGCCACGGCGACGCCGTGCACGAGTCCGTCGGCCGAGCGGGCGACGATCGAGAAGGTCACCCGCGGATGGTATCGCCGCCGGGTCAGAACGGTGGGGCGGCCGGTTCGGGTGGGTGGCCCTGGGCGCGCCGGGCGTCGGCCACCGCCACCGCGAGCAGCACCAGGGGAGCGGCCACCGCCGCGACCAGCGGCGGGCCGGGGCGCAGCACCGGCGCGATCACCACCAGGACGAGGATCGCGATCCACCGGGACCGGGACACCCGGCCGAACACCTCGTACTCGAAGCGGGCCCGGCCGGCCAGGAACAGCGCCGGACCGCCGAGGATCATGGCGAGCCAGCCGACCTGGTTGTGTCCGGTGGGGTGTTCGTTGACCAGCTCGTAGCCGATCGCGGTGGACACCACCCCGATCACCATCACCAGGTGGGTGTCGGCGGCGGACCGGCCGATGGTGGCCGGGTGCGCCGCCCGGGTGACCGCCTCGCCGAGGATCTGCCCGGCCCGCTGCACGTAGATCCGCCACAGCAGCACGGAGGTGAGCAGCGCCGCGGCGAACGCGGCGGTCCGGGGCACGCTGGCCGCGTCCCGGCTGTACGACACCCCGGCGATGAGGATCGTCTCGCCGAGCGCCACCAGGAAGAACTGCTGGTAGCGCTCGGCCAGGTGCTCGCCGTGGATGTCCCAGCGCGAGACGGTCGACCGGCCCAGCCCGGGCACCGGCCAGCCGAACCGGGCCCCCAGATACTGCAGCAGCAGCGCCAGCGTCCAGAGCGTCACCCGGGCCGTGGTGGGCAGCAGCGCGCCGACCAGCCAGAGCACCCCGGTCGTGCCGAAGATGATCAGCATGCGTAGCTTGAGCCGGCGGTGCCGCAGCCGGCGCAGCGTGAGCAACAGGATGCCCGGCCGGCTCACCTGCACCACCACGTACGCGACGGCGAAGGCCAGCCCGGCGGAGCTGAAGGCGCGGGGGATGGCCACCCCCATCACCATGCTGCCCACCAGGGCCGTGATGACGATGACCTGCAGCCAGATGTGGTACGGGTCGTACCGGCTGGTGGTCCACGCGGTGCCCTGCCAGACCGACCAGAGCGCGAGCAGGAGCAGCAGCGTCTTGCCGCCGCCGGTCAGCGCCGTCCAGCCGGTCTTGCCCCCTTCCAGCGCGAGGTCCTCGAACGCGCGCGCGGAGATCCGGGTCAGCGCGAAGACGAACACCAGGTCGAAGAAGAGCTCCAGGAACGTGGCCCGGTTCGGGCCCTGCTCGGGCCCGGCCAGGACGGCCGGTTCCGGAGTCCTCACCGCCGCCGCCCGACCCGGGTGCACTTCACCTGGCAGTCGTAGCACTCTTTCCGGATTTATCGGGCGCTTATCCTCCGGATCGACCCGATCCGGATCTTGCTCGGGTCGGCCGTGACCGGGC
Organism: Micromonospora sp. HK10; assembly: GCF_000982955.1. Classification (GTDB taxonomy): domain Bacteria; phylum Actinomycetota; class Actinomycetes; order Mycobacteriales; family Micromonosporaceae; genus Micromonospora. Next base: position 1,899 of record NZ_KQ058816.1, on the reverse strand, counting down.
ACGATCGACCGGTGACGAATCGATGGGGCATGACCGTACCGCTGAGCGGCATCCCGCTCGCCGACCACGCCGCCGTCTACGCGGCCCTGGACCGGGCCGGCTTCACCGACGTGTGGTCCTCGGAGGTCGCCGGCGCCGACGCGTTCACCCCGCTGGCGCTCGCCGCGGCCTGGCAGCCCCGGCTGCGCCTCGGCACGGCCATCGCCCCGGTCTTCACCCGGGGCCCGGGGCTGCTCGCGATGAGCGCGGCCGCCCTCGCCGAGGCCGCGCCGGGGCGCTTCGCGCTCGGCATCGGTGCCTCCTCGCCCGTGCTGGTCCGCGACTGGAACGCGGTCCGCTTCGACGAGCCGTTCAAGCGGACCCGCGACGTGCTGCGCTTCCTGCGCGCCGCGCTGCGCGGCGAGACCGTCGACGAGGTGTACGACACCTTCACCGTCCGCCGGTTCACCCTGGAACGCCCGCCGGCCGTGCCCCCGCCGGTGCTGGTGGCCGCGCTGCGCCCCGGCATGCTGCGGCTCGCCGCCGCCGAGGCCGACGGAGTGATCCTCAACTGGCTCGCCGCCGACGACGTGCCGACCGCCCTCGCCGAGCTGGGCGAGCGCCGACCCGGATTCGAGGTCGCCGCGCGGATCTTCGTCTGCCCGACCGAGGACGCCGAGCACGCCCGGGCGCTGGGCCGTCGGCTGATCACCGGCTACCTGACCGTGCCGGCGTACGCGGCCTTCCACCGCTGGCTCGGCCGCACCCAGCTCGACCCGATGTGGGAGAAATGGGCGGCCGGGGACCGGCGGGGCGCCGCCGCGGCCGTACCGGACGAGGTGGTCGACGCGCTGGTGCTGCACGGCACGCCCGAGGACTGCGCCGCGCAGGTCCGCCGGTACGCCGAGCACGGGGTGGACGTGCCGGTGCTGGCGGTGCTGCCCACCCCGGAGCTGACCGCCGGCGGGGCGGCGGCGCTGTCGGCGCTGCTGCCCCGGCTCGGGCCGCGCACCGGCGCCGCAGGGGAGTCGAGGTGAACCTCACCGACCGGGTCGTGGTGATCACCGGCGGGGCCGGCGGCATCGGCTCGGCGCTGGGCCGCCGGTTCGCGGCCGAGGGCGCCGCCGCCGTCGTCCTGGCCGACCTGGACGCCGACGCGGCACGCGCCGCGGCCGAGCGGATCGGCCCGGTCGCGCACGGCGTCGCGCTGGACGTCACCGACGGCGCGCAGGTGCGCGCCCTGGTCGAGGAGACCGAGCGGCGGCACGGGCGGATCGACCTGTTCTGCGCCAACGCCGGCGTGGCCACCGGCGGGGGAGTGGACGCCCCCGACGCCGACTGGGAACGGGCCTGGCAGGTGAACGTGCTGGCCCACGTGCACACGGCCCGGGCCGTGCTGCCGGCGATGCTCCGGCGCGGCCAGGGCTACCTGCTCTTCACCTGCTCGGCGGCGGGCGTACTGACCGCCGTGGGCGACGCCCCGTACACCGCGACCAAGCACGCCGCCGTCGGCTTCGCCGAATGGCTCGCCATCACCTACCGGGACGCCGGCATCAAGGTCAGCGCGCTCTGCCCGCAGGGCGTGGACACCCCGATGCTCGCCGACGGCCTCGCCGCCGGGCAGCTGGGCGCCCGGGTGATCGCCGCCTCCGGCGCGGTGCTCACCCCCGACCAGGTGGCCGAGGCCACCGTCGCCGGGCTCGCCGAGGAGCGTTTCCTCATCCTGCCCCACCCGGAGGTCGCCGGGTACGCGCGCCGCCGGGCCGAGGACCCCGACGGCTGGCAGGCCGGCCTGCGCAAGCTGGTCCGCAAACTGCGCGCCGCCGGTCAGTAGGAGTCCCCGCCCCCGCTCCCGCCGTCGAAGCCGCCCCCGCCGTCGAAGCCGCCACCGAGGTGGGCGGCGTCGCCGACGACGGGGAG
>NZ_KQ058815.1 GCF_000982955.1 Micromonospora sp. HK10 | reverse complement strand
GGCCGGGCCGCGGCCGGCCGGGCCGCGGCCGGGCGGGCCGCGGCCGGGCGGGCGGGCCGCGCGGGCGCCCCGCGCATGGCGACGGCGGGCCCCGGCGCACCTCGGGAACCCGCCGCTCGTCGTCCTGCCCGGTCGCACCCGGGCGTCGCACCGTTCATCGCCACCGGCAGCCGCCGGTGGTCCGCCGCTCAGCTCTGCTGGGCGACCTCGGTCCGGGCGTCGACCTGCCGGTGCAGGTACTCCCGGATCAGCGCCTTCGCCTCGACCAGCACCCGCTCGTCCCCCTCGGGCCGGCGGCGGAACGCCAGCTTGATCAGGGCATCGGCCGCCTCGACCGCGACCTCGAGATGGAACCGCAGGTCGGGTACGCCGGCCAGCCCGAACCGCTCGGTGAGCACGCGGGCCAGTTGGTCCGCGATCACCCCGTTGTTGTCTCGCTGCTCGTCGAGCAGGTGCAGGTCGACCACGTCGCCGAAGTGCAGGGTACGGAACCCCGGGACAGTGCGGTGCATCGAGATGTACTCGTCGATCGCCGCGTCGACGCCGTCCCACCAGTGGGTCAGGTCGTCGGCGGAGAACCGCTCGTCGAGCCGCTGGAGGTAGGACTCCATCGTGCGCAGGGTCAGCGCCTGCACGATCGCCCGCTTGTCCGGAAAGAACTGGTAGACCGACCCGATCGCCACCTCGGCACGCTCGGCGAGCAGGGTCGTGGTCAGCCCCTCATACCCCACCTCGTCGACGAGCTCGGCACAGGCATCCAGCATTCGCTGGACCCGCGCGACACTTCGACCCTGCACCGGTACCCGGCGCAGCGGCCCGGTCGTGGCGGCTGGTGTGGACACTCGGCGCCACCCCCCTTCGACGGATGAACATATCTGCACGTCACCAGACTGTGACTACCGGTACAACGAGCGGACAACGATTGCGGTATTTACCAGGTACAACGTTCCTGATATGAAGTCAGTTCATATTCACTTCGAGGAGCGCCATGTCGGCAACCCCAGCCGCCTGGTCCAACTGGGCCGGCAACCAGAGCAGCACCGCCGCCCTCGTCGTCCGCCCCCGTACCGTGCAGGAGGTGGCCACGGCGGTCCGGGCCGCCGCCGACGCCGGCCGGACGATCCGGGCGGTGGGCAGCGGCCACTCGTTCACCGCGACGGCCCTGACCGACGGGCACCGGCTCGACCTCGCCGACCTGGACACCGGCGTCCACGTCGACGCCGCCCGCCACCTGGTCACCGTGCCGGCCGGGATGACCCTGCACACCCTGAACGAGCTGCTCGCCGCGCACGGACTCGCCCTACCCAATCTCGGCGACATCGACGCACAGACGGTAGCCGGGGCGCTCTCCACCGGCACCCACGGCACCGGGGCAAAGCTCGGCTGCCTCTCCACCTTCGTGGTGGCACTGACCCTGGTCACCGGCACCGGCGAGGTGCTGCGCTGCTCCGCCGACGAGCACCCGGACGTCTTCGCCGCCGCCCGGGTCGGGCTCGGCGCGGTCGGCGTGCTGGTCGAGCTGACCCTGCGCTGCGTCGACGCGTTCACCCTGCGGGCACACGAGCGACCGGCCCCGCTGGACGCGGTCCTGGCCGACCTGCCGTCCCTCGTCCCGGCCCACGACCACGTCGAGTTCTACTGGTTCCCGTACACCGCCCGGGTGCAGGTCAAGACCAACGACCGGGTACCCGCCGACGACCGGCCGCTGCCCCGCTGGCGCGGCTGGCTGGACGACGACTTCCTGGCCAACACCGTCTTCGCCGGCGCCTGCCGGCTCGGCCGGGCCGTCCCCGCGCTGGCACCCGGGATCAGCGCCGTCTCCGCCCGGGCGCTCACCGAGCGCACCTACACCGGCCGCTCCGACCGGGTCTTCTGCACCCCGCGCCGGGTCCGCTTCGTGGAGATGGAGTACGGCCTGCCACGCGCCGCGCTGCCCGAGGCGCTGGCCGCGCTGCGGCGCATCGTCGACGGCCTGCCGTTCAAGGTGCTCTTCCCGGTGGAGGTACGGTTCACCGCCGCCGACGACATCTGGCTCTCGCACGGCTACGGGCGGGACTCCGCGTACCTCGCCATCCACCAGTACGTCGGGATGCCCTACGAGCCGTACTTCCAGGCGTTCGAGAAGGTCGCCGCGGACCTGGGCGGCCGGCCGCACTGGGGCAAGCTGCACTGGCGCGACGCCGCGTCGCTCGCCCCCGCGTACCCCAAGTTCGCCGACTTCCTCTCGGTCCGCAACCGCCTCGACCCCCACCGCCGCTTCACCAACCAGTACCTCACCAAGGTCCTCGGCGACTGAAGATCTTGGTACGAATCGGCCCCCCTGAGGGCGTTTCCGTACCAAGCTCCGCCCCGCTGTCCACAGGGGGTGGTGCGGGGAGTCGTGGTGGTGAGGATGGGAGGGTGTGTGGGGTTGCCAGAGGGATGAGCGGTCGCGGGGTTGGGCTCGGCGGGCGCTGCCGGGGGATGACGCCGGCGAGCTGAGCTGGCTGCTGTTTCACCAGGAGGACGTGCTGAGCCTTGACCAGGCACGGCGGTTCCTGTCGGTCAAGGCGATCCGACACCGGGTGGCGACCGGACGATGGCGACAGGCACACCGGGGGATCTACGTCACTCATGGTGGCCCGGTCACCGAAGCCCAGCGTCGCTGGGTCGCCGTGCTCGCAGCCGGGCCGTCGGCCGTGCTCGCCGGCCTCAACGCTGCGCAAGCGTGGGGCCTGCGGCGATACCACAGCGGCGCCATCCATCTGCTGCTCCCCGCCCGGCACCAGACGAGATCGCTACCGCCCGGAATTCAGGTCCACCGGACGACGCTGCTGCCCGCGGAGGACGTGCTGGACGTCGGCCAGCCACGACGGACAATGCCCGCCCGCTCCCTGGTCGACGCGGCCCAGTGGGCGTCGACCGACGACGAGGCTCGGGCCGTGATCGCCGCCGGTTTCCAGCAGCGGCTCGTCGGCGGCGACGACCTGCACCAGGTGCTGGAGAGGTTGCCTCGGGCCCGGCGTCGCAGGCTGATCCGGGCTACCGCGTCGGACGCGGCGGGCGGCGCCCACTCCCTCGCCGAGCTGGATTTCCTGCGCCTGGTGCGCCGAGCCGGGCTTCCTGAACCGTCCCGGCAGGTGATTCGCCGCGACGCCGCCGGGCGCCGGCGCTATCTTGATGTCTGGTTCGACCTGTGGCGGATACACGTCGAGATAGACGGCGGCCAGCATCTCGATCCGCGGACCGCCTGGGTCGACATGCAGCGCCAGAACGATCTGTGGGTCGAAGGCAACCGCATCCTCCGCTTCCCCGCCTGGGCCGTCCGCAACCACCCGGACCGAGTCCTGGCTCAACTCCGTGCCGCCCTCCGCAGCGCCGGCTGGTCCGGCTGAGAAATCTTGGTACGGATCCGCCCCCTGGAGGGCGGAAACGTACCAAGATCTCGGCGGATTGCCGCTACTCGGTTGAGGTGGTGGCCTTGGGGGGGGTGGTTTTCTTGGCGGGGGCCTTTTTGGCCGTGCTGGTCTTCGCCGTGGTGGTCTTCTTGGCGGCGGTGGACTTGGCGGCCGCGGTCTTCTTCGCCGCCGCCGTCTTCTTTGCCGGGGCCGCCTTCTTCGCCGCCGCCTTCTTCTTCGGCGCCGGACCCTTCGCCCGCTTCTCGGCGAGCATCTCGGAGGCCTCCTCCAGGGTCAGCGCCTCCGGGGTCTGCCCGCGCCGCAGCGACGCGTTCGTCTCGCCGTCGGTCACGTACGGGCCGAACCGGCCGTCCTTGATCACCAGCGGCTTCTCGGTGAGCGGGTCGTTGCCCATCTCCCGCAGCGGCGGCGCGGCGGCCCGGCGCTGGCGGGTCTTCGGGGCGGCCAGCAGGGCGAGCGCCTCGTCCAGCGTGACGGTGAACATCTTGTCTTCCGAGTCCAGCGAGCGGAACTCGTCACCGCGCTTGACGTACGGGCCGTAGCGGCCGTTGTTGGCGAACACCTCGGCCCCGTCGGGCGCCACGCCGATCAGCCGGGGCAGGCTGAGCAGCTTCAACGCCTCGTCGAAGGTGAGCGTGTCCGGCGACTGCGAGCGCAGCAGCGAGGACTTTCGCTCGCCGCTGGCCACGTACGGGCCGAACCGGCCGGACTTGAGCACGATCGGCTCGCCGGTGGCCGGGTCGTCGCCGAGCTTGCGCTCGCCCCCGCCGCCGAGGAACAGCTCGTGCACCTTCTCCGGGGTCAGCTCGTCGGGGGCCAGGCCCTCGGGGATCGGCGCCCGGTCACCCTGACCGCCGCCCTCCTCGCCCTCACCCGAGGCGGCCGGCGTGGGCTGCTCACCCGGCAGCGCCCGCTGCAGGTACGGCCCGTACCGGCCGACCCGGACGACGACCTCGCGCCCGTCCTCGTCGGTGAAGAGCGGGATGGAGTTGACGCTGCGCGCGTCGATCTCGCTGAGGTTCTCGGTGACCAGCTTCTTCAGCCCACCGGCGTGCGCGATGGCCTGGTCGCCGGTGCCGTTGGTGCTGCCGAAGTAGAACGAGGTGAGGAAGTCGACCGCGGCGTGGTCACCGCCGGCGATCTCGTCCAGCTCGTTCTCCATGCTGGCCGTGAAGTCGTAGTCGATGAGGCGCGGGTAGTGCCGCTCCATCAGCCCGATCACCGCGAACGCCAGGAACGACGGGATCATGGCCTGGCCGCGCTTCACCACGTACCCGCGGTCCTGGATGGTCTGCATGATCGACGCGTACGTGGAGGGGCGGCCGATGCCCAGCTCCTCCAGCGCCTTGACCAGCGACGCCTCCGTGTAGCGGGCGGGCGGCTGGGTGTGGTGGCCCTGCGCGGCCAGCTCGTCGGCGGTCAGCGGCTGGTCCTTGACCAGCGTGGGCAGCCGCCGCTCGGCGTCCTCGGCCTCGGCGTTCTCGTCGTCGCTGGACTCGACGTACGCGCGCAGGAAGCCCGGGTCGGTGATGGTCTTGCCGGTCGCCCCGAAGTCGGCCTCCTCCTGGGCGGTGGAGACGGCCCGGATCCGCACCGAGACGCTGGAGCCGACCGCGTCGGTCATCTGCGAGGCGATGGTGCGCCGCCAGATCAGCTCGTAGAGCTTGAACTCCTCGCCGGACAACTCCTTGGCCACCTCGCCCGGGGTGCGGAAGTTGTCCCCGGCGGGGCGGATCGCCTCGTGCGCCTCCTGCGCGTTCTTCACCTTGCCGGTGTAGCGGCGCGGCTCCGGCGGCACGCTGCGCTCGCCGTACAGCTCGACGATCTGCCGGCGAGCCGCCGAGATGGCGGTCTCCGACAGGTTCACCGAGTCGGTACGCATGTAGGTGATGTAGCCGTTCTCGTAGAGCCGCTGCGCGGTACGCATCGTCTGCTGCGACGACAACCGCAGCTTGCGGGCCGCCTCCTGCTGGAGGGTGGAGGTGATGAACGGCGCGTAGGGCCGGCGGCGGTAGGGCTTCTCCTCGACCCGGGTGACGGTGAACGGCCGGTCCGCGAGCCGGGCGGCGAGCCCGCGGGCCCCGCCGGAGTCCAGGTGCACCACGCCCGCGCCGGGCCGGACCCGGCCGGTGGTCGGCTCGAAGTCCTTGCCGGTGGCGATCCGGTCGCCGTTCAGCGCGATCAGGGTGGCGTTGAAGGTGCGCGGACCCTCGCCCGGGTTCGCCACCGCCAGGGTGGCCAGGATGTCCCAGTACTCGGCGGTGCGGAAGGCCATCCGCTGCCGTTCCCGCTCCACCACGATCCGGGTCGCCACGGACTGCACCCGGCCCGCCGAGAGCTTCGGCATGACCTTCTTCCACAGCACCGGGGAGACCTCGTAGCCGTACAGCCGGTCCAGGATGCGCCGCGCCTCCTGCGCGTCGACCAGGTCACGGTCGATCTCGCGCGGGTTGGCGACCGCGGCCTGGATGGCCGGCTTGGTGATCTCGTGGAAGACCATCCGCTTGACCGGCACCTTGGGCTTGAGGGTCTCCACCAGGTGCCAGGCGATCGCCTCGCCCTCGCGGTCCTCATCCGTCGCCAGGAAGATCTCGTCGACCTCCTTGGCCAGCTTCACCAGCTTGCTGATCTGCTGCCGGCGGTCGGCGGAGACGACGTAGAGCGCGTGGAAGCCGTTGTCGACGTCCACGCCGAGCCGCGCCCACGGCTCACCCTTGTACTTGGCCGGCACGTCGGCGGCGTTGCGGGGCAGGTCGCGGACGTGACCGAAGCTGGCCTCCACGACATACCCCGGGCCGAGGTAGCCCGAGATCGTCTTGGCCTTCGCCGGCGACTCGACGATGACCAGACGGGTGGTTCCAGCGTTGCTCGGCACGTCTCTCTCCGACCTCACTCCTGCTCCATGCCCGTTTCCGGCCGTGTTGCACCGGCCGGCCCGTCGGCGGTCCGGATGTCCAACGTAACGCGCCGTCCGGGTCGCGGGTTTCGAGGGCGGCAAACGATCACTGTGTGGCGGCCACCGGTGACCGCCGCCGGACGGCGCCACCGTACACCGTGGGTAGGGCGCCGAGCGGGTGACTGTGACGATCACACGCCCCACGGCCGACCATCTTCGCGCCGTTTTCCCGGACCGACCACCGGCCGGAGGTGTCCGGGATCGGACAGCCGGTGCGATTGCGCCTGGCCCGGCCGGTCAAGGCGGCGGGCCGGGCCACTCGGCGGGCGGCGCCGCGGGCGGGCGGTCGCCCACCAGCTCCGCCAGCCGGGCCAACCGCCGCCGGCCGGCGATCCGGTACGCCGGGCCGCCCTCGCCCGGCTCCACGAACGCGCCGGGCAGGCCCACCGCGGCCAGCGCGGCCCGGACCGCCGGCCAGCAGTCCTCGTCGGCGGCGCCGAGCCGGAGCAGGAAGCCGGCCGGATCGGCGGCCCCCGCGGCAGCCAGCCAGAGCCGCAGCCGCCGCCCGTTGAGGTGGAACCCGGCCGGGGGCCGCTTCACCGTGCCGCGCGGCAGCCAGGCCCGGGCGAGCGGGGCGAGGGTCGTCGCGTACGCGGTGCGGACCAGGTGCCGCCCGTCCCCGGTCGGGGCCCAGCTCGCCGGCACCCCGCGGGCGCCGAACTCGGCCACCAGCACGTGCACCCGCCAGGCGGCGTCCACCAGCACGGAGATCCGGGCGGTGCCACCCATCCGCACCACCTCGCCCGGCCCGGCCAGCAGGCCGGCCAGATCGGGCAGGACCGGGTCGGCGGCCTCGGTGGAGAAGAGCGAGGGCTGCCGGACCGGATGCGGGGAAGGTGGCGTCAGCGACACTCCGGGACCTCGTCGAAGGCCTCTTTGAGCTCGGTCGAATTGAGCTGGCTGGTGTCCAGCGCGCTCGCGTCGTACTCCTTGTTGAGGGTGTCCACGGCGGCGCGGACGCCGGTGTAGAACGGCCCGGCCTGACTGGTGTCCAGCTTGTCGATGGTGTCCCGGGCCCGGCCGTACGCGTCGCGCATCTTGCTCAGCGAGGCGCGGAAGCCGGCGGAGATCTCCGCGCCGTGGTCGGTCTCCGGCACGCCGGCCTCCTCGACCTTGCGTCGGGCGGTCTCGCTGGCCTGCTCGGCGCCGGCGAAGAGCCGGACCAGGTTCTCCTTGGCCTGCGCCGGGGTGGTCTGCGCGGTCATCTGCTGCTGGGTGCTGCTGGTCAGCTTGTTGATCTCCGCGCGCCACGGGGTGAGCGCCTGGCACACCGAGGTGGCCCAGGCCCGCGGGCTGGGGCCGCCGCAGCCGGCGAGGAGGAGGCTGAGCGTGGCCAGGACCACCGTGAGCTTTCCGGCGGTTGCCGCCCGGCACGTACGCATGCGAAGCAGCGTACGGCCTCCGGGTGGAACTGCCACCGGTCAGGTTTCCGGCCCCGGACCGGACGGACGGGCCCCCGGCCGGCGCGGAACGCCGGCCGGGGGCCGCTGCCGTGCCGGGTCAGGCGTTGACCGTCTCCGGCTCCTGGTCCGGGCTGCCGGCGTCGGTGCCGGACTCGGCCATCGCCACGCCCTTGCGCTTGCTGAACACCACGGCCGCCACGATGATCAGCGCCGCCACGATCGCGATCGTGATGCGCAGCGGGGTGTTCCGGTCGTCGCCCACGCTCCAGGCCACCACGGCCGGGGCGATCAGCAGCGAGACCAGGTTCATCACCTTGATCAGCGGGTTGATCGCCGGGCCGGCGGTGTCCTTGAACGGGTCGCCGACGGTGTCGCCGATGACGGTCGCGGCGTGCGACTCGGAGCCCTTGCCGCCGTACGCGCCGTCCTCGACCAGCTTCTTCGCGTTGTCCCAGGCGCCACCGGAGTTGGCCAGGAAGACCGCCATCAGGGTGCCCGCGCCGATCGCACCGGCCAGGTAGGACGCCAGCGCGCCCGGGCCGAGGCCGAAGCCCACCGCGATCGGGGCCAGGATGGCCAGCAGGCCGGGGGTCATCAGCTCGCGCTGCGCGTCCCGGGTGCAGATGTCGACGACCTTGCCGTACTCGGGCCGCTGGGTGCGGTCCATGATGCCGGGCAGCTCACGGAACTGCCGGCGGACCTCCATCACCACGGCGCCGGCCGAGCGGGAGACCGCGTTGATGGCCAGGCCGGAGAAGAGGAAGACCACCGCCGCGCCGATGATCAGGCCGACCAGGTTGCGCGGGTTGGCCACGTTGAGCGCGTTGAGGATCTCGGTGCCGACGTCGCCCACGCCCGCGTCCCCGTACGAGGAGCGCAGCGTGTCGGTGTACGAGCCGAACAGCGCGGTCGCGGCGAGCACCGCGGTGGCGATCGCGATGCCCTTGGTGATCGCCTTGGTGGTGTTGCCGACCGCGTCCAGCTCGGTCAGCGTCCGAGCGCCGTGCTCGTCGATGTCGCCGGACATCTCGGCCACGCCCTGCGCGTTGTCGGAGATCGGGCCGAAGGTGTCCATGGCGACGATGACGCCGACGGTGGTGAGCAGGCCGGTGCCGGCCAGCGCCACCGCGAACAGCGACAGGGTGATGGAGCTGCCACCGAGCAGGAACGCGCCGAACACGCCGGCGCCGATCAGCAGCGCCGAGTAGACGGCGGACTCCAGGCCGACGCTGATGCCGGCGAGGATGACGGTGGCCGGACCGGTCTGTGAGCTCTTGCCGATGTCCTGCACCGGGCGCCGGTTGGTCTCGGTGAAGTAGCCGGTGAGCGCCTGGATCGCGGCGGCCAGCACGATGCCGATCACCACGGCGCCGATGGCCACCAGCCGCGGGTTGCCGGAGGCGTCGGTCAGCCCGCTGTCGAACTCGCCGAAGGTCGCCGGCAGGTAGGCGAACGCGGCGATCGCGACCAGCACCGCGGCGATCACCGCGGAGAGGTAGAAGGCCCGGTTGATCGCGGTGAGGCCGTTGCGGTCGCTGGGGCGCAGCCGGGTGATGAAGACGCCGACGATCGCGACGAGCACGCCGATGGTGGAGATGATCAGCGGGAAGACCAGGCCTTCCTCGCCGAACGCGGCGCGGCCCAGGATCAGCGCGGCGACCAGGGTGACCGCGTACGACTCGAAGAGGTCGGCGGCCATGCCGGCGCAGTCGCCGACGTTGTCGCCGACGTTGTCGGCGATGGTGGCGGCGTTGCGCGGGTCGTCCTCGGGGATGCCCTGCTCGACCTTGCCGACCAGGTCGGCGCCGACGTCGGCGGCCTTGGTGAAGATGCCGCCGCCGACCCGCATGAACATGGCGAGCAGCGCGGCGCCGAAGCCGAAGCCCTCCAGCACGGTGGGCGCGTCACCCCGGAAGATCAGCACGACCAGCGCCGCGCCGAACAGGCCGAGGCCGACGGTGAGGAAGCCGACCACCCCACCGGTGCGGAAGGCGATCTTCATGGCGCCCTCGCGTCCGCCTTCCCGTTCCCGGGCGGCCGCGGCCACCCGCAGGTTGGCGCGGGTCGCCAGCCACATGCCGGCGCCACCGATGAACGCGCTGAACCCGGCGCCCACCACGAAGAACGCCGACCGGCCGATCTTCACCAGGGTCTCGTTGCCGTCGGTGTCGTGCACCGGCAGCAGGAACAGCAGCACGACGGCGACGACCACGAAGATCGCCAGGGTACGGAACTGCCGCAGCAGGTACGCGGACGCGCCCTCCTGCACCGCCCCGGAGATCTCCTGCATGTTGGTGGTGCCCTTACCGGCTGCCAGCACCGCCCTGGTCAGGGTGGCGGCGAAGACGAGCGCCACCAGCGCGATGACCGCGGCGATGACGACGTACGTCACGTTGGCTCCGGTAAGGGACAGTGCGCCGCCGTCGGCGGCCAAGGTCCCGGACATCTATGTCCTCCTGTACCGAACACTCGCGCCGGCCCATGGAGACGCACGGACCGACGCCTGGAATGCGGACTCGCAAGCGTGCGCCAACCCACTCCGGCGGACCAGCGATGCACACCCATTCCCGCTGGCTGCGGGACAGGTCACTTGCTGACAACTCGCGTACTGTAGCCCTCCGACGTGTTGAGGGTCACAGCGAGGTGGCACCCAGTCTCGATGATCTTCGTCGCTGTGCTATGCGAAAAAATCTGATATATGGGGCGACCAGCACGACGAGGCCGCGCTCCCCTCGGGGAACGCGGCCTTTTTACGTGCTCAGCTCAGCGGCGGACCGGCCACACCATCCGGACCTCGGTGCCCACGCCCTCCTCCACCGGACGCACCTGGAGGTCCTCGACGAAGCCGGCGAGCAGCGCGAACCCGACGCCGGTGGTCAACGCGTCCTCGCTCAGCGACTCCTGGGCCAACTCGTCCGGGGCCAGCGCGGCCAGCCCGATGCCCGCCTCGATCGGGGCCCGGTCCACCACCCGCACCGTGTACGCGCCGCTGTCCGACATCTCCACGTACACCGGGTCGGGCAGCCCGTACTGCCGGTGCAGGGCCACCGCCCGGGTGCACGCCTCGCCGATGGCCAGCCGCACCTCGTCGAGCAGGTCCTCGCGTACCCCCGCCCGCCGGGCGACCGCGACACCGACCAGACGGGCGGTCCGCACGTGCACCGGGGCCGGCGAGAAGGAAAGCTTGACGGTCGCCATCACGCGCCGGCACCGGTCGGGTCGGCGCTGATCGCCGCGTCGACCGTCGGGTGCAGCGGGAAGACCTGGTCCAGCGCGGTGATCCGGAAGATCTTGAGCAGCGGCTCCTTGTCACAGACCAGGGCGAACGAGCCACCGGCCGAACGCAGCCGCTTGAGCGCCCCGACCAGCACGCCGAGGCCGGTCGAGTCGAGGAAGTCCACCCGGCCCAGGTCGACCACGACCCGGCGGGCCCCGCCGTCGATCAGTTCCAGGAGCCGTTCCCGCAGGCGCGGCGCGGTGTAGACGTCCACCTCACCACCGACCTCGAGCACCGTGTGCTCCCCCACCGCGCGGGTCGCCAGCGACAGCTCCATCGGTCCCTCCTCGGTAAACTCTCCTGGGCATCTAACCATCCCCGCAGGCGGCCCTTTCGGGTCACCGGCGGCGGCTCTCCCATACCCAGGCCCCCGGGTTCCCAATTCCGAACACCAGTGCGAGAGTGCAGGACGTGCCGTTCGACGAGTCCAGCTCGGCGCCGCCGGTCGCCGACCGGACGGCGTCGTCCACCGTCCCCACGCCGCC
>NZ_KQ058814.1:74741-100502 GCF_000982955.1 Micromonospora sp. HK10 | reverse complement strand
CAAGCCGGTGCCGCTGGTCCGCTCGCTGACGCGCGCTCATGCCTGCGTGCCCCGGGCGGCCGCGGCGACCGCGATCCGCGCCGCCAGGTCGGCGTTGCGCAGGATGATCCGCACGTTCACCGCCAGGCTGGCGCCCTCGGTGGCCGAGTGGAAGTGGGCCAGCAGGAACGGGGTCACCGCCTTGCCGGTCACCCCCGCACGGGCCAGCATGGCCAGCCCTTCGGCCAGGGTCCGGTCGTGCAGCGCCGGGTCGAGCTGCTCGTCGGCCGGCAGCGGGTTGGCCACCACCAGCCCGCCATGGTGCACGCCCTGCCGGTCCCGGGCCCGCAGCACGTCGGCGACCTGCTCCGGCGACTCCACCGACCAGTCCAGGTCGAACCCGGCATCGGTGAGGTAGAAGCCGGGGAAGCGGCGGGTGCGGTAGCCGATCACACCCACCCCGAGGGTCTCCAGCCGCTCCAGGGTGGCGCCCACGTCGAGGATCGACTTCACCCCGGCGCAGACCACCGCGATCGGCGTCCGGGCCAGCGTGATCAGGTCGGCGGACTCGTCGAAGGTCTGCGCCGCCCCCCGGTGCACCCCGCCCAGCCCGCCGGTGGCGAAGACACCGATGCCGGCCGCCGCGGCCACCGCGCTGGTCGCCGCCACCGTGGTGGCGCCGTCCGCGCCGGTCGCCGCCGCCACAGCGAGGTCGCGTACGGAGAGTTTGCTCACTCCGTCGACGGTGGCGAGCCGGGTCAGCTGGGCGTCGTCCAGCCCCACGATCAGCTCGCCGGCGACCATGCCGATGGTGGCCGGCACCGCGCCGGCGTCCCGGACCGCCTGTTCGATCTGCCGCGCGACCCGCAGATTGTCCGGCCGGGGCAGGCCGTGCGAGACAATGGTGCTCTCCAGGGCGACGACCGGGCGCCCGTCGCGCAGGGCGTCAGCCACCTCGGTGCCGAAACTGATGTGAAAGTTGGTCACTTCCGCTACGTTACGGGCCGCCAACGGGCGGGCCTGCGGTGGACCGGCCCTGGCGGACCTGCGAAACTGGAGATTTGGAGGTGGGAAGTGAGTACAGAGGTTCTCGACCGGCCGGAGCTGAAGGACGCCGACACCGGGCCGGAGATGTTCCACTACGTACGCAAGGACAAGATCGCCGAGAGCGCGGTCATGGGCACCTTCGTCATCGCGCTCTGCGGGGAGACCTTCCCGGTGACCAAGGCGGCCAAGCCCGGTTCGCCGGTCTGCCCGAAGTGCAAGGAGATTTACGACTCCTGGGGCGAGTGATCGCGGGCGGCTCCGCCGCCCGCCCACGTACCCTCCGCCGGTGACCACCTCCACCGCCCTGCTCCTCGCCGACCTCACCGGGGTCGCGGTCTTCGCCGCCTCCGGCGCCTCCGCGGCGGTGGCCAAGCGGCTGGACCTGTTCGGAGTGATCCTCGTGGGCGTCGTCGCGGCCCTCGGCGGCGGCATCTTCCGCGACCTGGTGATCGACGAGGTCCCCCCGCTGGCCTTCGGCGACTGGCGGTACGCGGCCGCCGCGGCGATCACCGCCGCCGCCGTCTTCTGGCTGCACCCGCAACTCGTCCGGCTGCGCACCGCCGTGCTGGTGCTGGACGCGGCCGGCCTCGCCCTGTTCACCGTCACCGGCACGCTCAAGGCCCTCGACGCGCACACGCCGGCCGTCGGCGCCTGCATGATCGGCATGCTCACCGCGATCGGCGGCGGGCTCGCCCGGGACCTGCTCACCGGGGAGATCCCGGTGGTGCTGCGCCGGGAGATCTACGCCCTGGCCGCGCTCGCCGGCTCGATCGTGGTGGCCCTGCTGGTCCAGTACGGGCAGGCCACCCCGGTGCCGCTGAGCGCCGCCGCCGCCTTCGTCTTCCTGTTGCGCCTGGTGTCCCTGCGCCGCCGCTGGTCCGCCCCGGTGGCCACGCTGCGCCCGCCAGGTACCGGCACCCGGGGCCCGCAGGGCTGACCAGGGCTTCCCGGCGGCCGGTCGGGCTTGGTGGGCTGCGGTCGCCGACCAGGGCATCCGGCGGCCGGTCGGGCTTGGTGGGCGGCGGATCGCCGACCAGGGCTTCCCGGCGGTCGGACGGGCTTTGTCGGCTGCGGGCGACCGACCAGGGCTTCCCGGCGGCCGGTCGGGCTTTGTCGGCTGCGGTCGCCGACCAGGGCTTCCCGGCCGCCGGTCGGCTCCCTGGGCGGCGGATCGCCGGACGTCCCCGCCGTGTCGGGCCGCCCGCCGGCGGCCGCCCCGTTGCCCGGTCGCCCGGATGTGACCCGCGTGGCGTCGAGTGGGGAGAAGTGCCGCCGCTGGTTATGCTGAGTCGGCCTTCGCGGCACCCGATGCGCGAGGGCCTTTTCATGGGCGGCGGTACCCGTGGCCCTCGGCCCGGGACGACCGCCGCTCGCCAGCGGAGAGGAGCTACCCGTGGCACCGCGGTTGCCGGCGCTCGAGACGTTCCCGCCCCTGCGTGCCTGGCAACGCAAAGCGATGGTGGAGTACCTGCGCCGCCGCACCGAGGACTTCACCGCGGTCGCCACCCCCGGCGCCGGTAAGACCACCTTCGCCCTGCGGATCGCCGCCGAGCTGCTGCACGACGGCACCGTCGAGGCGGTCACCGTGGTCGCCCCGACCGAGCACCTGAAGACCCAGTGGGCGCAGGCCGCGGCCCGGGTCGGCATCCAGCTCGACGCCGCGTTCCGCAACGCCGACCTGCACTCCGCCGCCGACTTCCACGGCGCCGTGGTCACCTACGCCCAGGTGGGCATGGCGCCGCAGGTGCACCGGCGGCGCACCATGACCCGGCGCACCCTGGTCATCCTCGACGAGATCCACCACGCCGGCGACTCGCGTACCTGGGGCGACGGCGTCAAGGCCGCGTTCGAGCCCGCGGTACGCCGGCTGATGCTCACCGGCACACCGTTCCGCTCCGACGACAACCCCATCCCGTTCGTCAGCTACGAGCGGGGCGGCGACGGGCTGCTCCGCTCCCGCGCCGACTCCGTCTACGGCTACTCCGACGCGCTGCGCGAGGGCGTCGTCCGGCCGGTGCTCTTCCTGGCGTACTCGGGGGAGACCCGGTGGCGCACCAACGCCGGCGAGGAACTGGCGGCGCGGCTCGGCGAGCCGATGACCCAGGACCTCATCGCGCAGGCCTGGCGTACCGCGCTGGACCCGGCCGGCGACTGGATGCCGCAGGTGCTGCGCGCCGCCGACGCCCGGCTCAGCGTGCTGCGCGCCAACGGCATGCCCGACGCCGGCGGCCTGGTGATCGCCAGCGACCAGCAGGTCGCCCGCTCGTACGCCAAGCTGCTGGAGCAGGTGACCGGCGAGAAGGCGGCCGTGGTGCTCTCCGACGACCAGGGCGCGTCCGCGCGGATCGCGACGTTCGCGGCGTCCGAGCAGCGCTGGCTGGTCGCGGTCCGGATGGTCTCCGAGGGGGTCGACATCCCGCGGCTGGCCGTCGGCGTCTACGCCACCAGCGCCAGCACCCCGCTCTACTTCGCCCAGGCGATCGGCCGGTTCGTCCGGGCCCGGCGGCCAGGGGAGACCGCCTCGGTCTTCCTGCCCAGCGTGCCGCACCTGCTCGGCCTGGCCAGCGAGATGGAGGCCGAACGGGACCACGTGCTGGGCAAGCCGAAGGACGCCGACGGCCTCGACGACGAGCTGCTGGAGCGTGCCCAGCGGGACGACCAGGCCAGCGGCGAGCTGGAGAAGAGGTTCGCGGCGCTCTCCGCCACCGCGGAGCTGGACCAGGTGATCTTCGACGGGGCCTCGTTCGGAACCGCCGCCCAGGCGGGCACCCCCGAGGAGGAGGAATACCTCGGCCTGCCCGGGCTGCTCACCGCCGACCAGGTCGCCCTGCTGCTCACCAAGCGGCAGGCCGAGCAGCTCGCCGCGCAGCGGCGTCGGGCGGCCCAGCAGACCGCTGAGCCGGCCGCTGACGCCCCGGCGGCGCCGCCGGCCCCGATGAGTGCCGCCCAGCGCCGCGTGGCCCTGCGCCGCCAGCTGAACGCCCTGGTGGCCGCCCGACACCACCGCACCGGCGTGCCGCACGGCAAGATCCACGCCGAGCTGCGCCGGCTGTGCGGCGGCCCGCCCAGCGCCCAGGCCACCATCGAGCAGCTCGAAGAACGCATCGCCACCGTGCAGACCCTCTGACGGCGGTCGCGCTCCCCCGTACGCCGGGACTGCCCGACCTGCCCCAATCGGCGCCGTTCCGGCGGTGTGAGGCCCCGATATGCCGCAATCGGTGCCGTGGTGGCTTGGGGAGGCCCCGACGTGCGGCATTCGGTGCCGGCGTGTGGGCATGTGGTGGCCGTCAGGGTGCGGGGAGGCGCCGACATGCGGCATTCGGTGCCGTGGTGGCGTGGGGAGGCCCCGATGTGCGGCATGCGGTGCCGGCGTGTGGGCATGCGGTGCCGTCAGGGTGCGGGGAGGCGCCCACATGCCGCATGCGGTGCCGTGGTCGCGTGGGGAGGGCCCGATATGCCGCATTCGGTGCGGTGGTGGCGTGGGGAGGGCCCGACGTTCGGCATGCGGGTGCCGGCGTGCGGCATGCGGCGCCGTGACGGTGCGGGGAGGCGCCGACATGCCGCAATCGGTGCCGGCGTGGCGCGGAGAGGCCCCGACGTGCGGCAATCGGTGCGCGGCCGTCAGGGTGCGGGGGACGGCGCCGGCGTGCCGCAGGCGGAGTCGAGCAGCGGTGGGGCCGACGGGCATGGAAAAACCGACCGGAGGCTACCCCTTCGGGTGCCTCCGGTCGGTTATGTCGAGTTGCGGATAGTTACTGACTCAGTTCGCCATCAGATCGGCGCCACGCCAGCTGAACTCCGGGTCCGTCGCGTACCGCACGGTGATCTTCACGAGATCCTCCGCGTACTTGTTCGCGTGGTGCCCACAGAACACCAGCTCGCTCCCACCCGCCAGAGTGATCCGGAGCTTGCCGGCAGCATTGCAGCGGTCGCACCGTTCATCGGCGGCCGGGGGGGCCACCGTCTCGGGCGGCGGCGTGAGGGTCGGGGTCATCGCCTTCCTCCTCTGGTCGTCACCGATGAACACTCTCTTCGGTTGCTCACCTATCGTGCAACACCCTTCTCGGGCCCTGCCTTCCCTGTGTGCCCGGCCGGGACCGAGGTCACACCTGGCGTGGAGGACAGTGTGCCGTGCACCAAGGGTGCCACGTCAACGATCACAAACGCGCAACCGACAGGTCACCGAAGAGTGTTCTACGGCTGGTGATCAAACCGACACGGCCGGTTGACGCGTGTGGTCAGTCCAGGTAGTCGCGGAGCACCTGGGAACGCGACGGGTGCCGCAACTTGGACATGGTCTTGGATTCGATCTGCCGGATGCGCTCCCGGGTCACGCCGTACACCTGGCCGATCTCGTCCAGGGTGCGCGGCTGGCCGTCGGTGAGGCCGAAGCGCAGGCGCACCACGCCCGCCTCACGCTCGGACAGGGTCTGCAGCACCTGCTGGAGCTGGTCCTGCAGCAACGAGAACGACACCGCGTCCACGGCCACCACGGCCTCGGAATCCTCGATGAAGTCGCCGAGCTGGCTGTCGCCCTCGTCACCGATGGTCTGGTCGAGCGAGATGGGCTCCCGGGCGTACTGCTGGATCTCCAGCACCTTCTCCGGGGTGATGTCCATCTCCTTGGCCAGCTCCTCCGGGGTGGGCTCGCGGCCCAGGTCCTGGAGCAGCTCCCGCTGGATCCGGCCGAGCTTGTTGATCACCTCGACCATGTGCACCGGGATGCGGATGGTGCGGGCCTGGTCGGCCATGGCGCGGGTGATGGCCTGGCGGATCCACCAGGTGGCGTAGGTGGAGAACTTGTAGCCCTTGGTGTAGTCGAACTTCTCGACCGCGCGGATGAGGCCGAGGTTGCCCTCCTGGATCAGGTCGAGGAAGGCCATGCCACGGCCGGTGTACCGCTTGGCCAGCGAGACCACCAGCCGCAGGTTGGCCTCGAGCAGGTGGTTCTTGGCCCGCTCGCCGTCCCGGGAGATCCACAGCAGGTCACGCTGCATGTCCCGGGTGAGCTTCTCCTCGCCGTCGTCGGCGGCGCGCAGGCGCTCGGCGGCGTACAGGCCGGCCTCGATCCGCTTGGCCAGCTCGACCTCCTGCTCGGCGTTGAGCAGCGGCACCTTGCCGATCTGCTTCAGGTACGCCCGCACGGAGTCGGCGGAGGCGGTCAGCTCGGCGTCGCGACGCGCCTGCTTGAGCGCCTCGGACTCCTCGTCGTCCCACTCGAAGTCGTTCTCGGTGGCGGAGCTGGCCGCGTCGGCCTCGGCGGCCTGGGTCAGCTCGGCCGGCTCCTCGACGACCACGTCCTCGATCTCGGCGGCCAGTTCCTCCGGGTCGATGTCGCCCTCCGGGCCCTCACCCTTCGGGGCGGTCTTCGCCGCGGCGGTCTTGGCGGCCACGGTCGCCTTGGTGGCCCGGGTCGCCTTGGTCGCCTTCGCCGGAGCGACAGCCTTGGTGGCCGCCTCGGCGGTGGTGCCGGCGGCCTTGCGGGCGGTCGCCTTCCGCGGGGCCGGCGCCGGGGCCTCCTCGGCGGCCGGCGCCTGCTTCGGCGCCGGCGCGGCGGCCTTCTTGGTGGTCTTGGCGGTGGTGGCCCGCGAGGCGGGCGTGGCCGAGCGGGCGGCGGCCACCCGGCGGCGGGTGGTGGCGGAGCCGTCCACGACCACCGTCACGCCGGCTTCGGAGAGCGCGCGGAGGATCTTCTTGGCCTGGGCCGGGGTCACCTCAGCGGACTCGACGGTGCGCGCGAGCTGGGCCGACGTGAGCTGGCCACCGGCGCTCTGCGCGTGGGCGATCAGGGTGTCGGTGAGCGAGCGAACGTCGGCGCCGGTCTGGCGGGGTTCTGTCACGAATGACCTTCCGGAGGCGAAGAGCGAGCACGGCCGGGTCGTCCGGCGCAGCACGGAACGCCGTGCCGGGCGAGTCGTTGAGGGACCCCCGTGTCCCGGGCCGACCGGTCGCTGGCGGTCCGTGGCGCGTGGGCAGGGTGAATTGTAACGCCGTCTGCGGCGATCATCCCGCGCCGCACGGCGACCGACGGTCTGGACCGCCGATTCGGCGCAGATGTGGACTTTGTAAGGATGATACTCGCGCACGGTCCGGGCGGCCCCGGTCGTGCGGGAAGGGGATGAAACATGATCCGCTCGGCGCCGACGCCGCGGGAACTGCTGGAGATCGCCGTCACGGTGGCCCGGGACGCCGCGGCCACCGCGCACCGGATGCGCGCCGAGGGGGTGTCGGTCGCCGCGACCAAGAGCACCGTCACCGACGTGGTCACCGCCGCCGACCAGGCGGTGGAGCGGCAGGTCGTCGACGCGTTGCGGGCGCTGCGCCCCGACGACGCCGTGTTCGGCGAGGAGTACGGCGCCGGGCCGACCGGCCAGGCCGTCGAGGGCGGGGTGCGCTGGGTGGTCGACCCCATCGACGGCACGGTCAACTACCTCTACGGGCTGCCCTACTGCGCGGTCTCGCTGGCCGCCGAGGTCGACGGGGAGGTGGTGGCCGGGGTGGTGCGCAACGTCGCCACCGGCGAGGAGTGGACCGCCACCGCCGGCGGCGGCGCCTGGCGGGAGGGCACCCGGGTCCGCTGCTCCACCGAGACCGACCTCGGGCAGGCGCTGGTCGCCACCGGGTTCGGCTACGACGCCGGCCGGCGCGCGCACCAGGCCCGGGTGGTCGCCGAACTGATCCCGCACGTCCGGGACATCCGCCGGATGGGCGCCGCGGCCCTGGACCTCTGCCTGGCCGCCGAGGGCCGGGTCGACGCCTACTACGAGAAAGGGCTGGCCGCCTGGGACCTGGCCGCCGGTGGGCTGGTCGCCCGGGAAGCGGGGCTGCGGGTGACCGGGCTGTCCGGCAAACCGGCCGGTCCCGACCTGGTGATCGCGGCGCCGCCGGCGCTCTTCGACCCGCTGCACACCCGGCTGGCCGCCCTGGACGCCTCGGGCGGCCCCTGACCGGCCGCGCCGGCGGGCAGGGCGGCGGATCCGCCGGGGCCCGGTCGCGCTCGGTGCCCGGACCCGGCGGCCGGCTGGCCGCGGATGGATGGCGGGGCCACGGGCCGTCGCGTGTGGCCGGGTGGCGGGGCCGCCGGTGGTCGCGGGTGGCCGAATAGCGGGGCTCTGAGGGCCGTCGCCGGTGGCCGGATAGCGGGGCTCTGAGGGCCGTCGCGGGTGGCCGGACAGCGGGCCCTGAGGGCCGTCGCGTGTGGCCGGGTGGCGGGGCTCGCTGGGCCGGCGGGGTTACTTCTTGATCGGCGCCGGGCAGGTGCCGGTCGGGGCCTCCGGCGCGCCGAGGTCGCCGAGGGACTGGTTGACCTCGGTGGTGGTGGCGAGTTGCTGGAAATTGCTGCCAAGGACCACGTCGACCGTGTCGTCCTTGCGGTTCGCCTCGAAGACCGGCTTGGCCTCGTTGAGGAAATAGGCCTTCAACAGGTGCGCCGAGCCGACCCCCTTCGGGCCGAACCGCAGCACCGCGACCTCGTCCACCTTCTTCTTGTCGCTGGCGACCTTCTTGACCTGGAACTTGCGACTGCGCAAGTCGTCCGCCACGCTGCCGGCCAGGCCCGCCTCGTCGGTGCCGTTCAAGACGTTGATCTTGACGTCCTTGGGCTCGCGCAGGGCCACGTCGGCCAGCGGCCAACCCTTGGGGCAGCCCTCGGCGGTGCCGGCCTTGCTCTGGGTGTCCCGGACCAGCGCCACCACGACGAAGACCAGGGCGACGACCGCCAGCAGACCGACGACAACGAGTGCCCGCACTCGCGCAAAACTCATCAGGGCGCTCCCCAGACCGTGATTGGGTGGCGGCCGCCGCCGGCCGTCGAGTACGCCGCTGAGGTTAACGGTTGTCCGGCGGTCGCGTGGAAACAGTCCGACATGCCGGCGCGCCACCCGGGGAACGGGTAGTACTACCCCTATCTTCGTGTCGCCTGAGTCACATTGGGAACAACTTCGGGCGTAGGGGCGTACATCTCTGCCACGAGGGCGGTATACATGCCTCGCCCAAAGGGGGGGTAAGGTTCCGCGCTCGCTGGGGGAGTTCCTCTCCGGCGAACTCGGCCCACGGATCGTGGGTCGGGTGACCGACACATGTGGTGGCCGGCCAGTGGAACCGAAACAGCGTCCTCCGGCGTTACAACCGGAAGCGACCACATCGATATGGGAGAGTGAAACCGATGGCCACCGACTACGACGCCCCGCGTCGCGACGAGGTCGACCTCGGCGAGGACAGCCTGGAAGAGCTCAAGGCCCGACGCGTCGACTCACAGTCGGGCGCCGTGGACGTCGACGAGGCCGAGGTGGCCGAGAGCTTCGAGCTGCCCGGCGCCGACCTGGCCGACGAGGAGCTCACGGTCAAGGTGCTACCGATGCAGCAGGACGAGTTCCGGTGCGGCCGCTGCTTCCTGGTCCACCACCGCAGCCAGCTGGCGGTCGAGCGTAACGGCGAGCTGATCTGCCGCGAGTGCGTCTGATCACGACCCGGCTCACCGGCGGCGGCCTCCTCGACGGGGCCGCCGCTGTTCGAGCCGCCGTGCGCCGTCGGCCGGAAGCTGCTTGACTCGTAACGGCGGCTGCCACGCCGCGCGAGGCAGGGAGGGCGGACGGGTGAGCGAGCGCAGCGAGCGAACCACTCGGCTCGGCGTCGGGGCGCCGCGCGGCGCCGGGGAGCGCATCGGGGCAGCGGCATGAGCGGCCGCGGCGACGGCCCGGACGCCGGGCGCACCGACCGCAATGGCGGGACCGACGGCCCGGACGCCGGGCGGGCCAACGGCAGCGGCGGGGCCGAAGGGCTGGACGCCGGCAGCGGCGAGGCCCAAGGGCTGAACGCCGGCCGCGGCGGAGCCGGGCAGCCAGCGCCGGACGTACCGGCCGAGGAGGCCGACCAGCTCGGCGCGACCGTGGCCGCGCTGACCGCCGACGACATCGCGCCGGCCCGACGCCGGCAACTGCTGACCCGGCTGGTCGGCCAGGCGCGCGCCCGGGGCGTCACCGACCTGTTCAAGCCGAAGGCGGCCGTCCGCTGGATGGCGGATACCGTCGCCGACGTCGCCCCGCACGTGCCGATCCGTGACCTGGCCACGCTCCGGCGGCACTTTCCCGACCTCGACGACGACGCGCTGGCCGAGCGGCTGATCCGTAACGCCGCCCGGGCCACCGCCGGGGTCGGAGCGGCCGGCGGCGGGGTGGCCGCGGTGGAGTGGGCGGTCACCCCGACGTTGCTCTCCGCGCCGGTGCTGCTGGCCGCCGAGACGGTCGCCGTGGTGGCGATCGAGCTGAAGCTGATCGGCGAGCTGCACGAGGTCCACCACGTGCCACTGCCCGCCGGTGGCACCCAGCGGGCGGTCGCCCTGATCCAGTCCTGGGTCACCCAGCGCGGGGTCAACCCGATGATGCCCGGGGTCGGGGTGAGCGCGGTGCTCGGCACCGCGGCCCGCCGGGAACTGCGGGACAGCCTGCTGCGCCGGTTCGGCCGGAACCTGACCACCCTCGGGCCGTTCCTCACCGGCGCGGCGGTCGCCGGCTACCTCAACCGGCGGGCCACCCGCAGCCTCGCCGACCAGCTCCGCCGGGACCTGCGGCAGCAGGGCCGCGAGCTGCGCGGCGGCCGCCCCGCACTGCCCTGACCCGGCCCAGGCCGGCGCGCCGCGGTGACTCCGCGCCGCGATCAGTCCGCCGCCCGGGTGAGTCCGTGCCGTGGTCAGTCCGTGCGGTGGTTGGTCCGCGCCGCGATCAGTCCGACGTCCGGATGAGTCCGTGCCGGGAGCAGCCCGCGCCGCGATCGGTCCGCGCTGTGGTGGGCCCGTGCCGCGAGCAGCCCGCGCTGCGATCGGTCCGCGCGGTGGTGGGCCCGTGCCGCGAGCAGCCCGTGCCGGGAGCAGCCCGGGCTGCCGGTCAGCCGGCGTCGCGGGCGGCGAGGATCGCCGTGGCCAGCGCCACCGGGCGCCGGGTGCTCACCACCCAGAACGGGGTCGGGTCGGCCGGGTCGGCCAGCACCACCTGCACCGCGCCGCCGACCCAGGGCCGCTGGACCACGAAGGCCAGCGGATCGGCCCCGACGCCGAGCACCTCGCGCCGTCCGGCCACGTCCAGCGGGACCACGTCGGCCACGTACCGCAGCGGGAGGTGGGCGTCGTCCACCCACAGCTCGCCGTCGCGCACCGCCACCCGGATCCGGCCCAGCCAGGCCAGCCCGGCCACCGCCGCGGGGATCAGCAGCAGGAAGGGCAGCCAGGCCCGGACGCCGCTCGCGCCCAGCCACAGCTCCGCAGCGAGCAGCCCGGCCACGGCCAGCCCGGCCGGCCACGCCCACCAGGGCAGGGTGAGCCGCTCCGCGTACTGCGGGGCGGCCACCGGGGACGCCGGGGCGGGCGAGGAGGTCGACTGGCGCACAGTCCGAGGGTACGGCGCACGACGCCGCGGGCAACCGGCAGGATGGCAGGGTCACCCCCGCTCGGACCGGACGGAAGAGGAAGACCGTGACAGACGTCGTACCCGTGCCCGTACGACAGCTCGACCCGGAGCTGCCGCTGCCGGCGTACGCCCATCCCGGCGACGCCGGCGCGGACCTGGTGGCCGCCGCGGACGTGGAGCTGCCCCCGGGCGGCCGGGCCCTGGTCCCGACCGGCGTGGCCATCGCGCTCCCGGAGGGGTACGTCGGGCTGGTCCACCCCCGATCGGGGCTGGCGGCCAGGCTCGGCGTGACCGTGCTCAACGCGCCCGGTACGGTCGACGCCGGCTACCGGGGTGAGATCCTGGTCAACCTGATCAATCATGATCGGGACGTCCCGGCGAAGATCAGCCGGGGCGACCGGATCGCGCAACTCGTCGTCCAGCGGGTCGCGCGGGCCGATTTCCAGCCGGTGGCGGAGCTGCCCACGTCCCGGCGCGGCGCCGGCGGGCACGGATCCACCGGCGGGCACGCCGGGCTGGTGCCGGCGCCGGCGGGCGGGCAGCCGGAAGAGGTGGCAGGGTGAGTGCGAACAGCGGAGGGTGGGCGCAGTGATCTTCTCCCGAAAGCGGGCCGACGGCGCGCGGCACGCGCGTGACGAGCGGAGCGACGAGCTCCTCGACTCCGGGGCCGAGGAGAGCCCGCAGACGCCGTCCCGGGGCCCGTACGACGTCTCCGAGGCGCCCGACGCGGTCCGGCTGGACCTGGGCAGCCTGCAGATTCCGGCGGTGCCGGACGTCGAGGTGCGGGTGCAGGCCGACCCGCAGGGCGTGATCCAGCAGGTGGTGCTGGTGCACGGGCCGAACGCGCTGCAGCTCGGCGTCTTCGCGGCGCCCCGCTCCGAGGGCATCTGGGACGAGGTGCGCGAGGAGATACGGCAGTCGTTGTTCAACGACGGCGCCGCCGCCCAGGAGGTCGAGGGGGAGTACGGCACCGAGCTGCGCGCCCGGGTGCGTACCCCGGAGGGCGTCACCGACCTGCGGTTCGTCGGCATCGACGGGCCGCGCTGGATGGTCCGCGGCGTCTTCCAGGGCGACGCGGCCACCGATCCGGCCGCGGCCGGCCCGCTCGCGGCCTGCCTCGACGGGCTGGTGGTGGACCGGGGCCTGGAGGCCAAGCCGGTCCGCGAGCCGCTGCCGCTGCGGCTGCCCCGCGAGGTCGCCGAGCAGCAGGCCGGGGCGCAGGAGCAGCACGAGGCATGATCGTCGGGCCCGGTCCCGTCGGCTCCGGCCGGCGGGTGCCGGGCCCGTCGCGTGCCGGCACCCCGGTCGGTACGACCGGCCGACGCCGCTCCCGCCGGTGGGCCGGATCGGCGTACGCTGGCGGGACGGTTCCGGCATCGGAGCCGGCCAGTGCCGGCGCCGACCGGCCGGGGTGGAGAGGGTGACGCGGAGGTCATGACGACCGACGAGGGCCGGGTGTCGCTGCGGCGGCTCCTGCATCGGCTCACCGCGAGCGAGTCCGAGATCGAGGCGCAGGAGCTGCGCCGGGAGAGCGCCCAGAGCGGCGGCATGCCCACCCACCAGTGCAGCCGGGGCCAGGTCGTCTCGGTCGCCGGGCGGCTGCGCACGGTGGTCTACACGCCCCGGACCAACCTGCCCACCCTGGAGGCGGACCTGTACGACGGCAACGACGTGGTCACCCTGGTCTGGCTGGGCCGCCGGCACATCGCCGGCATCGAGCCGGGCCGGCACCTCACGGCCCGGGGCCGGGTGGCCGTCCGGGACGAGCGCAAGGTGATCTACAACCCGTACTACGAGCTGGAGTCGCCGAAGTGACGACCGGACAGCAGGGCACCACCGACCCGGCCCTCGGGCCCGAGGACGCGCCGCTGCCCAGCCTCGCCGAGCAGATGGCCGACCAGCTCGGCGGCTGGCGCGGCCTGGTCGAGTCGAGCATCCCGGTGGTGGTCTTCGTGCTCGCCAACGTGATCGGCGAGCTGCGCCCCGCGGTGATCGCGTCGGTGGCCGTGGCCCTGCTCATCGCCGGGCTGCGGCTGGCCCAGCGCCGGCCGGTCCGGCACGCGGTCAACGGCCTGGTCGGCATCGCGATCGGCGCGGCCATCGCCTGGCGCACCGGTGACGAGCGGGACTTCTACCTCCCCGGCATCCTCTACGGCATCGGCTACGGCCTGGCCCTGCTGGTCTCGGCGGCGGTCCGGCAGCCGCTGGTCGGCTGGATCTGGTCGGTGCTGGTGGCCCGGGGCCGCTCCGAGTGGCGGGACGACCCGCGGCTGGTCCGCACCTTCACCCAGCTCACCGTGCTCTGGGGCGTGGTCTGGCTGGCCAAGGTGGGCGTGCAGGCCGGGCTCTACCTGGCCCACCAGGACACCGCCCTGGGCGTGGCCCGGCTCGCCCTGGGCTACCCGCCGTACGCGCTGCTGCTGCTGATCACCGTCTGGGTGGTGCGCCGGGTGACCCGGGAGACCGCGCCGGCGCCGCTGCCGGGCGCCTGAGCGCCTCCAGCCGCACGTGAAGCCCGGCCGGAGGCCGTGGCGGGCGCGGCCCGGGTAGGCGACGCTCGGCCGGTCAGCCGCCGTTGCGGTTGCGCTCGGTGCTGCCCGCTCCGAGGATCACCGCCCGGACCTCGTCCTCGACCGCCGCCGTGCAGACGAAGATCAGCTCGTCGCCCACCTCGATCGGGTCGTCCGGGCTGGGCACCAGCACCCGCTTGCCGCGCAGGATCGCCACCAGGGCGGCGTCGCGGGGGATCGGCACGGCGTGGATGGGCTGCCCGACGTAGGGCGCGGCGGGCGGCAGGGTGATCTCGACGAGGTTCGCCTCGCCCTGCCGGAAGGTCATCAGCCGGACCAGGTCGCCGACCGTGACCGCCTCCTCGACCAGGGCGGCCATCACCCGCGGCTTGCTCACCGCGACGTCGACCCCCCACTGCTCGGTGAAGAGCCACTCGTTCTCCGCCCGGTTGACCCGGGCCACCACCCGTGGCACCGCGAACTCGGTCTTGGCCAGCAGCGACACCACCAGGTTGACCTTGTCGTCGCCGGTGGCGGCCACGACCACGTCGCAGCCGGCCACGTTGGCTTCCTCCAGGCTGGTCAGCTCGCACGCGTCGGCGAGCACCCAGTCGGCGGCCGGGACCCGGTCGGGACGGAGCATCTTGGGCTGCCGCTCGATCAACATCACCTGGTGCCCGTTGTCGATCAGCTCCTGGGCGATCGACCGGCCCACGTTGCCGGCGCCCGCGATGGCGATGCGCATCGCTCAGTGCCCTCCTTCCGGCGGCGCCGCCGCCCCCGAGGTGACCGAGTTGACGATGTCGTCGGTCACCAGCATGAAGACCTGGTCGCCCTCCTGCACCACGGTGGAGGCGGTGGGAAGGGTGCCGATCCCGAACCGGATGAGGTATGCCACCCGGGCGCCCGCCGACTCCTCGAGCTGCCGCAGGGACCGCCCGACCCAGTCCTTGTGCACCGGCACCTCGATGATCGAGACGGTGCTGGTCGGGTCCCGGAAGATCTCGACGTTGCCCTCGGGGACCAGGTGGCGCAGCATCCGGTCGGCGGTCCACCGGACGGTGGCCACGGTGGGGATGCCGAGGCGCTCGTAGACCTGGGCGCGGCGCTGGTCGTAGATCCGCGCGGCGACCCGGGAGACGCCGAAGGTCTCCCGGGCCAGCCGGGCCGAGATGATGTTGGAGTTGTCGCCGCTGGAGACCGCCGCGAAGGCATCGGCCCGCTCGATGCCGGCCTGGCGCAGCACCTCGCCGTCGAAGCCGGCCCCGGTGACCGTGATGCCGGCGAAGTCGGGCCCGAGGCGGCGGAACGCGTCCGCATCCTGGTCGATCACCGCCACCGAGTGTCCCCGGGACTCCAGGCTGTGCGCCAGGGTCGACCCGACCCGGCCGCAGCCCATGATCACGACATGCACGGTCCGCTCCTCCCACGGTGCCGCCCGCTGGCCCGTCGTCTGCGAGCCTGCCACGTCCCCGCCGCCGGCGGGTGACCGACCGTACCCCGCCCGCGCGGACGGGGGTGATCAGGCACCCCACCGCCCGGCGGCGGCTGGCCGTACCCTTGGCGGTTGTGGCCCGACCCACCTCGCTGCTGAAGCGACTCCTCCTCGGTCGACCGTTCCGGTCCGACCGTCTCCAGCACACCCTCCTGCCCAAGCGGATCGCGCTGCCGGTCTTCGCCTCCGACGCGCTCTCCAGCGTCGCGTACGCGCCGGACGAGATCCTCTTGACGCTCTCCATCGCCGGGGCGTCGGCGTTCTTCTTCTCCCCCTGGATCGCGCTCGCGGTCGTCGTGGTCATGCTGACCGTGGTGGCCAGCTACCGGCAGAACGTGCACGCCTATCCCTCGGGCGGCGGCGACTACGAGGTGGCCACGGTCAACCTGGGGCCGCGTGCCGGTCTCGCGGTGGCCAGCGCCCTGCTGGTGGACTACGTGCTGACCGTGGCCGTGTCGGTCTCCTCCGGGGTGGCGAACCTCGGCTCGGTGGTGCCGTTCGTGGCCACCCACAAGGTGCTGATCGCGGTCAGCGCGGTGGTGCTGCTCACCGCCATGAACCTGCGCGGCCTGCGGGAGTCCGGCACCGCGTTCGCCGTACCGACCTACGGCTTCGTGATCGTCATCGGCGGCATGCTGCTCACCGGGCTGTTCCGGATCTTCGTCCTCGGTGACGAGCTGCGCGCGCCCAGCGCCGGCCTGGAGATCCACGCCGAACACAGCGTGACCGGCTTCGCCCTGGTCTTCCTGCTGCTGCGTACCTTCTCCTCGGGCTGCGCCGCGCTTACGGGCGTGGAGGCGATCTCCAACGGGGTGCCCGCGTTCAAGGCCCCGAAGTCGAAGAACGCGGCGACCACCCTGCTGCTGCTCGGGGCGATCGCGGTGAGCATGCTGGTCGGCATCATCTGGCTGTCCCGGCTGACCGGGCTGCAGTTCGTGGAGAACACCTCGCAGATCGTGTCCGGCCCCGACGGGTACGTGCAGAAGACCGTCACCACCCAGCTCGGGCAGACCGTCTTCGGCGACGGCTCGGTGCTGCTCTACGTGGTCGCCGGGATGACCGCGCTGATCCTGTTCCTGGCCGCCAACACCGCCTTCAACGGCTTCCCGGTGCTCGGCTCGATCCTGGCCCAGGACCGCTACCTGCCCCGCCAGCTGCACACCCGGGGCGACCGGTTGGCCTTCTCCAACGGCATCGTCTTCCTCGCCGTCTTCGCGGTGGTGCTGATCATCGGCTTCCAGGCCGAGGTGACCCGGCTGATCCAGCTCTACATCGTCGGGGTGTTCGTCTCGTTCACGCTCTCCCAGGCCGGCATGATCCGGCACTGGAACCGGCACCTGCGTACCGAGCGGGATCCGGAGGCGCGGCGCCGGATGGTGCGCTCCCGGGCGATCAACACCTTCGGCATGGCCCTGACCGGCGTCGTGCTGATCATCGTGCTGGTCACCAAGTTCCTGCTCGGCGCGTGGATCGCGATCGTCGCCATGGCGCTGATGTACGTGGTCATGCTGGCCATCCGCCGGCACTACGACCGGGTCGCCGCCGAGCTGGAGCCGACCGAGCAGCGGGCCGTGCTGCCCGCCCGCAACCACGCCATCGTGCTGGTCAGCAAGCTGCACCAGCCGACCCTGCGGGCCATCGCGTACGCCCGGGCGACCCGGCCGGACACGCTCACCGCGGTGACCGTGAACGTGGACGAGAAGGACACCCGCGATCTCCAGGCCGACTGGGAGCGGCGGGAGCTGCCGGTGCCGCTGACGGTGATCGACTCCCCGTACCGGGAGATCACCCGGCCGATCCTCAACTTCGTCGCCTCGGTGCGCCGGGAGTCGCCGCGCGACGTGGTCACCGTCTTCATCCCCGAGTACGTGGTGGGCCGCTGGTGGGAGAACCTGCTGCACAACCAGAGCGCGCTGCGGCTCAAGGGGCGGCTGCTCTTCGAGCCGGGGGTGATGGTGACCAGCGTGCCGTGGCAGCTCGCCTCGACCGCCACCAAGAACCTGGACCGGCTCGACGCCACGCTGAGCCGGGGGCCGGCGCGCGGGCCCCGGGTGGCCCCGCGCAGCACCCTCCCGCCGACCGTCCCGCCGGCGGTCTCCGCGCCGCCCGGGGAGAACGCCCCGGGGACGGGGGAGCGCCGGTGAGCGCGCCCGCCCGGTCCGGGCTGGAGGAGGCCGAACGGGTCGAGCTGACCGTCGACGCGATCGCCCCGAGCGGGCACTGCGTGGCCCGGGTCGACGGGCAGGTGGTCTTCGTCCGGCACGCGCTGCCCGGTGAGCGGGTGGTCGCCGAGGTCACCGAGGTGCACCGCGGCTTCGCCCGGGCCGACGCGGTGGAGATCCTGGCCGCCGCCCCGGACCGCGTGGTGCCGCCCTGCCCGTACGCCCGGCCGGGGGTGTGCGGCGGCTGCGACCTGCAGCACGTCGCCCCGGCCGCCCAGCTCGACTGGAAGGCCACGGTGGTACGCGAGCAGCTCACCCGGCTGGGCGGGCTCACCGACAGCCAGGTCGACGCGCTCGGCGTCCGGGTCGAGGCGCTGCCCGGGGGCGTGCTGGGCTGGCGGTCCCGGGTCCGCTACGCGGTGGACGGGGCCGGCCGGGCCGGGCTGCTCAAGCACCGCTCGCACGAGGTGGTGCCGATCGACCGGTGCCTGATCGCCCACCCGGCGATCCAGGAGCTGCCGGTGCTCGCCCCGAGCGGCGCCCGCTGGCCGGACGCCGACGCGGTGGAGACGGTCGCCTCGACCGGCGGGGATGTCAGCGTAGTGGCGTACGCCGACGGGGCGCCGACCCAGGTCAGCGGGCCGGAGTTGGTCCGCGAGGTGGCCGCCGGCCGGGACTGGACGCTGCCCGCGGCCGGCTTCTGGCAGGTGCACCCGGCCGCGGCGGACACCCTGGTCGGCGCGGTCCTCGACCTGCTCGACCCGGCCCCCGGCGAGACCGCCTGGGACCTCTACGGCGGCGCCGGCCTGTTCGCCGCGGCGCTCGCCGGCCGGGTGGGCGACGCCCGGGTCACCCTGGTCGAGTCGAGCCCTGGCGGGGCGGCGGCGGCCCGGGCCAACCTGGCCGACCTGCCCCGGGTCGAGGTGGTCGCCGCCCGGGTGGAGGCCGCGCTGGCCCGCCGCCGGATCACCGGCCCGGTCGACCTGGTGGTGCTCGACCCGCCGCGCTCCGGCGCGGGCGCCCCGGTGGTGCGGGACATCGTCGCCGCCGGCCCGCGCGCGGTCGGGTACGTGGCCTGCGACCCGGCCGCGTTCGCCCGGGACGTGCGCGCCTTCACCGGGGCCGGCTGGCGGTTGGCCGCGTTGCGCGGGTTCGACCTGTTCCCGATGACCCAGCACGTCGAGCTGATCGGGCTGTTCCTGCCACCCGGCAGCTGACTAACCTGGCCCGATGAAGATCGTCGGGCTGATGTCGGGCACCTCGTACGACGGGGTGGACGTGGTGGCGGCCGAGTTCACCCGGGACGGGGAGACGCTGCGGCTGCGCCCGCTCGGGCACCGCGGCCTGGACTACGACGCGGGCCTGCGCGCCGAGATCGGCGCGCTGCTGCCCCCGGCGGCCACCAGCATCGAGGCGGTCTGCCGGCTGGACAACCGGCTCGGCGAGGTCTTCGCCGAGGCGGCGGCGGTCGGCGTGGAACTGGCCGGCGGCCGGGTGGACGCGGTCGTCTCGCCCGGGCAGACCGTCTTCCACTGGGTCGAGGCGGGCCGGGTCCGGGGCACCCTCCAGCTCGGCGCGCCCGCCCGGGTGGCCGCGCGGGTGGGCGTACCGGTGCTGCACGACCTGCGCTCGGCGGACGTGGCGGCCGGCGGCCAGGGTGCTCCGCTGGTGCCGGCCTTCGACGCGCTGCTGCTCGACCCGGGCGTGCCGGGCCCGGACAGCACCGCCGGGCCGCAGCCCGGCGGGACCGGTGTGCCGGGCCCGGACGGCGCCGCCGCGCCGGGCTCGCCGGGTGGGGTCGGGCCGCGGGCGGCGCTCAACCTGGGCGGGATCGCCAACCTCACCGTGGTCGCGCCCGGCGCGCCCGTCCTCGGCTACGACGTGGGCCCGGCCAACGCCCTGCTGGACGCCGCGGCCCGGCGCTTCCTGTACCGACCCTGCGACACCGACGGGGCGCGCGCCGCGGCCGGCCGGGTGCACGACGGGCTGCTGGCCCGGCTGCTGGCCGAGCCGTACTACGCCGCGCCGCCGCCCAAGTCGACCGGCAAGGAGCTGTTCCACGCCGGCTACCTGGACGCCACGCTGGCCGCGCTGGGCGAGCCGGTGGCCGTCGACGACGTGCTGGCCACGCTGACCGAGCTGACCGCCCGGACCGTCGCCGACGCCTGCGACCGGCACCGGGTCACCGAGGTCGTCGCCGCCGGTGGGGGAGTGCGCAACCGCACCCTCCGGGCCCGGCTGGCCGCGCTCGGCCGGGGGCGGTGGCGGCTGCGGACCACCGACGAGCTGGGGGTGCCGGCCCAGGCGAAGGAGGCGTACGCGTTCGCACTGCTCGGCTGGCTCTCCTGGCACGGCCTGCCCGGGGCGATCCCGTCGGTCACCGGGGCGTCCCGGGCCGCCGTACTGGGTTCCTGGACCCCGGCCGGTCCGCCCGTCACGGCGTCTCCGGCGGCGCCGCCCCGCCGGCTGGTCGTCGTCACCCCGTGAACCGGGCCCCCACCTGGGAAGATCTACGGCCGAGCTGCGGGCTGTCGGCTGGCCGATAGACTCTCCGGTCATGAGTGTTGAAGAGGGCACGGCCAACCACGGCCGGCTGCTGGGCAGCGTCCGGGGTCCGCAGGACGTGAAGCGGATGACGGCCGAGCAGCTGGACATCCTCGCCGCCGAGATCCGTGACTTCCTGATCGCCAAGGTCTCCCGCACCGGTGGGCACGTCGGCCCGAACCTGGGTGTGGTCGAGCTGACCCTGGCCATGCACCGGGTCTTCGACTCGCCGCGCGACCGGCTCCTGTTCGACACCGGACACCAGGCCTACGTACACAAGATCATCACCGGCCGGCAGGAGGGCTTCGACAAGCTCCGCCAGCGCGGTGGCCTCTCCGGCTACCCGAACCAGGCCGAGAGCGAGCACGACCTGATTGAGAACTCGCACGCCTCCACCGCGCTCTCCTACGCCGACGGGCTGGCCAAGGCGTACGCGCTGCGCGGTGAGAAGCGGGCCGTGGTCGCCGTGGTCGGTGACGGCGCGCTCACCGGCGGCATGTGCTGGGAGGCGCTGAACAACATCGCCACCGCCGGCAACCCGCTCGTGATCGTGGTCAACGACAACGGCCGGTCCTACTCGCCGACCATCGGCGGCCTCGCCGACCACCTGTCGTCGCTGCGGCTCAACCCCGGCTACGAGAAGGTGCTCGACACCGTCAAGGACGCGCTCGGCAACACCCCGTTCGTCGGCAAGCCCATGTACGAGGTGCTGCACGCGGTCAAGAAGGGCATCAAGGACGCGGTCGCCCCGCAGGCCATGTTCGAGGACCTCGGCATCAAGTACGTCGGCCCGGTCGACGGCCACGACGTCCCCGCCGTCGAGACGGCGCTGCGCGCCGCGAAGAACTTCGGCGGCCCGGTGATCGTGCACGCGGTCACCCGCAAGGGCTACGGCTACCGCGCCGCCGAGGAGGACGAGGCGGACCGCCTGCACGGCCCGGGCGGCGCGTTCGACATCGAGACCGGCAAGCTGCTCGCCGCGCCGTCGGTGAAGTGGACCCACGTCTTCGCCGACGAGCTGGTGAAGGTCGCCGACGAGCGGCCCGACGTGGTCGGCATCACCGCCGCCATGGCCGAGCCCACCGGCATCGCCACCCTGGCCCGCAAGTACCCCGAGCGGGTCTACGACGTGGGCATCGCCGAGCAGCACGCGGCCACCTCGGCCGCCGGCCTGGCCATGGGCGGCCTGCACCCGGTGGTCGCCGTCTACGCCACCTTCCTCAACCGCGCCTTCGACCAGGTCCTGCTGGACGTGGCGATGCACAAGCTGCCGGTCACCTTCGTGCTGGACCGGGCCGGCATCACCGGCCCGGACGGGCCCAGCCACTACGGCATCTGGGACATGTCCGTCTTCGGCGTGGTGCCCGGGCTGCGCATCGCCGCGCCCCGCGACTCCGCCACCCTGCGCGAGGAGCTGCGCGAGGCGGTCGCCGTGGACGACGGGCCGACCATCCTGCGCTTCCCGACCGGCACCGTCGCCGCCGACCTGCCGGCCCTGCGCCGGGTCGGCCCGGTCGACGTGCTCGCCGAGTCGGCCCGTACCGACGTGCTGCTGGTCGCGGTCGGCTCCTTCGCCGGCCTCGGCACGGAGGTCGCCACCCGGGTCGCCGAGCAGGGCTACGGGGTCACCGTGGTCGACCCGCGCTGGGTCCGCCCGGTCCCGGCCGAGCTGGTCGAGCTGGCCGCCGGGCACCGCCTGGTCGTCACCGTCGAGGACGGGGTCCGGGTCGGCGGCGTGGGTTCGGCGCTGGCCCAGGCGATGCGGGACGCGGATGTCCGGGTGCCGGTGAAGGACCTGGGCGTGCCGGCCGGCTGGCACCCGCACGGGACCCGGGCGCAGATCCTGGCCGACCTCGGCCTGACCGCGCAGGACGTGGCCCGCGACGTGACCGGCTGGATCTCCGGCCTGGACGCGCAGTCGGTCGATCCCCGCCAGCCCGACCAGGCCGCCGCCCAGAACTGACGCGTCACCCAGCCCGGACGGCCCCGGCACGGTCGGGGCCGTCCGGGCTGCCGGTGGCGTGCGGCGATGAGTGGGCGTTGATCCAGGCCAGGAGGCGGTCGAGACGCTGCCTTCCTTCGTCATCGACGAGGTCAACGCCGCGCTGCTGCTAGACCGGATGTGGCAGCTGCGCGGCAACATCACGGCGTACGTCGCCGCGGCGGAGATGCTGGCCTGCCCGCTCGTGACAGGTGATGCCCGGCTCGGAACAGCGAACGGTGTGCGCCGCGAGGTACGGCTGGTCGGCGTCGCCTGAGGACCGAAGTCGCCTCCCGGCTAGCTGAGGCGAGGGCATCGGCAGCCGGACGGCACATCCCGCCCTGGCCGCGCTTTCGCGGAGGTGATCAAGGGGTTTGGGTCCGGGTGGCGTCGCGAGCTGACGCAAACTCCTTGATCACCGGGGCCGGGGCCGGGGCCGGGGCCGGGGCCGGGGGCGGGGGCGTCAGCCGACGGGGCCGAGCCGCTTGGCCAGGTCCAGGAAGGACCGCCACGACGCGGGGCTGAGGTGCAAGGTGCCGCCGTCGCGGTCCTTGGTGTCGCGGACCAGCACGACACCGGGCAGGTTGTCGGCGACCTCCACGCAGGAGCCGCCGTTGCCGCCGGACCGGGTCGACTTGCGCCACTGAGGGGTGGTCACGTCCATGACTTCGCCACTTCCTTGATCCGCTCGATGGACTGGCGGCGGGGGAGGGCCTCGTTCCGCACAATCTCCCACGTCTTCGCCAGCCTAGCAACGTCGGCCGGCGCATCGACGATCTGCGCGGTGAGCTGGTTGTCCGCATGGGCCACGCGGGTGCCGTCGGGCAGTTCGGCGATGATGAACTGGCCGGCCAGCCCGAGGTACATGCCGGCGTCGACCGGCACCACGTGCAGCTGGACGTGTTCGAGCGCGGCCAGCTCCACCAGGCGGTCGACCTGTTCCGCCATCAGGCCCGGCGCGTCGAGCACCGGCCGGCGGAGCACCGACTCGTCCACGACCGCGATGAGCTGCGGCGGGCGCTGGCGGCTCAGGATCGCCTGCCGCTCCAGCCGGCTCGCCACGATCCGGTCGCACTCCTCGGGCGTGAATCGGCCGCCCGCCAGCGTGGCGCGGGCGTACCGTTCGGTCTGGAGCAGGCCCGGCAGGTAGGCCAGCTCGAACCAGCGCAGCGTGGTCGCCTCCCGCTCGAACTCGATCCACTCGCGCAGCCAGACCGGATGGGTGTCCAGCGGCGCCAGCTCGCGGAGCATCCGCTCGAAGCGGCCCCCGGTGGCGAACTGGTCGTCGATCGCCTTGGTGTATTCCCTGGTCGGGGCGCGTCCGCCGGTCTCGACCGAGCTGACGTGCGACCCGGAATAGCCGATCTTCCGACCGAACTCCTCCTGACTCAGGTTGACCGACACCCGGAACAGGCGCAGCTCGCCGAGCACGTAGTTCGTTGCGGTCCCCATCGCTTCCCCAACCTCTGCCCAGTCGTGACGGCGGATTGCCCATGGCTGCTCAACTCCCCGTCCGACCTGCACGGATGGGGCGAGCATCTGTCGACAGTAGTCGGGTCGTCAGCAGACTGTCACCGGTGCGAATTCCCGCCCATGGTCCCCTTCGAGGAGGTTCCAGTGCGTATCCGATGGTTCCGACGGCAGAGCCCCGCGCGCGTGGCACCGGTGTCCTGCCGGCCCGCGTGGGCCTGGCAGCCCACCGCGTCGCTGCCCCGCATCGAGTCCGGTCGTGCCGGCAACCTGACCCCGGCGCAGCAGTGGCGCGCGAACGGGGGCCGCCCGTGATCACGACGAGGCTGCCGACGCCCGGACCGGGGCCCGTGCCCGACCGCCCCCGCAGCTACGGGCCCAGCACGCCGCACACTCCGCTGCGCCCGTCGTGGGCCTGCCGGGCCGACGGTGAACCGTGGCCCTGCGCGCACGCCCGGCTCGCCCTCAAGGCCGAGTACGACCGCAACCTTCCGGCCCTGACCATCTACCTCGCCGGCCTCATGTACGAGTCGATGCGCGACCTGTACCACCTGAACCCGCACGACGGTCCCGGTCCGCAGCAGATGTACCGGCGTTTCCTCGGGTGGAGCCCGTTCCGGCGGGCGATCGTCGAGCTACCGGAATGAGCAGGTGCTCGGTCACCAGGTCGGGAAGGTGGCGGGTCGTGGGTCAGGTCCGCCGAGCCGACGACCAACGACGGGTCAGCGGCCGCCGACCGAGCGGTACCAGGTCTTGTCCGTGCCGGCCAGGCTGAACGTCTGCGTGCGTTCCGGCTCCGGCACCACCACCAGCCCCGGGCGCTCCACCAGGCGCTGCGTCCCCGGCGGGGCGGCGAACGAGGCGTCCTGGTTGGTGCGCCAGCTCAGCACCGCCACCGGCTGCCCCGGCACCGGCAGGTGATAGGCCTGCAGGGTGGTGGACCGGTCGGCCGGGGAGAACACCGGCGGGCCGCCGTCGGCCGGCCGGTAGACCACCGCGGTCATCGTGTCGGAGGCGCTCTCCCAGGTCAGCTGCTCCAGGTCGCCCGGCGCACCGCCACCCAGCGCCACCTCGCCCAGCGACCGCACCGCGATTTTCGCCATCGGCCAGGAGTCCGGCGCCGAGCGGGGCGCGCTCCGGTCGCCGATCCGCCGCGGGATGCTGCCGAACGGGCCCTTCTCGCCGGCCAGCGCGCAGGTGTCCAGTCCGGCCAGGGCGCGCCGGCCGGAGCCGGTCTCGTCGCGGACCAGCGGGTAGCGCGGGTCCGTGATGCCCGTACCCAGGTCGAGGACGCGGTCGGCGGCCCGGCCGCGCGGCAGCGACCGGGTGGCCCGCAGCGTCGCGGTCAGCTGTACCGCCTGGCAGGCCGGCACGGCGACCGGCTCGGTGAGGCCGTCGGTGCGGGGCAGCTCCCGGCCGTCCGGACCGAGCAGCCGCTGCACCCGGGCCGAGAGCAGGTAGCGGCGGCCGTCGCCGGCCCGGACCGGCAGCACGTCGGAGTAGACCAGGTAGCCGGGGTCGGTGTACTCGGTGGCGTGGTCGACCCGCCAGCGGTCCCCGTCGCGGCCCAGTTGCAGCAGCCACGAGGCGCTCTCGCCGGGCACGTCGGCGGCGACCACGGCCAGCGGCGCGCCGCCGGCCAGACCCGACCAGAGGATGCCGGACGAGGGCAGGTGCGCCCGGTCGTCGACCGGGGAACGCCAGTCCCGCACCGCCCGGGTGATGCCGGCGGTGGCGGCGCCGTCGCGGGCCAGGCCGCCGCGGGGCGGCCAGACGGTGAGCGGCCCGTCGACGCTGTCGTAGCCGACGCGCAGGTGCGCCGGCTGCCGTTCGGCGACCGGCCCGCAGCCGGCCGCGGCCAGCAGCAGGATCAGCAGTGCGGTGGCCGTCGTGCCGCGTCGGCGGACTGAAGCCACCTGTGCGCCCCCCGATCGCGTCGCCGGTCGTGTTCGGAAGCCACATGGTACGAGACGACCCGCCGTCCGGCCGCGACCGGCTCACCTCTTCGGCGGGTCCCACAAGGGACGGCCGTGGCGATTCGTGGTCAATTGCCGATTCCGGTAGACTCCGCCGACTGTGACGCCTCCCGAGCCCCGTGGCGAGTCGCCGCCGGATGCCGACGCCCCGACGGGCTCCGCCTCCGTCACCCTCGCCGACCCGCCGGAGACCCTCG
>NZ_KQ058814.1:0-74652 GCF_000982955.1 Micromonospora sp. HK10 | reverse complement strand
GTTGCCGACCCGCCGGAGACCCGCGTGGCGCCCGCCGCCGACCCGCCGGCCACCCGACGGCTCCGGCTGCGGGCCGCGCAGCCGCGGCGGTGGCGGTGGACGCCGCGCCGGCAGAACCTCGCGGTGTACGCCGTCTTCCTGCTCGCCGCGCTCTGGGTGACCAGCCGGATCTGGGCCGACCCCGCCGGCCGGGTGGCCGCCCTCTACAGCAGCGACCCGGCGCAGGTGCAGTTCTTCCTGGCCCACTCGGTACGCGTGGTGCTGCACGGGGAGTTCCCGTTCTACACCGACCAGTTCAACTACCCGGACGGGGTCAACCTGATGGCGAACACCGCCATCCTGGCCCTGGGCATCCCGATGGTGCCGGTCACCCTCCTCTTCGGACCGGCCGTCTCCTTCGTGGCGCTGGTCACCCTCGGCCTCGCCGGCACCGCCGCGGCCTGGTACCGGGTGCTCTCCCGGCACGTCGTACGGACCCGCCTGGCGGCCGCCGTCGGCGCCTGGTTCTGCGGGTTCTCGCCGGCGATGCTCTCGCACGCCAACTGGCACCCCAACATCATCTCCCAGTTCCTGCTGCCGTTCATCGTCTGGCGGGTGCTGGTGCTGACCCGCTCCACCCGCCCGGTCCGCGACGGCGCGCTGCTCGCCCTGCTGGTCACCACGCAGGCGTTCATCAACGAGGAGATCCTGCTCTTCACCGCGCTGGCCTGCGGCGTCTTCCTGCTCGCCGTGGTCGTCCAGCGGCCCGAGCTGTGGGCCGCCGCCTGGCGCCCGCTCGGCGCCGGCCTGGCGGTCTGCGCGGTGCTCGCCGGGGCGCTGCTGGCGTACCCGCTCTACGTGCAGTTCGCCGGGCCGATGGCGTACCACGGGCTGAGCGACACGGTGCGCGACTACGGCAACGACATCGCCTCGTTCTTCACCCCCGGCTCGCCGACCCTCGGCGGCAACGAGCGGGCCAACGTCGACCTGGCCCCGAACTACTCCGAGGAGAACGCCTTCTTCGGCTGGAGCCTCGCCCTGCTGACCGTCGGCATCGTGCTCTGGCTGCGGCGGGAGGTGCTGATCCGGGCGCTCGCGGTGACCGGGGCGCTGTTCGCCGTGCTCTCCCTCGGCGAGCGGGTGTCCTGGTGGGACCGGGAGCTGTTCACCGGGCCGTGGGAGCTGCTGGTCCGGCTGCCGCTGCTCGACGCGGTGGTGCCGACCCGGTTCGGCCTGATCACCACCGTGGTGGTCGGGGTGCTGCTGGCGTTCGCCGTCGAGCGGGCCGCCGCGCTGCGGATCCCGGACCGGCGGACGGTGCGGACGTTGACCGTCGCCGGCCTGGTGCTGGCGCTGCTGCCCGTCGCGCCGATGCCGTTGCAGGTCACCAGCCGCCCGCCGGTGCCGAAGTTCATCACCGCCGACCGCTGGCGGCAGTACGTCGGCCCCGACCAGACCCTCGTGTCGGTGCCCGTGCCGAGCATGGGCAACACCGACCCGATGCGCTGGGCGGCCAGCACCGACCTGGCCTTCAAGATCCCCGGCGGTTACTTCCTCGCCCCGCGCAACGGGGTCACCGGCGACCCGGGGCGGTTCGGTGGCCGGCCCAGCGGCATCGGTGACCTGCTCAAGGAGGTCGCCGCCACCGGGCGTACGCCGAAGTTGGACGACCGGCAGCGGCGGCGCTTCCTCGACGAGCTGCGGCACTGGCGGGCCGCGATCGTGGTGCTGCCGCTGAACGAGCCGAACGCCGAGCCGCTGCGGCGGACCGTCGAGCAGCTCGTCGGCCCGGCCCGGCAGGAGCTGGACGTGTGGTTGTGGGACGTCCGGACACTGACCGACCCGTCGCTCTGAGCTCGCGCGCCGACGCGCGGGACCGGGCGGCCGGCGCCGCCCCGGCGCCGCGCGCCCGCCGCCGGCCGCCCCGGCCGTTCGACGCGTTCGTGGTGACCGGCTACCTGCTGCTGGCCGTGCTGCTCACCAGCGACCAGTGGCGCCGCCCGGAGCGGCTGTTCCACCAGGCCGGCGACCAGATCCTGTTCGAGTGGATGCTGGCCCGCGCCGCCCGGGCGGTGGCCGGCGGCGAGAACCCGCTGTACAGCGCCGCGCTGAACGCCCCCGACGGGGTGAACCTGATGGCCAACACCTCGGTGCTCGGGCTGGGTGTGCCGCTCACCCCGGTCACCCTGCTCCTCGGCTCCCAGGCCGCCTTCCTGGTCGCCGTCGTGGCCTGCCTGGCCGGCACCGCCACCGCCTGGTACGCGCTGCTGGCCCGCCGCCTGGTCCGGTCCCGGGCCGCCGCCGCGGTCGGCGGGCTCTGCTGCGGCTTCGCCCCCGGCATGGTGGCGCAGGCCGGGGCACACCTGCACATGGCCGCCCAGTTCCTGGTCCCGGTGATCCTCGCCCTGGTGTTCAACCCGGACCCCCGGCGGGTCCGGCGGGACGGCGTGCTGCTCGGGCTGGCCGTCGCGTACCAGGTCTTCCTCGGCGAGGAGTTGCTGGCCTTCCTGGCCCTGGCCGCCGGGGTG
The DNA here is from genome assembly GCF_000982955.1 of Micromonospora sp. HK10. Lineage (GTDB taxonomy): Bacteria > Actinomycetota > Actinomycetes > Mycobacteriales > Micromonosporaceae > Micromonospora. Next base: position 72,145 of record NZ_KQ058814.1, on the reverse strand, counting down.
TTCGCCGGGGCGTACGCGCTGGCCGACCCGGCGGCCGCCCGCCGGCTGGCGCCCGCGGTCGCCCGCCGGCTGGGCGTCGGCGCCCTGGTCGCCGGGGTGCTGCTGGCGTACCCGCTGTGGTTCCAGTTCGCCGGCCCGGGCCACTACCGCGGGATGCCGTTCTTCACCCGCGGGTTCCGGCTCGACCTGGCCTCGTTCACCGCCACGGCCCGGCAGAGCGTCGCCGGCGACGCGCACCGCGCCGGGCTGCTGTCGCCGAACCCGACCGAGCAGAACTCCTTCTTCGGGCCGGTCCTGCCGCTGCTCGCGGTGCTCGTGGTGGTCCGGCTGTGGCGGCAGCCCCTGGTCCGCGCCCTGGCCGCCTGCGCGGTGCTGTTCGCCCTGCTCTCGCTCGGCGCGACGATCGTGGTGAACCGGCACGACACCGGGCTGCCCGGGCCGTACCGGCTGCTGGCCGGGGTGCCGCTGCTGGAGCTGGCGGTGCCGGCCCGGTTCGCGCTGGTCTGCGTACCGGTGCTCGGGGTGCTGCTGGCGCTGGCCGTGGACCGGGTCCGGCACCGGCCGGCCCGGACCTGGGCACCCTGGGCGGGCGCGGTCGCCGCGGCGCTGCTGCCGCTGGTCCCGACGCCGATCCGGACCGTGCCGGCGCCGCCGGTGCCGGCGTTCGTCGCGGCCGGCGACTGGCGGGGGTACGTGCCGGCCGGCCGGACCGTGGTGCCGGTGCCGCCGGTGACCGGGGCCGCGGTGAGCCCGGGGATGCTCTGGTCGGCGCGCACCGGGCTGGCCTTCGACGCGCCCGGCGGCTACTTCATCGGACCGGCCGCCCCGGGCGACCCGACCGCCCGCTGGGGCGCGCCGGACCGGCCCACCGCCCGGCTGCTGCGCCGGGCCGCCGAACTCGGCCAGGTGCCGCCGGTCGGCGACGCGGAACGCCGGCAGGCGGTCGAGGACCTGCGGCACTGGCGGGCCGCGGTGCTGGTGCAGACGCCGTCGGCCCCCGGCGACCCGGTCCGCGCCACGATCGACGCGCTGGTCGGGCCGGGCCGGGACGCGGCCGGCGCGCACATCTGGGACGTCCGCCCCCTGGTCGGCTGAGCCCGCTCCGGTGGCCCGGCCGGGGGGACCTTCCGGCCGGACCGGGCAGGCCCGCCGGGCATCCCGCTACCCGCGGTCGCGGACGTCCCAGAGCCAGACGTCGTCGACGCGCTGCGGCGGGCCCAGCAGCTGGGTCATCAGCTCGCGCAGCACCGCCTCGCGCGGGTGGGCGCCGAGCACCACCACCGACGCCTTCCAGAAGCGCAGGTCCTCGACGGCCTGGCGGCGGTTCTCGTCGGTGACCTCCGGCACCCGGTCGGCGTCCATCGTGGCGTAGATGAGCGTGCTGGTCGGCCGGTTCGGCGCGCCGAACACCCCCTCGCCGTTCTCGTTCGGCCCGATGAAGTAACCGCCCGGGATCGGGAACTCCTGCCGGGTCAGCGCGCTCCAGCGCAGCGTGGGCAGGCCGTGCACGTTGCTCGGGATGGGCACCGGCACCAGGGTCCGGCCGGCCGGCACGTACGGCCGCCAGGTGCCCGCGGTGATGAAGTGCGGGGGCGGGTCGATCTGCTGGGCCGGCAGCGGCCGGGGCAGCAGCGGCAGCAACGCGGCCACGATCGCCGCGTACCCGAGGCCGCGCAGCCAGCCGCGGCGACCGCCGGTGGCCGGCGCCGGCTCGTCGGCCGGGCGGCGCGGGGCGGGCACCGGCGGGCGGCCGCCCCCGGCCAGGGCGTTCCAGGCCAGCGCGAGCAGCACGCCGACCGCGCCCGCCACCACCAGGCTCAGCCGGGTCGGCATCATCATCTCGACCAGCGGGAGGTCGTCCGGGACGTACGCCCAGGGACCGTTCACCGTGGTCTCCACGCCGTCGAAGCGCACCTTGGGGCCGATCGCGGCGATGGTGAAGACCACCACCAGCACCGCGACGATCCGGGCCGGCAGCGAGCGGCGCACCAGCAGCACCAGGGCGATCAACGCGACCAGCACCAGCGGCCAGCCGAACCAGGTGTTCTGCTCGGTCAGCCCGATGGTCTGCTCGACCGCCTCGTTACCGGCGACGGTGTCCCGGGCGAAGGTGACGAAGGCCATCAGATCCTCGCCCCAGCTGTGGAAGACGCCGCCCTGCAACCCCCGGTAGGACTGCGGTCCGTTGAACTGGAACCAGATCGGGTACGCGGTCAGCAGCAGCGTCACCGCGCCGCCCACCCCGATCGCGGCCAGGAAGGTGCCGGCCCGCTCCCAGGCGGCCCGGGGCCGCTGCGCCACGTACGCGGCCACGACCACCAGGCAGGCCAGCGCGGTCAGCAGCAGCATCTCCTCGTTGATGAAGATCTGGTACGCCACCAGCAGGCCGAGCGCCACGCCGTTGCGCCGCCAGCGCCCGGGCTCGCCCAGCCGCAGCACCCGCACCACGATGAGCGGGAGCAGGAAGTTGGAGACGAAGTTGGGCTGCCCGTTGGCGTGGTGCACGATGCCCGGGGCGAAGCCCAGGAACGCGCCGCCGACGAAGGCCGCCGCGCGGGAACGCACCAGGTGCCGGGAGAGCATCCAGTACGAGGTGGCCGCCGTCGCCGACAGCGCCGCGCCCAGGTAGAGCGCGTACATCACCTGCGGTCCGAGCAGCATGGTCAGCGGCGCCAGCGGCAGCGTCACGCCCAGCAGCGACGTGTTCGCCATCATGTTCACCCCGTCCGGGGCGTTCTGGCGGCTGGTGAAGAGCGGGTTCTCCAGGTGCCGCACCGAGTAGGCGCCGTGCTCGAAGAGCCACTCGAACCAGCTGTGGTCGGTGGGCAGGTGCGAGGAGACCCGGTGCTGCACGTCCCCCCAGTAGTTGAGGCAGACGAGAACGCCGAGGAGCGCATAGGCTGCGATCGCCAACACGTCGGCGCGGGTCGGTCCGCGTCGGGACCGGCGCGGTGTTTCGGCCGCGACGGGCTCGACCGCGACGGACGACGAGTTGAGCGAGGGGTCTACCACCGGCACAGCCACGACGGGCCATCGTACAGGCGGCGCGGCGTCCGCCCGGCCGGCCGGTGGACCCGGTGGGGTCCACCGGGGCGGCGGGGTGGGGAGGGGTGCGGGTGACCGTCATCGATCTGGGCGACCTCCGGGAGGCGCCCACGCCCGACCGTCCGGCCCGCCGGCCACGTCCCGGCGGTCGCGCCCAGTGGGCACTGGTGGTGCTGGTGGTGTCCTTGCTCACGCTGGCCGGCGCAACACCCGTAGCCGGGCGTGTCGCGCTCACGCTCCCGGGGGGTCCGGCGGTGGCCGCCTTTCTCGCCGGCGGCCGGGTGTACCTGGTGCAGCCGCCCGACCCGGCGCGGGGGGTGGGCCGCGAGCTGGTCGCGTACCGGCTGGACCGCGCCAGCCGGGCGCGGGTGCTGTGGCGCGCCCCGCTTTCGGTGGGCGGCCTCGCCGATGCCGTCTGGCAGCGCGACGGCGTCGTGCTGCTCGTCGAGCGGACCCGCAACGACACCGCCTGGGACACGGTGGCCTTCGACGTCGGCACCGGGCGGCTCGCCTGGCGGCAGTCCGGGGTGGCCTATCCGATCGGCGACGGCGTGCTGCTCTACGGGACGGGACCGGCCGGGAACGGGCCCGCCCGCCGGGTGGACCCGGCCACCGGCCGGACCCTGTGGACGGTCCCGAGCAAAGGCCTGCTCCACCTCGGGTTCGGCCCGGCCGGCGTCGACCGGCTGGTCCGCATCGTCGCCCCCGACCGGGTGGAGGTGTACGACCCGGTGAGTGGGGCTCGGTTGGTGGCCCGTGCGCCGGGCTTCGGTGCGGCGCCGTCCGGGCGGCTCACCGGGGTGGCCGCCGGGCTGCTGCTGGTGGCCGACGTGGGCAGCAACGCCCTGACCGGCTACGACCTGGACACCCTCCGGCCCCGCTGGACCGTTCCGTTCCCGCCGATGGGCCATGCGGAGACCTGCGGTCGCCTGCTCTGTGTGCGGGGAGAGACCGGCGGGATGCGGGCGCTCGACCCGGCCACCGGCGCGACCCGGTGGACCGACGACCGGTGGGGCGGCGCGCTGACCGCCGTCGGCGGGCGGCTGCTGGTCACCGAGGAGACCGCCGCCGGCACCGAGATGGCCGTCGTCGAGGAGGCCACCGGCCGGCTGGTCGCCGACCTGGGCACCTGGACCCTCGTCTCGCAGGACGAGAGCGACGGCCGGATCACGGGCATGCGGCCGGCGGTCGACGGTCGGCTGCTCGTCGCCGACCTGGACCCGGCGGCGGGTGCCGCGCGGATCCGCGAGGCGTTGCCGCACACGAGCCTGGACTGCAAGGTCGGCGGGGAGCTGCTGCTCTGTCGCCGGGCCCAGGGTGGCTTCGGGGTGTGGCGGACCGGGTGAGCCGGGTGATCGAGCTGGGGGAGCTGCCGCACGGCGGGGAGGCCCGGCCGGTCGCCGAGCCGCCCCGCCCGCCGGCCCGCCTCATCCGGATGGCGCTGCTCGGTTGCCTGGCGCTGGTCACCCTGGCCGGCGCGGCCCCGCTGGCCCACCGGCCGGCCGGCGTCCTGGTGCCCGCCCCGCAGAGCGCCAGTTTCGTCGTGGTCGCCGGCCGGCTGGTGGTGGCCGACGGGCCGGGCACCGTGGGCCGGGGCGGCCGGGCGGTCACCGGGCACCGGTTGCCCGGCGGGGAGACCGCCTGGCAGTTCCTCCTCCCCGCCGGGGACCATGTCCTCGGGCTGAGCACGGTGGCCGGCCTGCTGCTGGTCACCAGCAGCCCCACCGGGGCGGGCGACACCCGCTCCACCGCCCTCGACCCGGCCTCCGGGACGGTGCGCTGGCAGCACACCGGCTACCCGGTGCCGACCCAGGAGGGCGGGGTGCTCTTCGAGACGCCGCGTGCCGACGGCAGCGGCACCCTCCGCGCGGTCGACCCGGCGTCCGGGGCGGCCCGCTGGTCGCTGCCGCTGCCCGGCAACGGGGTCGCGTACCGCACCGGGGACCGGGGGGTCCGCGAGGTCGTGCTGGTCACCGCCGACGGCCGGGTCGAGGTGCACGACGCCGACTCCGGCGCGCTGCGGCACACCGGCCGGGTGCCACCGGCCGCCGACGGGGTGTCGTACCGGTTCACCCAGGTGGTGGCCGACCTGCTGCTGGTCGACGCCGAGCCGGACCGGGTCGCCGCGTACGACCTGGCGGGGCTGCGGCGCCGCTGGAGCGTGCCGGTGCCGGCGCGCGGCGCGGGCTGGTTCGCCGACTGCGCGGGGGTGATCTGCCTGCACCGGCAGGCCGCCGGGGTGGGCGTCTTCGACCCGGCCACCGGGCGGCAACTCTGGACCGACGAGCGCTGGCTGCGGGTGAACCCCATCGGTGCCCGGCTGCTGGCCGCCGCCCCCGGGTTCGGCTCGGAGGAGGAGCTGGTCACCCTCGACCCGGCCACCGGCCGGGTGCTGGCCCGGTTCGGCCGCTGGCGGCTCAGCGGCACCGACCGGCTGGCGGCCCGGCAGCTCGGCTTCCGCCGGCTCCCCGACGACCGGATGCTGGTCGCCGAGCTGGACGTGCCGGCCGGCCGGATCCGGTTCCGGGCCGTGCTCGTCGGCACCTGGGACGACTGCGCCGACGCCGGTCGGGCGTTGGTCTGCCTGCGGCCCTCCGGCGGGCTGGTGGTCTGGCCGGTGGACCCTTGAGTCACCAGTTGGCCTGCCGGGGCGGCGCGGGCAGCGGCACCGACTCGGGCCGGATCACGTACGTGATGCCCCCGCTGCCGCCCTGCCAGGCCGCCTCGAACGGCGCCCGGGGCACGGTGCGCCGCACCCCGTCGTCGTCCGGGGCGTACGGGTCGTTGAGCACCGGGTCGCCCTCGGCGGTGAAGCCGACCAGCACCATCAGGTGTCCCCGGGTGTCGTAGTCCAGCCCCGGCACCTGCCCCCGGGTGAAGGCCGCCGACACGACCAGCGGGATGCCGGCGGCGACGAACAGTTCCGCCTCGGCCAGGCCGCGCAGCCGGGTGACGAAGGCGTCCACCCCGTGCCGCCCCGCGTACGCGGTGTTGAACGCCCAGTTGCCGGCCCCCGCGTACGCGTGGTCGAAGCAGTGCCGGGCGGCGTGCACCACGACCGGCCGGTGGCCCGGCGGGTCCACCCAGGCGTACCGGTCGGGGGTCGGGCCGGCGTCCCAGAAGTCCAGCACCATCGAGACGCTGGTGGGGCTGCACCAGGAGTCCCCGCCGCCGCCCCACCGGGTCTCCCCGCCGGCGTGCAGCCGCTGGGCGTACCGGGGCACGGCGAGCACCCGCCCCCGGGCCGCCGCCGGGGCCGCTCCGGCACCGGCCGCCGGGGTGCGCCCGGCGCCGGCCACCGGCGTCGTGACGGCGGCGGAGGCGACCGCGCCGACCGTGCGCAACACCGGGCCGTCCGCCGCGCCCGCGCGCCGGAACAGGGTCACCCGGAGCTGCCAGCCGGTGACCGCGCTGTCCGCCACGACCAGCGTGTCGACCGCGACCCGGGCGTCCGCGCCGGCCTGCCCCGGCACCGAGCTGCGGTGCAGGCTCGACTCGTCGGCGGCCCAGTGGCCCAGGTCGTACCAGGCGGTGCCGGGCTGCTTGCCGACCCAGCCGCGCAGCTCCACCCGGAGCCAGCCACCCGCCGCGGTGTCCCCGGTCCAGGACGGGACGATCTCCTCGACCGGGAAGCCCACCGGCACGGCCGGAGAGGTCCAGCTGGCGGTCTCGTACCCGGTGGTGACCCCGCTGTGCGGGTCGGTGTGGTCCTGCCGGCCGGTGGGGGCGCCGAGGGTGAGCCCGTCGGCCCCGGCGACCACCCCGTCGGCGGTACCGAGGCTCAGGTCCGCGGGGAACCGGAACCGCCGGTACGCGATGTCCCGGGCGGGGTCGGCAGCGGGCATGAGGGCTCCCGTCGGCTCGGGCCCGGGACGGTGGCCGGGCGGTTGTCGCTGGCTGCCGGCGAGCATCGCGTACCCGAAGGTTTTTTGCAACGACGGCGCCGGCCGCCGGGTTGGCGACCGGCACTAGGTTGTCGGGAGGTCACGACGCGGGAGGCCGGGATGCGGGTACTGGTGGTGGAGGACGAGCGGAACCTCGCCGACGCGATCGCGCGCGGGCTGCGCAAGCGCGGCATGGCCGTGGACGTCGCCTACGACGGGGACGCCGGGCACGAGGCGGCCTTCGTCACCCGGTACGACGTGGTGATCCTCGACCGGGACCTGCCCGGCGTGCCCGGCGACCAGATCTGCGCCGACCTGGCCGCCTCCGGCGCGCTGACCCGGGTGCTGATGCTGACCGCCAGCGGCACGGTCGCCGACCGGGTGGAGGGACTGCGCCTCGGCGCCGACGACTACCTGCCCAAACCGTTCGCCTTCGACGAGCTGGTGGCCCGGGTGCAGGCGCTCGGCCGGCGGGCCACCCCGGCCGCCCCGCCGGTCTTCGAGGTCGCCGACCTGGTGCTCGACCCGGCCCGCCGGGTGGTCACCCGGGGCGGTGCGCCGGTCGACCTGACCAACAAGGAGTTCGGCGTGCTGGCCGAGCTGCTCAAGGCGCGGGGCGCGGTGGTTTCCAGCGAGGAGCTGCTGGAGCGGGTCTGGGACGCCAACACCGACCCGTTCACCACCATCGTCCGGGTCACCGTGATGACGCTGCGCAAGAAGCTCGGTGATCCGCCGCTGATCGAGACGGTGGTCGGCGCCGGCTACCGGATGACCGAGGTCGCCGCGTGAGCCGGTTCCGGCTGCGGCCCACCCTGCGGCTGCGGCTCACCCTGCTCAACGGGGTGCTGCTGGTGGGCGCCGGGGCGATCCTGGTGCTGCTGGCCTGGCTGCTGGTCCGGGACGCGCTGCGCCCCACCGACGAGCTGCTGCCCGGCACCACCGTGGTGCTCGCCGACGGCCGGACCCTGGACGCCGGGCAGTGGCAGCGGCAACTGGTCGACGCCGCCTCGCGGGAGCTGCTGCTCAAGGGCCTGGTGGCGTTGCTGGCGATCAGCGTGGTCGGGGTCGCCGGCGCGTACCTGGTGGCCGGGCGGGCGCTGCGCCCGCTGCACCAGGTCACCGCCACCGCCCGGCGGCTCGGCGAGGCCACCCTCGACCAGCGGATCCGCTGGTCCGGGGTGGACGACGAGGTGGCCGAGCTGGCCGAGACGTTCGACGCCATGCTGGACCGGATCGCCGCCGCGTTCGAGGCGCAGAAGCGCTTCGTCGCCAACGCCTCGCACGAGCTGCGCACGCCGCTCGCCGTGATGCGGACCGAGATCGACGTGACGCTCAGCGACGACGAGGCGGACCTGGCCGAGTACCGCCGGATGGCCGACGTGGTGCGTGATGCCTCGGAACGGGCCAACGCGCTGGTGGACGCCCTGCTGGTGCTGGCCCGCAGCGAGGCGCAGGCCGGCCGGCGGCTGGCCCGGCGGGCCGAGTGCGACCTCGCCGTCGGCACCGCGAACGCGCTGGCGGCGATGTCCCGCGAGGTGGAGCGGATCGGTCTGAAGGTGCAGACCGAGCTGCGGCCGGCGCCCGTGGTGGGCGACCCGGGCCTGCTCGACCGGCTCGCCGGCAACCTGGTGGAGAACGCGGTCCGCTACAACCACCTGCACGGCCGGCTCTGGGTGCGCAGCGGCACCGACGGGCGGCGGTCCTGGCTGGTGGTCGGGAACACCGGCTTCGAGGTGGCCCAGGCCGACGTGCCGGGGTTGTTCGAGCCGTTCCGGCGCGGCGGCCAGGAACGCACCGGGGCGCGCGGCTCCGGCCTCGGGCTCTCCATCGTCCGGGCGGTCTGCGACGCGCACGGCGGCACGGTGGCCGTACTGGCCCGCCCCGGCGGTGGCCTGGAGGTGACCGTCACGCTGCCCTCGGCGGACGCGCCGGCCGCCACCTGAAACCGCGCTTGCCCGGCCGCCGGCCCGGCTGGCATGATCAACCGGTCAGCCCGTGCCGCGGAGAGGGGGTGTGGTCGATGTCCACCGTGAATGATCCCGCGCCCCGCCCCGGTCACCGCTGACGTCATCCACTGCCGCGGGGCGCACTCGAACAATGAGGAGCAGCACCGTGAGTGCTCAGATCCACTGCGTCACCGTCGAGACCGACGACCCGTACGCCCTGGCGAGCTGGTGGGCGGCGGTCCTCGACCGGAAACTGGCCGACGACGACCACCCGGGCGACCCGGAGGCGGTCCTCGCGGCCCCCGACGGTCAGGGCCCCGACCTGCTCTTCGTGAGCGTGGGGGAGCGGCACGGCAAGGGCGCGTTCCACCTCGACGTGCACGCCGCCGAGGGGACCCGGGACACCGAGGTCGAGCGGCTGCTCGGGCTCGGCGCGAGCCTGGTCGCCGACCGGCGCCGGCCGGACGGCACCGGCTGGGTGGTGCTGGCCGACCCGGAGGGCAACGAGTTCTGCGTCTGCCGCAGCCCGGCGGAACGGGCCGCCGCGGCCTGACCGCTGGACGAGAACCGGGCCCCCGCCGCGAGGCGGGGGCCCGGTCACCGGTCCGAGCGGGCGGTCAGTCCTTCTGCTCGATCTGGGCGCGCATGCCGGCGAACTCCTTCTGCAGGTCCGCGCCGGACTTGTAGTAGAGGACGAGCACGCCGAGGCTGCCGCGGTCGGCCCAGACACAGACGCCGACCGGGACGGTCTGCGCCTTGCCGTCGCCGCACTGCGCGTCGCCGCCGAGCGGCCCGGCGTCGACCGGCTTGAAGTTGGTCACCGCGAGCTCGGAGCCGAGGCCCTTGGTGGCGTCGGCCAGCTCCTTCTTCGGGTCGGCGATCAGGCCGGACACGCCGCCGATCATGACCAGGTCCTGCTTCGCCGGGTCACCGTAGAAGGCGCCGACCGTGCTGGTCGCGTCCGGCACATCCTTCTTCATCTCGGCGACCATCTGGGTGGCCGCGGTCTGCAGCTGCGGGTCGGTCACCTTGGGCCGGCCGGCGAGGGTCTCCGGAGTGGTCATCCGGGTCTTGGTGGCGTCCACCACCTCGTCGACCTTGTCCTTGGTGGCGAAGTAGAGCGCCGTGCCGCCGCCGACGCAGAGCACCACCACGACGGCCAGGACGATGAGCAGGATCTTGCCGACGCTGGACTTCTTCGGCGGCGGGCCGGCGGGCGCGCCGTAGCCGGGCTGGCCGGCCTCCGGGCCGTAGGCTGGGCCGGCGGCGGGTAACCGCCGGACTGCTGCGGGGACGGGTAGCCACCGGGCTGCTGCTGCGGCGGGAAACCACCGGGCTGCTGGTGCGGCGGCGGGTAGGAACCGGGCTGGGGCTGGGACATGTGTGGGCAGCTCCTGTGAGAAAACTGGACGCGTGATGGTAGCCAGCCCTACCGACAGCGCGTCGCCCGGCCGGCCCGCGGGCGGAAAACCGGAATCGGCTCGTGACCTGGGCCGCGCGGGAACGCGCCGGGGCCGACCCCTCAGCGGCGGCCGAGGTGGCCGGGGTGGCCGGGGTGGCCGCCCCGGCCGCGCCCACCCCGGCAAACGACGATCGCGGTGGCCGGACCGTCCACTCGGGACGGCCGGCCACCGCGATCGCGGGGAGCGGCGGAGGATCAGCGCAGGCTGGCCACCCCACGCGGCAGGAACCGCTGGCCGGTGACCCGCTCGGCGGTGCCGGTCCGGTCCAGGTACGGCGTGACGCCGCCCAGGTGGAACGGCCAGCCGGCACCCAGGATCATGCAGAGGTCGATGTCCTGCGCCTCCGCGACGACGCCCTCGTCGAGCATCAGCCGGATCTCCTGGGCCAGCGCGTCGAGCGCGTTCTGCCGGACCTGCTCGGCGGTGAGCGGCTGGTCGCCGACCACGAGCAGCTTCGCCACCTCGTCGTTGATCTGGTCGTCGACCACGATCGGCTGGCCCGAGTCGGCGATCCGCTTGAGGTTCTCGCTGACCCCGAACCGGTCCGGGAACGCCTCGTGCAGGGTGCCGCCCACGTGGTACGCCACGGCCGGGCCGACGAGCTGGAGCAGCGCCAGCGGGCGCATCGGCAGGCCCAGCGGGTCCAGCGCGCTGTTCGCCACGTCCAGCGGGGTGCCGGCGTCGACGGCGGCGAACACGGTGCCGAGGAAGCGGGTCAGCAGCCGGTTGACCACGAACGCCGGGGCGTCCTTGACCAGCACCGACGACTTCTTCAGCTGCTTGCCCACGGCGAACGCGGTGGCCAGGGTGGCGTCGTCGGTCCGCTCGCCCCGGACGATCTCCAGCAGCGGCAGCACGGCGACCGGGTTGAAGAAGTGGAAGCCGACGACCCGCTCCGGGTGCTCCAGGTCGGCGGCCATCTCGGTGATGGACAGCGAGCTGGTGTTGGTGGCGAGCACCGCCTCCGGCTTGACGATCTTCTCCAGCTCGGCCCAGACCTGCTTCTTGACGCCCAGGTCCTCGAACACGGCCTCGATGACGAAGTCGGCGTCCGCGAACGCGCTCTTGTCGACGGTGCCGCTGACCAGGCCGTACAGCTTGGCGGCGGTGCCCTTGTCCATCCGGCCCTTGGCGACGGCCTTCTCGATCTGGGTGTGCACGTAGCCCACCCCCTTGTCCACCCGGGACTGGTCCAGGTCGGTCATCACCACCGGCACCTGGAGGCGGCGGGCGAACAGCAGCGCCAGCTGGCTGGCCATCAGGCCCGCGCCGACGATGCCCACCTTGGTGACCGGCCGGGCCAGGCCCTTGTCCGGCGCGCCGGCCGGCCGCTTGGCCCGCCGCTGCACCAGGTCGAAGGCGTACAGGCCGCTGCGCAGCTCCTCGGAGAAGATCAGGTTCGCGAGGGCCTCGTCCTCCGCGGCGGTGCCGGTGGCGAAGTCCGCGTCCTTCGCCGTCTCCAGCAGGTCCAGCGCCTGGTACGCGGACGGGACCGCGCCGTGCAGCCGCTGGTCCAGGGTCTGCCGGGCGAAGTAGAGCACGCCCGCCCACATGTCCTTGTCGACCTCGGGGCGGGTCACGGTGACCTCGCCCCGGACCACGCCGGCGGCCCACTCCAGCGACCGCTCCAGGAAGTCGGCCGGCTCCAGCAGCACATCCGCGATGCCCATCTCGGCGGCCTGCTTCGGCTTGAGCATCTTGTTCTGCATCAGCGGGTTCTGGATGATCACCTGGGTCGCGGCCGGGATGCCGATCAGGTTCGGCAGCAGCTGGGTGCCGCCCCAGCCGGGCACCAGACCGAGCGAGACCTCGGGCAGGGCGAGGGCCGCCGCGCCCGCCGACAGCGTCCGGTAGTGGCAGTGCAGGGCCAGCTCCAGGCCGCCGCCCATCGCCGCGCCGTTGACGAAGGCGAAGGTGGGCACGGCGCTGTCCTTGAGCCGGGCGAAGACCCGGTGGCCGAGCCGGCCGATCTCCAGCGCCTGCTCGCGGTTCTCCAGCGCCGGCAGGCTGGTGATGTCCGCACCCACGCAGAAGATGTACGGCTTGCCGGTGACCGCGATGAACGCCGGGTCGGCGTCGAGCGCGGCGGTGATCGCCTCGTCCAGGCTGGTCAGGCCGGCCGGACCGAAGGTGTTCGGCTTGGTGTGGTCGAAGCCGTTGTCCAGGGTGATCAGGGCGGCGGGCCGGTCCAGGCCCGGTACGTTCACCTGGCGCAACAGCGCCCTGGTGACGACCTCGTTCGGTGCGGCGAGGCTCACCGTGCCTCCTTCGTTCGCGACTGCGGGGCTCGCAAGCTCACTCCTCGCGCTCACTTGTCTCCACCCTCCCAGTGCGGGTTCTCCCAGATCACGGTGCCGCCCATGCCGATGCCGATGCACATGGCGGTGAGGCCGTAGCGGACCTCGGGGTGCTCGGCGAACTGCCGGGCGAGCTGGGTCATCAGGCGTACGCCCGAGGAGGCCAGCGGGTGACCGATGGCGATCGCGCCGCCCCAGGCGTTGACCCGCGGGTCGTCGTCGGCGATGCCGAAGTGGTCGAGGAAGGCGAGCACCTGCACGGCGAATGCCTCGTTCAGCTCGAACAGGCCGATGTCGTCGATGCTCAGGCCGGCGATGCGCAGCGCCTTCTCCGTCGAGGGGATCGGGCCGACGCCCATCACCTCCGGCTCGACGCCGACGAACCCGAACGACACCAGCCGCATGCCGATCGGCAGGCCCAGCTCGCGGGCGGTCTCCTCGGCGACCAGCAGGGCCGCGGTGGCGCCGTCGTTCAGGCCGGCCGCGTTGCCCGCGGTGACCTTGCCGTGCGGGCGGAACGGCGTCTTGAGGGTGGCGAGCTTCTCCAGCGAGGTCTCCCGGGGAGCCTCGTCGGTGGTGGCCAGGCCCCAGCCGGCCTCCGGGTCCCGGACCGCCACCGGCACCAGGTCGCCCTGGAGCTTGCCGTTGGCGTACGCCTTGGCGGTCTTCTGCTGGGAGGCGAGCGCGAACGCGTCGGTGCGCTCCTTGGTGATCTGCGGGACCCGGTCGTGCAGGTTCTCCGCGGTGGCCCCCATCACCAGGGCGGACGGGTCGACCAGCTTCTCCGCGACGATCCGCGGGTTGGGGTCGACGCCCTCGCCCATCGGGTGCCGGCCCATGTGCTCGACGCCGCCGGCGATGGCCACGTCGTAGGCGCCCATCGCGATGCCGCTGACGACGGTGGTGACTGCGGTCATCGCGCCGGCGCACATCCGGTCGATGGCGAAGCCCGGCACCGTCTTGGGCAGGCCGGCCAGCAGGGCGGCGGTGCGGCCGATGGTCAGGCCCTGGTCGCCGATCTGGGTGGTGGCCGCGATGGCGACCTCCTCCACCTTCTCCGGCGGCAGCTGCGGGTTGCGCCGCATCAGCTCGCGGATGCAGCGGATCACCAGGTCGTCGGCGCGGGTGTTGGCGTACATGCCACCCGCCTTGCCGAACGGGGTACGGACGCCGTCGACGAAGACGACATCGCGAACTTCACGGGGCACTTGGAGCCTCCTCTTCGACCCTGCTTCGGCCGCCGCAGCCGCACGGGGCGGCACGGACCGGATGAAGGTCGGCCGGCACTGGCATTTCCCCCGGATGCTACTCGCCAGTAACCAAAGCCGTCACCACCCCCCGTGTGGCCCGCCCCACACTCCCGCCGGAGCTGACGACACCGGTTACACCGGCACGATCAACCGCGGCGCACGGGGTCAGGCCTCCGGCGGCCGCAGGGCCCGGGTCAGGGCGGGGAGCAGCAGACCGATCTGCCACTCGCGGGCCCCGTAGCCGCGCAGCGTCTCCGCGACCGTGTCGTCGGTGATCTCCTCGGGCGGCTGCCAGGCCAGCCGGCGGATGTGGTCCGGCGCGACCAGGTTCTCCGGCGGGAGCGTGTGCGCGCCGGCCGTACCGACCACCACCTCCCGGCAGCGGGCCAACCGGCCGGCCGCCACCGGGTCGCGCTCCGCCCACCGGTGCGGCGGGGGCGGCCCCTCCACCACCGGGGTCGCCGGCAGCGCGTCGTCCGGCAGCTGACGGGCATCATCCAGGGCCGCCAGCCAGGTACGCGCCAGCCGGCGCACCGAACGACCACCGAACCCGGGGAGGGTGAGCAGGGCCTTCTCGTCCTTCGGGTCCAGCTCGGCGGCGGCCACGATGGCCGAGTCGGGCAGCACCCGCCCCGGAGCGGCGTCCCGCCGGGCGGCGATCTGGTCCCGGGCGTACCAGAGGGAACGGACCCGGGCCTGGGCCCGCGCCCCGCGCACCCGGTGGATGCCCGAGGTGCGCCGCCACGGCTCGGCCCGCACCCGGGCCGGCCGGGCGCCGGTGCGGACCAGCGCGGCGAACTCCTCCGCCGCCCACGGCGACTTGCCCTGCCGGTCCAGCTCCTCGTCGAGCGCGTCACGCAGGTCGACCAGCAGCTCCACGTCCAGCGCCGCGTAGGTGAGCCAGGACTCCGGCAGCGGCCGGCTGGACCAGTCCGCCGCCGAGTGGTGCTTTTCCAGGGTGTAGCCGAGGAGCTGCTCGGTCAGCGCGGCCAGGCCGACCCGCTCGAAGCCGGCCAGCCGGGCGGCCAGCTCGGTGTCGAACAGCCGGCGCGGACGCAACCCCACCTCGGCGAGGCAGGCCAGGTCCTGGCTGGCGGCGTGCAGCACCCACTCGGCGTCGGCGATCGCCGCGTCGAGGGCGGAGAGGTCCGGCAGCGGCAGCGGGTCGATCAGCGCGGTGCCCGCGCCGGCCCGGCGCAGCTGCACCAGGTACGCCCGCTGGCTGTACCGGTAGCCGGACGCGCGTTCGGCGTCCAGGGCCACCGGGCCGCTGCCCTTCTCGAAACGGGCCACGACCTCGTCGAGCGCGCTCGGCGTGGCCACGGGCGCGGGGGTGCCCTCGCGCGGGGCGGTCAACGGGACAGGCCCGCCGGTGGTCGGTTCGGTCCCCGCGTCCACCGGCTCCGGTACGGCCGGCGACGGGTCTGGTGAGGCCCCTCCCGTACGGCTTTCGGCGGCCCGACGGCGCAGGGGTGGTTCGTCGGTCACCTGACAACCCTAGTGCGCCGGGGGATCCGGTGTGCGCAGCCGGTCGGGCGCGTGTCGGCCCGATGGCCGGCGGATGTCGCGCCGGTGTCGTCTTGCGCCCGTGTGCCAGGGTCGGACAACGGGGAAGACAAACCCCGTTCGCGCAGGTACGGTCCTTCGGGCCGCGCCGGGTCCCGTGGGGGCCCGCGGGCGTTGCGGCGGGGCGGGCACAGGAGGATCGAGCGATCATGACGGCGGGGTACGGGTCCGGCGGCGGCATGCCGGGGCAGCACGGCGACGACGCGGCCGGCCAGCCGCCCGACCAGCCCTCGACGACCGACCGGCCCGGGCCGCTGCCGCCGCGCCTCGCCCCACCGGCCGGCCACGCGCCGATCCCCGGCCAGCCCGGCGCCGGCTACCCGGGCTCCGCCACGCCGCCCGGCCCCGGCTCCGCCGCCGGCCACCCGGCCGCGCCCGCCGCCGGCCACCCGGTGCCGCCCGCGCCCCGGGCCGGCTGGTCTCCGACCCCGCCGGGCGACCAGTGGGGCGGCCCGGCGTCCGCCCCCACCGCCCAGACCGGCTGGCCGCCGGCCACCCCCGGCGCCACCAACCAGCCGACCTCCGGGTCGGCCTACCCGGCTTCCTCGACCGCCGGGTCCCATCCGGCCGCGCCGACCTCCGGGTCCTATCCGGCCGCGCCGACCTCCGGGTCCTATCCGGCTTCCTCAACGTCCGGGTCGGGCTATCCGGCTGCGCCGACGCCCGGGTCGGCCTACCCGGCTGCGCCGAGCTCGGCGTCCTACCCGGCCGCGCCGACGTCCGGGTCGGCCTATCCGGCTTCCTCGACGTCCGGACCCGCCTACCCGGGGCAGCCCGCGCCGGGCGCCGCCTATCCCGGCCAGGCCGCGTCCGGTCCGGCCTATCCGGGCCAGGCCGGGGCCGGTCCGGCGTACCCCGGCGCGCCGGGTGGCCCCGGTCCGACCGGCGCCCAGCCCGGCGCGGACCCGGTGTACCCGGGCCAGCGCCCGAGCCGGCGTTGGCTGCCGGTGGTGGCGCTGGCCCTCGCCGGGGTGCTGGCCGTGGTCGCCGGCGTGCAGGCGTACCAGATCCACCGGCTCGGCGACCGGCTCACCGCGACCGACCGGCGACTGGCCGAGGCGCAGGGCGCGGACGGCCAGCGGTTCGACGGCCTGGAGGGCCGGGCGGACGCCCTGGAGAAGCAGGCCGGCGCCACCTTCAACCCGGAGGCCGTGGCGAGCGCCGTGCTGCCCAGCGTGTTCCGGGTCCGCGCCGGGCAGTTCACCGGCACCGCCTTCGCCATCGGCAAGGCGCCGGCCGGCGGCGGCACCACCCTGCTGACCAACTTCCACGTCGTGGAGGCGGTCTACAACAGCGGCGGCCGCAAGGTCTTCCTGGAGCGCACCGACCAGCGGTTCGACGCCACCATCGTGAAGGTCGACAAGGACAAGGACATCGCCCAGCTGCGGAGCACCGCCCGGTTCAAGGCGCTGGTCGCGGGGGCGACGCCGGTCAAGTCCGGCCAGCAGATCGTGGTGGTCGGCGCCCCGCTGGGCCTGCAGGACAGCGTGACCACCGGCGTGGTGAGCGCGTTCCGCAAGGACGAGGGCGGCTCCGGGCCGGTCATCCAGTTCGACGCGCCGATCAACCCCGGCAACTCCGGCGGACCGGTGATCAACGGCGCCAAGGAGGTCGTCGGGATCGCCACCGCCAAGGCCCGGGACGCCGAGGGCATCGGCCTCGCGGTCCCGATCAAGACCGCCTGTGACACGTTCACCCTGTGCTGACCGGCACCGTCGCCGGTCGTCCCTGACCGCAGCGCACACCGTCGAGGCGTGGCCCCCGACCATGCCGATCCGCTGAACCGGCCGTTCCGGCCGCCCCACGGCAGACCAGCAGACCTGGAGGAAAGAAGCATGTCCCAGCCACCGACCGGCGCGGAGGGCTACCCGCCCCAGCCACCGGGCGGCACCATGTACGGCAACCCGTACGGTGGCCAGCCCGCGCCGGGCCAGTACCACCCGGCCCAGCCGGACCCCACCGTGGCCCAGCCGCCCGCCAACCCGTACGCGCCGGGCGCCGCGCCCGTCCCGCCGTCGGGCTACCCGCAGCCGCTGTCGGCCCCGCCGGCCGCCACCGCGCCGATGTCCGCCCCGCCGGTCTCCGGGCCCGGGTTCGGGCCGCAGCCGATGTCCGGCCCGCCGGTCTCCGGGCCCGGATTCGCGCCCCAGCCGATGTCCGCGCCGCCGGGCGCGGTTCCGCCCTACGGGGCGCCGGGCGCGGTCCCGCCGTACGGGGCGCCGGCCGCGGGCGGCGGCAAGGGGCGGGCCACCACGCTCGTCCTCGCCCTGGTCGCCGGGCTGCTCTTCGTCCTCGGCGGGGTGATGACCGGTCTCTACGTCAACACCAACGGCAAGCTGCACAAGTCCGAGCAGACGGTCAGCCAGCGGAACGGGACGATCGCGGCCAACCAGCAGGAGATCGACAAGCTGAAGGCGGACCTGCAGTCGGTCCGGGACAAGCTCTCCGACACCCAGCAGGACCTCACCGGCACCAAGAACGACCGGGACGAGCAGGCCCGGCAGAAGCGGGTCATCGCGAGCTGCCTGGACAAGCTCACCACCGCCATCACGGCGGCGTCCCGCGGCGACAAGGCGGGCTTCGACCGGGCCAACAAGGGCCTGGACAAGATCTGCGACGAGGCCGAGAACTACCTCTGACCGGTTGGGCGGGCCGCTCCGGGCAGCCGGGGCGGCCCGTGCCGTGCCGGCGGGCTGGCCGGTGCGGGTGGTCTGGGCAGCGCCGACGGGCTGGGCGGCGCCGACGGGCTGGGCGGCGCCGACGGGCTGGGCGGCGCCGACGGGCTGGGCAGCGCCGGTGGGCTAGGCGGCGCCGGCGGGGCGGCGGGTCGGCAGGGCGGTCACGCCGGGTGGCGGCAGCCCCGCGGTCGAGGCCAGCAGGGTGCACCAGCCGAGCAGGTGCGGGGCCAGGTCGACGCCGAGCGGCGTCCAGGACGCGCGGATCTCGATGTCCCCGGCGGCGGGCGGGCCGGCCAGCTCGCCGAACCGGGTGGAGAGGGTCTGGGTGACCGTGCCGCCGATCGCCCGGTGCCGGGCGTCCTGCGCGTCCAGCGCATCGGTCAGCCAGGTCCAGCCGACCCCGGGCAGCAGCGGGTCGCTGGCCAGGTCCACCTCCAGCTCGGCGGTCACGTAGGTGACCAGCCGCAGGGTGCCCTGCCACGCCTCGTGGCCGGCCGGGTCGTGCAGCAGGATCAGCCGGCCGGTGGCCACCTCGTCGCCGTCCCGCAGCACCGCGGCGGAGAGCGCGAACGCGTACGGGGCCAGGCGCTGCGGGGCGCCGACCTCCTCCAGCACGATCTCCGGGCGGCAGGTCACCGATCGCAACCCCGCGACCGCGCGGGCGAACGTTTCCGGAAGCGCGATCGGGGGGGCCATGCCGGCAGCCTATGCCGCCGCCCACCCGCTCGGCGGGACGGCACGCCGGGCGCTCGTCTCGATCATCGGGGAGCGGGCGAGGGCGGGCGGGGGCCCCGGTACCGGCGGCGGTGCCGGTTCGCCCCTGCGTTCACGTCACAAAAGCCGATGGTGGCGCCGGGCGCCGGTCCGGCGCGTGGCACGATTGCCGCGATGACCACCGAGACCACGGGCATTGCCGCCCGAGACGGAGCAACCCGCCGCGGCGGGCCGGCCGACTCGCCCTTCCTGCGCGCCTGCCGGCGCGAACCGGGCCCGCACACCCCGGTCTGGTTCATGCGCCAGGCCGGCCGGTCGCTGCCGGAATACCGGGAGATCCGGGCGAACGTGCCGATGTTGGAGTCGTGCCGCCGCCCCGAGCTGGTCACCGAGATCACTCTCCAGCCGGTCCGCCGGCACGGGGTGGACGCGGCCATCCTGTTCAGCGACATCGTGGTGCCGGTGGCCGCCGCCGGCATCGACCTGGACATCGTGGCCGGCACCGGGCCGGTGGTGGCCGAGCCGGTGCGTACCGAGGCCGACGTGGCGCGGATCCGCCCGATCACCCGGGACGACGTGTCCTACGTGGACGAGGCGGTCCGGCTGCTCGTGGCCGAGCTGGGCGACACCCCGCTGATCGGCTTCGCGGGCGCCCCGTTCACCCTGGCCAGCTACCTGGTCGAGGGCGGGCCGTCGCGGACCCACGCGAAGACCAAGGCGCTCATGTACGGCGACCCGGAGCTGTGGCACGCGCTCTGCGGCCGGCTCGCCGAGGTGACGTTGGCGTTCCTCCGGGTGCAGATCGAGGCCGGGGTCTCCGCGGTGCAGCTCTTCGACTCGTGGGCCGGCGCGCTCTCCGAGGCCGACTACCGCCGCTACGTGCTGCCGCACTCGGCGTACGTGCTGGCCGGCCTCGCCGACGCCGACGGGGCGGGGCCGCGACCGGGCGACGGACCCGCCGGGCCGGCCGTGCCGCGGATCCACTTCGGGGTGGGCACCGGCGAGCTGCTCGGCGCGATGGGCGAGGCCGGCGCCGACGTGGTCGGCGTGGACTGGCGTACGCCGCTGGACGTCGCCACCGGCCGGATCGGTGCGGAGAAGGCCGTGCAGGGCAACCTCGACCCGTGCGTGCTGCTCGCCCCCTGGCCGGTGGTGGAGGTCGAGGTGCGCCGGATCCTGGAGCAGGGTCGGGCCGCCCCCGGGCACGTGTTCAACCTGGGTCACGGCGTGCTGCCGGAGACCGACCCCGAGGTGCTGACCCGGGTGGTCGCGCTGGTGCACGAGCTCAGCGCCCGGCCACCGGAGGCAAGGAGCTGATCATGGCGCGACCGTGGCGGGTGGCGATCATCGGTGGGGGCATCACCGGGCTGGCCGCCGCCGTCCGGTTGCGCGACCGGGCCCCCGCCGGCACCGAGATCACCGTGTACGAGCAGTCCGGCCGCCTCGGCGGCAAGCTGCGCACCGGCGAGCTGGCCGGCGGCCCGGTCGAGTTCGGCGCCGAGTCGTTCCTGCTGCGGGACCCGGCGGGCGCGGAGTCCGGGGCGGTGGCCCTGGTCCGCCGGCTGGGCCTGGCCGACCGGATCGTGCACCCCACCGTCGGGCAGGCCGCCCTGGTGATCGACGGCGGGCTGCGCCCGGTCCCCGGCGGCACCCTGGTGGGCGTACCCGGGGATCTGGCGAAGGTGGCCGCGGTGGCGCGGCCGGCCGCGGCGGCCGACCGCGACGAGGGCCGGCCGCTGCTCGGCCCGCACGACGACGTCGCGGTCGGGGCGCTGGTCCGCGCCCGCCTCGGCGACCAGGTGGTGGACCGGCTGGTCGACCCGATGCTCGGCGGGGTCTACGCCGGCCGGGCCGACGACCTGTCCCTGGTCACCACGATGCCGGCCCTGGCCCGGGCGGCCCGGGTGGAGCACACTCTGGTCGGGGCGGTCCGCGCCGCGCAGGCCGCCGCGCCCCGGGTACCCGGCGCCCCGGTCTTCGGCACCCTGGCCGGCGGGCTGAGCACCCTGGTCGAGGCGGCGGCGACGCAGAGCGGGGCGACGATCCGCCGGAACGCCGCGGTCCGCGAGCTGCGCCGCACCCCGACCGGGTGGCGGCTCACCGTCGGACCCACCCGGTTGCCCGACGGCTCCGCGCCGCCGCGCCCCGGGGTGGAGCCGTCGACGGTCGAGGCCGACGCGGTGCTGCTCGCGGTGCCGGCCCGCCCGGCGGCCCGGCTGCTCGCCGACGCCGTGCCCGCGGCGGCCGCGGCCGTCGGCGGGCTCGACTACGCCAGCGTCGCGCTGGTCACCCTGGCCCTGCCGGAGCCGGAGCTGCCGGCGCTCTCCGGCTTCCTGGTGCCGGCCACCGAGGGCCTGCTGATCAAGGCAGCCACCTTCTTCACCACCAAGTGGGGGCACCTGCGCCGCCCGGACGGGCTGGCCCTGGTCCGCGCCTCGGTCGGCCGGTACGGCGACGAGACCGCGCTCCAGCTCACCGACGATGACCTGGTCGCCACCGTGCACCGGGAGCTGTCAAAGGCGCTCGGCACCCCGCTGCCCGCCCCGGTGGACCGGCACGTGCAGCGCTGGGGCGGGGCGCTGCCGCAGTACCCGCCCGGCCACCTCGGCCGGGTCGCGACGGCCCGGGCGGAGCTGCGTGCCGCCCACCCGACGCTGGCGCTGGCCGGCGCCGGCTACGACGGGGTCGGCATCCCGGTCTGCGTCCGCTCCGGCGAGACCGCGGCCGAAGAGATCATCACAGCACTGGGAGGATCGGCAGCATGACCGAGCAGACCAACGCGGCCCGGTTGCGGGAGCTCAACGACAGCATCCGCTACACCATGTGGTCGGTGTACCGGGCCACCAGCCCGCTGCCGTCACTGCGGGAGAACGTCGTCGACGAGGTCGAGTCGCTTTTCGAGGAGCTGGCCGGCAAGGACGTCACGGTCCGGGGCACGTACGACGTGGCCGGGCTGCGCGCCGACGCGGACCTGATGATCTGGTGGCACTCCTCCTCCAGCGACGCGCTGCAGGACGCGTACCTGCGGTTCCGCCGGACCACGCTGGGCCGGGCACTGACCCCGGTCTGGTCGCAGATGGCGCTGCACCGGCCGGCCGAGTTCAACAAGAGCCACATCCCGGCGTTCCTGGCCGGCGAGGAGGCCCGGGCGTACCTCTGCGTCTACCCGTTCGTCCGCTCCTACGAGTGGTACCTGCTGCCGGACGCCGAGCGGCGGGAGATGCTCGCCGAGCACGGCCGGATGGCGCGCGGCTACCCGGACGTGCGGGCCAACACGGTGGCCTCGTTCGCCCTTGGCGACTACGAGTGGATGCTCGCCTTCGAGGCCGACGAACTGCACCGGATCGTCGACCTGATGCGTGAGCTGCGGGCCGCCCGGGCCCGCCGGCACGTCCGGGAGGAGATCCCGTTCTACACCGGCCGCCGCCGGTCCGTCGCCGACATCGTCACCTGCCTGGTCTGAGCGGGCGCCGCCGGCCGGGGACAGCCGGACCCGGCCGGGGTCGCACCCCCCGGAGGGGTGGCGACCCCGGCCGGGCGGCGGTCAGGCGCTCGTCGTGCAGGAAATGTTGCCGGGCACCGCGTTGCTACCGCTCCACGAGCCGGTGAAACCGAATGTGGTGCTGGCGCCCGCGCCGAGGCTGCCGTTGTAGGCGGCGTTGCGGGCGGTCACCAGCGTCCCGCTGGTGCTGACCGTGGCGTTCCACGCCGAGGTGACCTGCTGGCCGTTGGGGAAGGTCCAGCTCACCGACCAGCCGCGGATCGGCGAGCCGCCGTTGGTCACCTGCACGTCGGCCTGGAATCCGCCGCCCCACTGCCCGGTGATCTTGTAGGTCGCCGTGCAGCCCCCGGCCGGGTTCGGCGTGGTCGGCGGGGTGCTGGTCGGCGGCGTGCTGGTGGGCGGGGTGCTGGTGGGCGGGGTGCTGGTCGGCGGCGTCGTGGTCGGCGGGGTGGTGGAGCCGCCGCCGAAGTCGACGTCGCTGCACAGGTAGTACGACTGGTCCAGGTGGCTGGCCTGCCAGATGGTGTAGACGATGTGCCGTCCGCTGCGGCCCGGCGCGTTCGCCGGCACCTGGATCGACACGCCCGACGTCTCCTGGGTCCACTGGCTGGCCGGGGTGTTGCCGATCTGGCCGACCAGTTCCAGGTCGCTCCAGCGCAACGGCGAGGTCAGCGCGTTGAAGCCCTGCTTGGTCACGTAGACCCGGATGTAGTCCGCGCCGTGGCTGGCCTGGTCGAACAGCTTGATCCGGAAGTTGTTGGAGATCGACGTGGTCTTCCAGGCGCCGACCGTGTCGAGCGCGTTGTAGCGGCCGGACTGGGTGCGTCCGCCGCTGCACAGCTGCCCGTCGGGGATGGCCGCCTGGTGGTTGCCGGCGACGCCCTCGCGGAACAGGCCGTTCCAGTTCCACATGGCGTTCGGGTCGGCCTGCCAGGCCTGCCAGCACATCGGGTCCTGGGTGGCCATCGCCGGGTTCTGGAAGTCGCTGCCCCAGCGTTGCCAGCAGCTGTAGTTGCGCGACGCCGGGTCGACCACCGACCCGTGCGCGGAGGCCGGGCCGGCCAGGGTGAGGTTCAGCAGCGCCGCGACGACCGCGCCGACGCTGAGGAGGGCCGCCGCGACGAGCGCACGGCGGCGGTATGGAGTGGACATCGGAGCCTCCGGGTGGAGATGTCGGTCAAACGACGCCCGGACGGAGCGGGAGTTGCCCCTCCCGTGCCGCGTGTGCTGGCTCCCGTAGCGGTTCCGCCCTGGCACCGTGCCACAGGAAAGCGGTATCCGTCAATCTCTGCGGCGGCCCGGCGGCCCGGTGGCCCGGTGGCCCGGTGGCCCGGTGGCCCGGTGGCCCGGTGGCCCGGCGGGCAGGCGGTCACCCGTCCCGGCGCATCGGGGTGTGCGGGATGCCGTCCTCGACGTAGCCCGGGCCGCTGGCCGTGAAGCCGTGGCCGGCGTAGAAGTCGACCAGGTGGGACTGCGCCTCCAGCACGCACGGCCGGTCGCCGACCAGCGCGAGGGCCTCGGTCATCAGCCGGCCGGCCAGGCCGCCGCCGCGGGCCGCCGGGGCGACCACCACCCGGCCGATCCGGGCCACTCCGCCCGGGTCGGCCAGGATCCGCAGGTACGCCACCACCGCCCCGTCCCGGGTCAGCCACAGGTGCCGGGTGCCGGGTTCGACGTCCCGGCCGTCCAGCTCGGGGTACGGGCACGCCTGCTCGACGACGAAGACGTCGATGCGCAGCCGGAGCAGGTCGTGGAAGGTGCGGGCGTCCAGCTCGGCGAAGCTGGCCAGGTGTGACTCGACGGGCATCCCGCGATGTTAGGTCGGCTCCGTCCCCGCACCGCGGGCGGTGCTGGTGGTGGCGCCGGCGGTGGTGGGCGCGGTGCTGGTGGGGGCGGCGGCGGTGGTGGGTGCGGTGCTGGTGGGCGCGGTGCTGGTGGAGGCGGCGGTGTGGTGCCGGCGGAGCAGCGTGACCACGGCGGGGACCGCGACCAGCACGGCGACCGTGGCCGCGACCGGCCACGCGCCCCACTCCGCCAACCGGTCGCTCAGCGCGCCCTGCACCCGGCCGGCCGCGGCGACCACCGGGTCGTCGGCGTCCCGGCCGGCGAAGAGCCGGACCTCGTACCAGCCGTACCAGGCCACGTAGCCGCCGGTGACCATCAGCAGCAGGCCGGCCAGCCGGCCGAGCACCGGTGCCGCCCGTCTGGTGCGCCGGATCAGGGACTCCCGGGCCAGCGCCACCACGAGGGCCGCGGCACCCACCGCCAGCCCCATGCCGAGGGCGTACGCGACGAACAGGCCGGCGCCGGCGGCCGGGCTGCCGGCGCGGAAGCCGGCCACCACCACGGCGAGGAACGGCCCGATCGTGCAGCCGAGCGAGGCCACCGCGTACGCCACGCCGAAGAGCACCATCGACCCGAACCGCGCCTGGACCGCCGGGCCGGTCGCCGGGCGCGGCGTGACCGTCGGCAACTGCCGGCCGGCGAGCAGCCAGCCGCCGGCCAGCACCAGCGCCACGCCGATCAGCACCGACACCCACGGCAGCCGGCGCGCCACCGCGTCCGCCACCGGCCCGGCGAGCAGCCCGAACCCGCCGAAGACCGCCACGAAGCCGAGGGTCATCGCGCCGGTCAGGGCCAACGCCCGGCGCACCGGCGCGAGCGACCCGCGGTCGGCCGCCCGGTCCTCGCCGAGCACCAGCACCGACAGGTACGCGGGCAGCAGCGCGAACCCGCAGGGGTTCACCGCGGCGAGCAGGCCGGCGGCGAGTGCCAGCCCGTACGGTGCGTCGACCATGTCAGGCCAGCTCAGCGACCCGGCGGCGCAGCTCCGCCTGGGACAGGGCCCCGGAGTGCACCACCGTGCCGGTGGAGTCGAGCAGCACGTACCACTCCTGGCTGGTGACGCCGAACCGCCGCCACAGCGTGCCCTCGTCGTCGGCCAGGTTGGGGAACGCGGTGATGCCGGTGTCCCGGGCGAAGCGCCGCATGGCGTCCGCACCGCTGCCCAGCCCGGCCACACCGACCAGGTTGACCCGGTCGGCGTGGTCCCGTCGCACCGCGGCGACGTCGTCGGCGACCCCCCGGCACCGGCTGCACCAGGCCGCCCAGAACCAGAGCACGGCCGGCCGGCCGGCCAGTTCGCGCCCGGCGAACGACCCGCCGTCGACGGTACGGGCGGTGAAGTCGAGCGTGGCGGGAACCGGCGTGGCGTTGCCGGTGCTGCCGGCCGGGCCGGTCGCGGTGGGACCGGTCGCGCCCGTGGCGCCGTTCGTGCCGGTGGCGCCGCTCGTGCCGGCGAGGCCGGTCGGCGCGGCGGCGGCCGGCCCGCCCGACGTCGGGGCGGCGTCGTTCGTGCCGCCGCTGTCCGCGCAGCCGGCGAGGGCGAGGGCGAGGGTGACGGTCAGGGTGAGCGGCAGCTGTGCCGATCTGACTGCGGGCATGCACGGATGCTAGCCAGACCCGCGCCCCACCGACCCTTACCGCCCGCTTACGACAGGCTCGTCCCGCGCCAGGACCGCGCGCCGGTCCCGAGGTTGCCCCTCCGGGAGATCGGTGGGCCGGCGGGCAGGGAGGTCGGTGGCCGGGTGGGGCGGCGGCCCGTAGGCCGGTGGCCCGGCGCTGGAGCCGGCGGTGTCCGGCATCGACGTCTGCCGGTCTCGGCCCGGAAGGGCCCCCAGCTGAAAGCCGATATGCCTCTGGGGCATCTTTATGCCTCAGAGGCATATCGCTCTCAAGAGGGGTGCCCGCTAGATCGGAGGACGTCGGCGGGTGCGCCCGTCCCGCGGTCGCCCCAGGTCAGCACGGCGTGGACGGCAGGCTGGCGGGCCGCGGTCGCCCCAGGTCAGCACGGCGTGGGCGGCTGGCTGGCGGGCCGCGGCCGAGGTGCAGTCCCTGCCGACGGGGGGCGAGGTCCGGTTGTGCCGCCGGGCTGCTGGTGGTGGACAAGGGCATCACCATGGCGCAGTTGCCGGCCCGATGACCGGGGCGAGGCGCGGTCATCTGGGAAGGCACGCGCCGGCCCGTGTGGCGGGGTGGGTCAGGCGGGGCGGGCGCCCACCGCGTCGCGGATCTCGGCGCCCTGCTCGCCCTCGACCGCGCGGGCGCAGTGGGCCGAGCAGAAGAACCGGCCGGAAACTTCGACACCATGGCCGACGATCTTGATCTGGCAGTGCTCGCAGATGGGTGCCATCCGGTGGATGGCGCACTCGAAGGAGTCGAAGGTGTGCGTGGCGCCGTTCACCGTACGCACCTCGAACGCCATCCAGTAGTCGTTGCCGCAGACCTCGCACGTTGCCATCTGAAACCCCCCGAAAACGGACCCGTCATCACAGCGTCCGGCACCGGACACCCGCCGGCAACCGGAACCGGCGAACCTGGTCCGGCTCGACGGCGCGTCGCCCCCGGCGTGTCGCGCGTTAGGCCCGGTGACGGCGCGAAACACCCGGAGGACCCCGTGATCAAGCGCAACAAGCTGTTCGGCACCCAGACCCGGGTCACCTTCTGCCTGCCCCGGGACGCCCCGCCCGGCACCGTGAGCGTGGTCGGCTGCTTCAACGGCTGGGAGCCCGGCCGGCACGAGCTCATCGGCCGCCGGGACGGCACCCGGACGGTGACCATCCGGCTCGGCCCGGGGGAGTACCGGTTCCGCTACCTGGCCACCGGTGGCGTCTGGCTGGACGACGAGTCCGCCGACCACGTCGACGAGCAGGGCGGCACGCTGCGCCTGTGACCCGCCGCCGGTCCCGGAGCCGGTTCCGACGGCCGATCAGATGGCCACCGGGACCGTGTGGCCGGGTCAGCGCTGGCGGGCCTGCCGGACGGCGAGCACGAGCGGCAGCACCGGCACGGCGAGCCAGAACTGTCGCGGCGTGTAGTGGCGCAGCGCGGCGGGGATGTCGACGCCCGCCAGCTCCCGGTCCAGTGCGCCCCGGCGGCTGAGCCGCACCGCGTGCAGCGCGAGCGGCGCGTAGTTGAGGCCCACCAGCGCGAGGTAGGCGCCAAAACCGGCGCGGACCGGGCCGCCGCCGCGCGCCGCCCAGACACCGAGCGCGACGCAGCCCACCAGCCCGGCGACGAACTCCACGAGGATCACCCGTCGCCGGACCGGCGAGCCGGCCGAGCCGTACATGTCCACGGCGGCGAGCCGCCGCAGGTCGAGATCTGGCATGCCGCCATCAGTAGCGTGGCGGGGCAAGGGTGGGCTCAGCCGCCGGTCGGCTCCAGCCGGATGGAGAGCGAGTTCACGCAGTGCCGGATGTCCTTCGGAGTGAAGCCCTCACCCTCGAACACGTGGCCCAGGTGGCTGTCGCAGCGGGCGCAGCGGATCTCGGTGCGCCGCATGCCCAGGGTGTTGTCGGGGATCTCCTTGACCGCCCCCGGGATGGCGTCGTCGAAGCTCGGCCAGCCGCAGTGCGAGTCGAACTTGTCCTGGCTGCGGAACAGCTCCGCGCCGCAGGCCCGGCAGTGGTAGACGCCGGGGGTCTTGGTGTCGACGTACTCGCCGGTCCACGGGGCCTCGGTGCCGGCCTCGCGGAGCACCCGGAACTCCTCGGGGCTCAGCCGGACCCGCCAGTCGTCCTCGGTACGGGGCAGTTCGTTGTCGGAAAGACTCACCGGTCAACCGTACGTCGCGCGTCGGTGCCATCGCATATGGTCGCGCAATGGTCGCCAGCAAGGCAGTCGAGGAGATCGAGGTCGCCGGGCACACCGTGCGGCTGAGCAGCGCGGACCGGGTGATCTTCCCGGAGCGCGGGTTCACCAAGGCGGACGTTTTCCACTACTACCTGTCGGTCGGCGAGGGGATCATGCGAGCCCTCCGCGACCGGCCCACCACGCTGCAACGCTTCCCCGAGGGCATCGAGGGGGAGATGTTCTTCCAGAAGCGGGTGCCCGCCCGCGGCGTACCCCCGTGGGTGGCGACCGCGGAGATCAGCTTCCCCAGCGGCCGGAAGGCCGCCGAGCTCTGCCCGGCCGACCTGGCGCACGTGGCCTGGGCGGCGCAGATGGGCACCGTGGTCTTCCACCCGTGGCCGGTGCGTGCCGCCGACGTCGACCGCCCGGACGAGCTGCGCATCGACCTGGATCCGCAGCCCGGCACCGACTTCACCGACGCGGCCACCGCCGCCGGCGAGCTGCGGGCCCTCCTCGACGAGCTGGGCGCGACCGGCTGGCCGAAGACCTCCGGCGGCCGGGGCGTCCACGTCTACCTGCGGATCCACCCGCGCTGGACGTTCGTCGAGGTACGCCGGGCCACCATCGCCCTGGCCCGGGAGTTGGAGCGCCGCCGCCCAGAGCTGGTCACCACCGCCTGGTGGAAGGAGGAGCGCGGCAGCCGGGTCTTCGTCGACTTCAACCAGATGGCCCGGGACCGCACCATCGCGTGCGCGTACTCGCTGCGGGCCAACGGCCGAGCCACCGTCTCCGCCCCGGTCGACTGGGACGAGCTGCCCGACGTGGACCCGGACGACTTCCACCTGGGCAGCGTGCCGGCCCGGTTCGCCGAGCGCGGTGACCCGCACGCCGGCATCGACGACGCCCCGTGGGACATCAGCCCGCTGCTGGAGTGGGCCGACCGGGACGCCGCCGCCGGGCAGGGCGACCTGCCGTACCCCCCGGAGTATCCGAAGATGCCCGGCGAGCCGAAGCGGGTGCAGCCCTCCAAGGACCGGGACCGACCCCGCGACTGACCGTCGCGCGCCACCACGCGGCCGATAACGATCACGTAACGCGCGCGAACCTTTCCCGGCCCCCGCCCGCTCTTGGAGAGCATCGGCCCGACGGGGCCAGGGGAGGGCCGGATGAGACTGGTGTTGAGGCGGGCCAACGAGGCGCGCGGACTGCTGCTGGCCGCGGTGGCCGCGGCGCTGGTCGCGGTCGCGTTGGTCACGGGGCTCACCGACTACAACCGCCGGGCGGTGGAGGCCGGGCAGCGGGCGCTGCTGAGCAAGGCCTCGCTGGCGGAGCGGAGCATCCTGATGAGCGGCGCCGGCGGCAAGAACGCCGCCGAGCTGGCCGCCCGGGACCAGGCGCTGCGGACCGGATTCGCCACCGGTCTCGGTGGCACCCCGGTCACCGTCACCGGTGCCCGGTACGGCGGTGGTCGGGAACTGACCGGCGACCTCAGCCCGCGGATCCGCACCGACGACGACCCCATCTTCGCCAACCTGGGGAGCCTGGACGACCTGCCCGCGCACGCCGACCTGGTCGACGGCGCCTGGCCCGCCCCGGGGGCGAAACCGCTGCAGGTGACGCTCCCCGAGAAGGTCGCCGGCGCGCTGGGGATGACCGTCGGTGAGCGGGTGCCGGTGCTCGACCGCAGCACCGAGCGGGCCAGCACCATGGTGCTCGTGGGCACCTGGCGACCGCGGGACCCCGCCGAGGCGTACTGGCGGTTGGCGCCGGGCGTGGGCGCGGACAGCGCGGCCGCCTCCGACACCTCGTACGGGCCGTTCGTGCTGGACCCGGCGGACTTCGCCAGCACCTTCCCGGGCTCGGTCTCCGGCTGGTGGGTGGTCGAGCCGGATCTCGCCGCGGCGGCCCGGAACGGCCGGCTGCTCGACGTCCGGCAGGCGCTCGCCCATGCCGTCACCGACGTGCCCGAGGAGGCCGGGCTCGGCTCCTCCGCACAGGTCGTCACGGCGATGGAGGGGTTGCTCAACCGGATCGCCCGGGCGGACCTCGTGGGTCGCTCCTCGTTGGCCACGCCGGTGCTGCTGATCGTGGTCCTCGGCGGGTACGCGCTGGTGCTGGTCGCCGCGCTGCTGCACGAGGACCGGCGGAGCCAGACCGCCCTGCTGCGGGCCCGAGGGGCCGCGCGACGGCAACTGGCGGGCCTCGCCGCCCGCG
Organism: Micromonospora sp. HK10; assembly: GCF_000982955.1. GTDB lineage: Bacteria > Actinomycetota > Actinomycetes > Mycobacteriales > Micromonosporaceae > Micromonospora. The sequence continues at coordinate 41,952 of NZ_KQ058814.1, read as the reverse complement.
AGGCGACCCTGGTCGTCCTGCCGGCCGCCGTGCTGGGGCCGCTGCTCGCCGCCGAGACGCTGAGCCGGATGAGCGGCCGTTCGAGCGCCCTGGCGCTCACCGGCGGCAGCCCCACCCTGCTCTGGGTGGCGGCGGCGGCCGCCGCCGCCGGCTGTCTGCTCGCGATGGTCGCCCCGACCCTGCGCGGGGCGGGCACGTACGTGGCCGACCTGGCGGCCCGGTCCCGGCCGAACCGCAGCGCCACCGTGCAGCGGGCCAGCCTCGACCTGGTGCTGGTCGCGTTCGCGGTGCTGGCCTGGACGCAGCTGCGCCAGTACTCCTCGCCGGTGACCGGCGCGGCCGGGCGGCTCGGGGTGGACCCGCTGCTGGTCGCCGCGCCGACCCTGGGCGTGCTGGCCGGTGCGGTGGTGGCGCTCCGGCTGCTCCCGCCCGCGACCCGGTTCGCCGAGCGCTTCGTCGACCGGAAGTTGTGGACCGCCACCATCCTCGGCATGTGGCAGGCGGGCCGCCGGCCGCACGCCGGGCCGGTGCTGCTGCTCGCGCTCGCCGTCGGCGGCAGCACCCTCGCCTGGTCGCTGATCGCCACCGGCGAGCGGTCCCTGGTCGACCAGGCCGACCACACCGTCGGCGCCGACCTGCGGATCACCGAGCGCAACGGGATCGCCCCGATCGGACGGGCCGGGCAGCTCGAGGCGCTGACCGGGGTGGACCGCGTGTCGCCGGCCTGGCGGGACGAGATCCGGGTCGGTCGCGCCGACCTGCCCGCCACGGTGGTGAGCCTCGACGCGGCGACCGCGGCGCAGCTGGTGCGGCTCGACGACCGGCTGACCGACGAGCCGGTGGGGACGCTGTTCGACCGGCAGGTCCGGGCGCGCAACGCGCCGGGCGGGGTCGAGCTGCCCGCCGGCACCAGGGCGATCACCGGCACGGTCCGCACCCCGGTACGCGACAACCTGTCGTCCCGCCCGATCGCCGTGTCGATGCTGGCGACCCGGGCGGACGGGCTGGCCTTCCGGCTGCCGGTCGCGAACACGGACGGCGACGGTCGGCCGACCCGCTTCACCGTGAAACTGCCCGCGTCCGGGGAGCCGCTGCGGCTGGCCGGGTTCGAGGTCGACGGCGGTGACGTGGCCGGCACGGCGTACGGGTTGCAGCTGACCGGCCTGCGGCTGGTCGGCGCCGACGGGACGGCCACGCCGGCGCAGCTCGGCGACGCCTGGGTGGCCACCAACGGCGAACCCACCGGCCGACTGACCGTCTCGGCCACGGCCACCGGGCTCTCGGCCGAGAACGAGGTCACCTTCCTGCCGGGCGGGCGGTTCGCGTACCAGGACTCGTCCCGCTTCGTGGTGGTGCCGGCCGGCGACCAGAAGCCGGTGCCGGCGCTGATGACCCCCCGGGTCCGCGAGGCGCTGAGCCTGCACACCGGCGACACGGTCACCCTGTCGCTGTCCGGGGTGTCGCTGCCGGTCACCGTGGTCGGCGAGGTGGCCGCGGTGCCCTCCACCGCCGGCGACGGGGTGCTGCTGGACCTGCCGGCCGCGGTGGACTGGCTGATCCGGGACCGCGGCACCGTCCGGGCGGTGCAGGAGTGGTGGCTGGGCACCGCCGGTGCCACTCCGGGCACCGTGGCCCGCGCGGCCGCCGACCTGCCCGGGGTCACCGTGCTGGACCGGCAGCAGGTGGCCGAGAGCGCCGACGAGGACCCGTACTGGCAGGGCACCCGGACCGGTCTCCTCGCCGCCGCGATCGGCTCGGTGCTGCTGGCGCTCGTCGGGTTGATCGTCGACGTCTGGGCGACCGCCCGGCACCGGCTCGGGGAGTTCGCCGTGCTGCACACGCTCGGCGCCGCCCCCCGGCTGCTGGCCCGGGCGCTGCTGGCCGAGCAGACCTTCCTGGCCGGCCTGGGGGTCGGGGTCGGGTTGCTGCTGGGCGCGGCGGTGGGCGTGACGATGGCCCCGCTGGTCATCCTCACCCCGTCGGCCAGCCGGCCGGTGCCCGAGGCGGCCTTCGTGCTGCCGTGGACGCCGGTCGGGGTGACCGCTGTCGGCCTGCTGCTGGCGGCGCTGGCCTTCAGTGCGTTCATCGCCCTCGGCATCCGGCAGCGGGTGGCGGCGGCACAGCTGCGGATCGGGGGAGACCGGTGACCGGGTGGAGCGGAGCGACAACCACGAGCGTGGAGGCGGCGAGATGAGCATCGGCGCGATCGCCCGGCGGATCCGGGCGTACGGCGGACAGTTCCTGCTGCTCGCGGCGCTGGCGATGGTCGTCATGATGTTGATCAGCGCGGGACCCCGGCTGATCAACTCGCGCACCGACGAGGGCCTGCGGACACTCATGGCCAGCCAGCCGGCCGAGCGGCGGGACGTGACCTACACGACCCCGGATCCGATCTTCAATGCCGGCAACGGCACCTCGTTGATGGACGCCTTCGAGGCCGACCTGGACCGGAAGCAGAACGAGATGCCGCCGGACGTGCGGCGACTGGTCGCCCAGCGGTGGTTCACCGCGGAGACCGACGCCGGCCGGGTCCGAGGCCCGGACCTGGCGGCGAAGAACCTGCTGGTCGACCTCGGGCTACGGCAGCTGCCCGGGATCGCCGACGCCGGCACCCTGATCGACGGGCACTGGCCCGAGCCGGGGGTGCGGGTCGATCAGCCGATCCAGGTGGCGCTCTCCGCCGAGGTCGCCCGCAAGCTGAACCTGCGGGCCGGCAGCAAGCTGACCCTCACGGTCCCGTCGGATGGCGACGACGAGTCGTCGAAGAAGCTCAAGCCGGTACCGATCGCCGTGGTCGGCGTCTTCGAACCCCGAGACCGTTCGGACGGCATCTGGCAGGGCCTGCCGTCGATCCTGCACGTGGTCGAGCCGCCGGGGGACGCGCAGCCGTTCATCGCGTACGGGGTCGCCGACCGGGCGTCGCTGGACCGCCTCTCCCGCGACGGTTGGGGTCTGCGGTTCGGCTGGCGGTACCGGTTGGTCGCGGACGGCTTCGACGCGCGGGACGTGCCCGGGCTCATCGACAGCTTGCAGCGGATGGGTCAGCGGGCGAAGGGCGTCACTCTCGTCCAGGGCCTCGACATCCCGTTGCGGCAGTTCCTGGTGGAGGTGGCCGCCGCCCGTACGGTCCTCGCGGTGATCGCGGCCGGCGTGCTGGCGACCCTGGCCGGGCTGGTCCTGCTGGCCGCCGGCCTGACCGTCCGCCGGCGCCGGACCGAGCTCACCCTGTTGCGTGCCCGGGGCGGCACGGGCGTCACCGTGGCCCGCCGCAGCCTCGCCGAGTGCCTGCTGGTGATGCTGCCCGCCGCCGCGGTCGGTTGGCTCCTCGGAAACCTGGCGCCCGGAGCGCCGGGGAACAGCGCGGCGCTCGCCGTGGTCGCGGCCGTCCTGGTGACGCTGGTGCTGCCGGTGGCCGCACTCGCCGCGCCGACCGGTGGCGGCGGCCGGCGCGACCTGATCAAGCTGCGCCCCTCGGCGCGCCGGATCACCGCGGAGGCGGCCCTGTTGCTGCTCGCCGTGCTCGCGGTCGTGCTGCTGCGCCGCCGCGGCCTCGTCCCCGGTGAGATCGACCCGCTCCTGGTCTCCGTCCCGGTGCTGCTCGCCGTCGGCGGAGCGGTGCTGGCCGTCCGGCTCTACCCGTGGCCGCTGCGGCTGCTCAGCCGGCTCGCGGCCCGGACCCGGGGCAGCGTCGCCTTCCTGGGCACCGCCCGCGCCGGCCGGGCCGTGGTCACCACCCCGCTGGTGGTCGTGGTGCTGGCCATCGCCACCGCGGCCTTCTGCGCGGTCCTCGCCGGCGGGCTCGAGACGAGCCGGGACGGTGCGGCCAGCCGGCAGGTGCCCGCCGACGCGCTCATCCAGGCCGCGCGGCTGGCCCCGGAGACCGGCGCCGAACTGGAACGGCTGCCCGGGGTGCGGGCGACCGGGCCGGTGGCGCAGGAGGCGGGTCAGCGCCTGGCCAAGGACGCCAAGGGCGGGGACGCCCGGCTCGGCGACGTCACCGTGCTGCTGGTCGACGGGCCGGCCATGGCCCGGGTGGTCCGGGAGTCCGGCGTACCCGTGGACGTGCCCGCCGCGCTGCTCGCCGCCCCCGGCGCGCAGTCCGGCCCGCTGCCCGCGGTGGTCTCCGCGACGGTCGCCGCCGACCTGGCCGATGCCGGTCTGGACGGCAGTGCCTTCGTCGCCGTGCAGGGCCAGCGCTACGAGTTCAGGGTAGCGGAGCGGGCGGACACCTTCCCGATGCTCCGGACGGACAGCCACCGGTTCGTCATCCTGCCCTGGCAGTCGGTGCCCCGGACCGACCACGCCGTCGTACCGACCGGCTTCCTGGTCGCCGGCGACGACCTGGACGTCGCGAAGCTGCGCGCCGTGGGCAACGAGGGCCAGCGCCGCTTCCAGCAGGACGGGGCGGTCGCCGGCGCCGAACCGCCGCGCGAGGCGGAGGTCCGCACCTGGGCGGAGGTCCGCCACCAGGTCGGCGAGGGCAGCGCGAACGCCGTGCTGGTGTTCGGCTTCGCCGCCGGCGCCGCCGGCGGAACGCTGCTGGGCGTGCTGGCGATCGCGTTCGTGGTGCTGGCCGGCGCCCGGGCCCGCGGCCAGGTGCTGTCCCGGCTGCGCACCCTCGGCCTGTCCCGCCGGCAGTGGCGGGCGCTGCTCCTGGTGGAGCTGGGGCCGCTGGTCGGCGTGTCGGTGGTCACCGGCGCGCTGGTCGGCGCGCTTCTGCCGGTGCTGCTCACCCCGGTGCTCGGCCTGTCGGCCTTCACCGGCGGCGCCCCCGTCCGGGTGGCGTTCGATCCCCGCCTCATCGCCGCGATCGTCGTGTTGGGGGCGGTCGCCCTCGGCTTTGCGGTCGCCGTCGAAGCTTTGAACAACCGCCGGATGCGCCTCGGTGAGGTGCTCCGGCTCGGAGAGGAGAGCTGATGACCGCCACCGCACAGAGCCCCGCCGTGCCGGACCTGGCCGCCCTGCAGCGCCGCGCCGCCGAGCGCGCCGCCGAGCGGGCCGGCGGCCAGGACCGGCTGCGCGGGCACATCGTCTGCGACAGCCTGGTCCGTATCTTCAAGACCGAGGGCGTGGAGGTGCTCGCCCTGCAGGGGCTGGACCTGGTCATCGACCGGGGCGAGCTGGTGGCCATCGTGGGCGCCTCCGGGTCCGGCAAGTCCACCCTGCTCAACATCCTCTCCGGGCTCGACACCCCGACCGCGGGCATCGCCCGGGTGGCGGAATACGACCTGCTCAATCTCTCCGCCCGGCGGCGGCTGAGCTACCGGCGGGACGTGGTCGGCTTCGTCTGGCAGCAGACCGGCCGGAACCTGCTGCCCTACCTGACCGCGCTGGAGAACGTGGAGTTGCCGATGCAGCTGGCGGGTCGCGGCGGCGGCCGCCGGGCCCGCCGGGAGCGGGCCCGGCAGCTGCTCGACCTGGTCGGCGTCGGCTACTGCGCCGACCGTCGCCCGGGCCAGATGAGCGGCGGCGAGCAGCAGCGCTGCGCGGTGGCCGTGGCGGTGGCGAACGACCCGGAGGTGCTCTTCGCCGACGAACCGACCGGCGAGCTGGACGAGGCGACCGGCGCCGAGGTGTTCGCCGCGCTGCGCACCATCAACGCCGAGCTGGGCGTCACCATCGTGGTGGTCACCCACGACCACGCCGTGGCGAGCCAGGTCCGGCGGACCGTCGCCATCCGCGACGGCCGGACCGCCTCGGAGGTACGCCGGACCGCCCGGCTGGCCGCCGACGGCAGCACCGAGCTGGTCAGTGAGGAGTACGCGGTGCTCGACCGGACGGGCCGGATGCAGCTCCCGGCGTCCTTCGTGGACGCCCTGTCCCTGCGCGACCGGGTCCGGCTCAACCTGGAACCGGACCATGTCGAGGTGCGACCCGGCGACCGGGCGCACAGCGAGGAGAGTGAGTGATGAGCGAGCAGCTTTTCGCGGCCCCGGCCGTGCGGGTGCCCACCACCGAGGAGGTGGTCCGGGTCGAGGGGGTGAGCCGTACCTTCGGCCGGGGCGAGCACGCGGTGCACGCGGTCCGGGACGTCTCCTTCGTCGCCGGGCGGGGCGAGCTGGTCGCGGTCCGGGGACGCTCCGGCGCCGGCAAGACCACCCTGCTCAACCTGGTCGGCGGGCTGGACCGGCCGGACCACGGCACGATCCGGGTGGCCGGGCACGAGGTGACGGCGGCCGGCGAGCGGGAGCTGCTCGCGTTGCGCCGCGGCACCGTCGGCTTCGTCTTCCAGACCTTCGGCCTGGTGCCGATCCTGTCGGCGGCGGAGAACGTCGGGGTGCCGCTGCGGCTGGCGAAGGTGCCGGCGGCCGAGCGGGAGCAGCGGGTGGCCGTGCTGCTGGAGCTGGTCGGCCTGGGCGGGCACGCCGCGCAGCGCCCGTACGAGCTCTCCGGTGGGCAGCAGCAGCGGGTCGCGGTGGCCCGGGCCCTGGCCAACGAGCCGGACCTGCTGATCGCCGACGAGCCGACCGGCCAGCTCGACTCGGAGACCGGGCGCTCGATCATGGACCTGCTCCGGGCGGTGGTGCACGCCCGCGGGATGACCGCGCTGGTGGCCACCCACGACCCGGCCCTGATCGAGATGGCCGACCGTACCCTCACCATGCGCGACGGCCGCCTGGCCGACGACTGAGCCGGGGCCGGGCCGGGGGAGATCTCAGAGGGTCAACTTCATGCCCTCGTGGCTGGCCACGAAGCCGAGGTTGCGGTAGAAGCGGTGCGCGTCGGCGCGGGACTTGTCGGTGGTGAGCTGCACCAGCGCGCAGCCCCGCGCCCGGGCCCGGTCGATCGCCCAGGTCATCATCTCCCGGCCCAGCCCCTGGCCGCGCAGGTCCGAGCGGACCCGGACCGACTCGATCAGGGACCGCTCGGCGCCGTGCCGGCCCAGCCCCGGGATGTCGGTGATCTGCATGCAGCCGACCAGCTCGCCGTCGCGGTCGACCACCACGAGGTGGTTGCGCGCGTCGGCGGTGATCTCGGCGAACGCCTTCTCGTACGCCGCGTCCACCTCGGTGAAGTCGCGGGCCTTGCCCAGCACGTCGTCCGCGAGCAGGGCGATGACGGCGGGCAGGTCCGCGCGGACCGCCTCCCGGAAGATCACGTCGGTCATGCCGGAAGCCTGGCACAGCGGCGGGCGCCGATGCGCGCCGGCGTTCAGGGCCGGTCCGGCGCCGATGCGCCGGTGCCGGCGGTCAGGGCTGGTCCAGCCAGGTGCGCAGCGCCCACCACCAGTGCAGGGTCTCGCGTACCGGCCAGCGCGGTCCGTCCTCGACCGGCGGCCCGCCGGTGAGGTCCCGCAGCCGGCGCAGCCGGTACCGCACGGTGTTCGGGTGGACGTGCAGGGCGGCGGCCGCCTGGTCCAGCCGCTGCCCGTGGTCCAGCCAGGCGAGCGCGGTCGAGGCCAGCTCCCGGTGGAACTCCTCGGCGGGGTCGAGGCCGGCCAGCAGGACACTCCGCAGCAGCTCGGCCAGGGCCGGCTGGGCGTCCAGCGCGGTCTCCCCGGCCAGGTCGGTGACCAGGTGCACGCCGCGCAGCCGGCGGCGGGCCGCGCTGCGCAGCGCGGCGACGCAGAGCGCGTACATCGCCGGTGCCCGGTCCAGCGGGCGGGCCGGCGCGGCCACCACCAGCACGTCCGGCAGGGCGGCGGTGCTCTCCGGCAGCCGGGGGACGAGGCCGGCGAACCGGCCCTCGACCGGGCCGAGCACCCCGCCGCACCGGGCGAACCGGCGCGCCACGGCGTGCGCCCGCACCGGGTCGAGGCGTTCCGCGACCAGGCAGTGGTAGCGCCCGTCCGGGCGTAGGCCGAACCGGGTCAGCTCGGCGGCCGGTCCATCCGGCGTCGGCTCGCCCGCGGCCGGGCCAAGCGGGGTCGGCTCGTCGGCGGCCGGTCCAAGGGCGGTCGGCTCGCCGGCGGCCGGTCCGGGCGGGGTCGGCTCGCCGGCGGCCGGGCCGAGCAGCAGCCGGCGGAGCAGCCGGGCGCGGGCCGCGCCGCCGCCGGCGGTCAGTTGCCGCTCGGCGGCCCGGTGACCGTCGACCACCGCCCGTTCCACCGCCCCGGCATAGCGGCTGATCGTGAGCAGCCCTTCGACCAGCACGTCGTCCGGTATGCCGGCCGCCCGCCCGTGCCGCACCACCAGCTCCACCGCGCGGTTGCGGCCGGCCTGCACGCCGCGCAGCAGCCCCGCGACCGACACCCCCTGCGCCGCCCGGTCGGCGCCCAGCCGGCGCGCCTCGGCGAAGTCCCGCTCGGCCGGATCGTCCCGGCGTTCCAGCGCGCCGAGCCCGCTGGTGAGCAGGGTGACGACCTGCCGGCGGACCTCTCCCGGGGGGAGCCGGGCCACCTCGGGGGAGTGCTCGCGGGCGGCGCGGACCACCTCCTCGACGGCCAGCGCGTCGCCGGTCAGGTCGCGCAGCAGCGTCGCGAAGGGGCTCGGGCTTCCGGTCCGGGCCATCGCCTCCGCGCCTCCCGTTGTCATCGCGCCGTTGTCATCGCGGCACAACCGGCCCGGCCGGCTGTTGGCGTCCGGCCCCTATCGGGTGCTCGCGGCCGGCTGTTTCCCTGGTTGTTACCGCAAGGTAACACCGCCATCGGCAAAGAGGAACGTCAATCCCCAAACCGGCTCCCAGGAGGCGCCATGACCCCCGCACCGCCGCACCCGTCCCGCCCGCGCGGCCGCCGGGCCGCCCTCGCCGCGCTCGCGGCCCTCGCCCTCGCCGCCCCGGCGGCCCCGGTGGCCGCGGCACCCCGTGTCGCGCAGCTGCCGCAGGCCGCGCAGCCGGCCGCGGCGGCCCTGCAGGAGGTGATGTTCGTGGGCAACAACTGGGACGGCACCGCGGACGTCATCCGCTCCCGCGGCGACTACGCCCGGCTGGGCCGGATCAACGTCGTCCCGGACCGGGCCCAGCGGCTGCGTGAGATCTACCTCAACCCGATCCGGCTGGCATTCTTTCTTGGCATCCGGCAGGGCCCGGGGGAGGGCCACGATCAACTGGTCGACGACATGTACACCACCCCGGACGGGTCCGCGCTGGTGGTGTCCCGGCCCAGTTTCGCCGACGTCGTCGCCATCGACCTGGCCACCGGGGCCCTGCGCTGGCGCTTCCCGGTCTCCGGCTACCGCTCCGACCACATGGCCGTCTCCCCGGACGGCACCCGGGTCGCCGTCTCCGCCTCCACCGGCAACACCGTGCACGTGCTCGACATCCGCACCGGCCAGCAGCTCGGCTCCTTCGCCACCGGCGACAAGCCGCACGAGAACATCTTCACCGACGGCGGCCGGTACGTGTGGAACATGTCCATCGGCGAGGTGAACACCGACCTGGACGCGCCCTGGCTGGACTGGACCAAGGGGGACCGGCGGATCACCATCGCCGACGCCACCACGTTCCAGGTGGTGAAGGTCATCGACATGCGGTCCCGGCTGGACGCCGCCGGCCGGCGGGACCTCTCCGACGCGGTCCGCCCGGCCGTCTTCACCCCGGACGGCAGCAAGCTCTACTTCCAGGTCTCCTTCTTCAACGGCCTCGTCGAGTACGACGTCGCCACCGACCGGATCACCCGCGTCGCCACCCTGCCGAAGAACCCGGCCACCAGCGAGGACCGCACCACCTGGGTGAACGACTCCCGCCACCACGGTCTGTCGGTCAGTCCGGACGGCGGCCGGCTCTGCGTGGCCGGCACCATGGACGACTACGCCACCGTCGTCGACCGCGCCGCCCTGCGGGAGGGCACGTTGGTGCCGGCCAGCAAGCCGTACTGGGCCACGGTCAGCGGGGACGGCCAGGACTGCGTGATCTCCGAGTCCGGTGCCGACCAGGTCACCGCGATCAACTTCGCCACCGGGCAGAAGGTCACCAGCGTGCCGGTCGGCGACCACCCGCAGCGGGTCCGCATCGGCCATCTGCCGGTGGGCTGGACGCCGCCGGCGGCCGGCTGAGCGGCCGGCACGCCGTCACCGGGCGGGGCAGCGCAGCCCCGCCCGGGGCACGGTGAGCGAGATCAGGTACGCGTCCACCGCCTCGGTCACGCAGGCGGTCTGCGGGTACGCGGTGTGCCCCTCGCCCTCCCAGGTGAGCACCCGTCCGACGCCCAGCATCGAGGCCAGCGCGGCGGTCTGCTCGTAGGGCGTGGCCGGGTCGCCGGTGGTGCCCACCACCACGATCGGCGGCGCGCCGACCGCCCGGCCGGTCGGGTACGGGTCCCGCCCGCCGGGCCACTCGACGCAGCCCAGCATCCCCACCGCCAGCGCCGGCCCGAACAGCGGGTACGTCGTCCGCCACTGCGACTGGAGCTGCCGGATCCGCTCGCGGGTCGGCTTCTCCGTCTCGTCGGCGCAGTTCACCGCCATGTTCGCGTCGAACAGGTTGGTGTAGTGCCCGTCCTCCTCGCGGCCCGCGTACGCGTCGGCGAGGGTGAACACCCCGGTCGGGTCGCCGCCCTGCAACGCGTCGATCGCCCGGGCCAGCTCCTGCCAGCCGGTCTCCGTGTAGAGCGAGGAGATCACCGCGTAGAACACCCAACCGGAGGTCGCCTCCCGGCCGTCCCGGCCCCGTGCCGGGGAGACCCGGGCCTTGTCGATGGCGGAGGTGACCGCGCCCCGGGCGTCCGGCGCGATCGGGCACCGGCCGGCGTTCGCCGCGCACCAGCGGGAGAAGTTGTCGAACGCCCGCTCGAAACCCTTCGCCTGGCTCTCCGACCCGGCGATCAGCTGTTGCCGCGGGTCCACCGCCCCGTCGAGCACCAGCGCGCGTACCCGCTGTGGGTAGAGCTGGGCGTAGGTGGCCCCGAGCAGGGTGCCGTACGAGTAGCCGAGGTAGGTCAGCTTGTCGTCGCCGACGGCCGCGCGCACCGCGTCCATGTCCCGCGCCGCCTGCTCCGTGCCGTAGAGCGGGAGCTGGTCGCCGTACTTGGCGCCGCAGCGCTGCCCGACCCGCCGGTTGAGGTCGACGAAGCCGTCGAACGACGCCTGGCTCTCCGGGTCGGGATCGTAGCCGAAGCTGGCGTCCAGGTCGCCGTCGGAGATGCACTTCACGGGACTGGACCGGGCCACCCCGCGCGGGTCGAAGCCGACGATGTCGAACCGGTCGGTCACCGCGGCCGGCAGCCCGCCGAAGCCCGACCCGAACGACAGGTAGACGGCGGTGTCCACCCCGGAGGCGCCGGGACCGCCCGGGTTCACCACCAGCGACCCGATCCGGTCGTGCTGCCGGTTGGAGCGGATCCGGATGAGGGCGATCTCGAAGGTCTCCCCGGCGCCCGGACCGGCCGTCGCGCCGGTGGTCGCCCCGGCGCCCCAGTTGCGGGGTACGGCGATCCGGGCGCACTCGTACCGCATGCCCGCCGCGCCCCGGCCGACCAGCTCGTCGGGCACCTCCGGGCAGGCCCGCCAGGTCGGGGCGGCGCCCGGCGCGGCCGCCGCGCCCTGGCCCTCGGTGCGCGGGGCGATCACCGGCAGCGTGCAGCCGGTGCTGAGCAGCACCACGGCGACCAGCCCGGCCAGCGCGGCCCAGGCCCGGCGCGGCCGGTCGGAGAAGCGGATCACGTGCCAGCCTTCCATGATCGTGTCGACGGCCAGGCTACGCCCGCCCGCCCTCGCCGCCGACGGTCGCCGCCGGGTCGCCGCGCAGCACCTGGTCCACGTCGTAGCGGATCGGGCGCTCGAGCTGCTCGTAGGTGCAGGAACGGGGATCCCGGTCCGGCCGCCAGCGGATGAACTGGGCGGTGTGCCGCAACCGGTCGCCCTCCATGGCGTCATAGCCGACCTCGACCACCAGCGCCGGACGCAGCGGCTCCCACTCCAGGTTCTTGGTGCCGGTCCACCGGCTCACCCCGCCCGGAATGCGCTGGCCCCGCTCGTGGTCGCCGTGCACCCACGGGTGGTCCGCGCCCGCGTCGCGGTAGGGCTCCAGCTCGTCGAGCAGCTCCTTGCGCCGGGCCGCGGTGAACGACGAGCTGACCCCGATGTGGTGCAGCACGCCGGCGTCGTCGTAGAGGCCGAGCAGCAGCGAGCCGACCACCGGGCCGGACTTGTGCCAGCGGAAGCCGGCCACCACGGCGTCGGCGGTGCGGGCGTGCTTGACCTTGAACATCAGCCGCTTGCCCGGCTCGTACGGCAGGTCGGCCGGCTTGACGATCAAACCGTCCAGCCCGGCGCCCTCGAACACGTCGAACCAGCGCCGGGCGGTATCCGGATCGGTGGTGACCTGCGTGACGTGCACCGGCGGGCGGACCTTGGCGAGCGCCTTCTCCAGCGCCGCCCGGCGCTCCGGATAGGGCCGGTCGGTCAGCAGCTCGTCGTCGAGGGCCAGCAGGTCGAAGGCGACGAAGTCGGCCGGGGTGGTCTCGGCGAGCAGCTTCACCCGGGAGGCGGCCGGGTGGATCCGCTGCGCGAGCAGCTCGAAGTCGAGTCGCGGCTGGCCGCCCGGCCCGTCGCGGCGGATCACGATCAGCTCGCCGTCGACCGCGCACCGCGCCGGGAGCTGGCGGCGCGCCTGCTCGACCACCTCCGGGAAGTAGCGCGTCATCGTCTTGCCGCCCCGGCTGGCCAGCTCGACCTCGTCGCCGTCCCGGAAGACGATGCAGCGGAAGCCGTCCCACTTCGGCTCGTACGTCATCCCGGGGCCGGTGGGCAGCTGGGGCACGCTCTTGGCCAGCATCGGCTCGACCGGCGGGTTGATCGGCAGGTCCACGGCGACAGTCAATCAGACCCCACCGACGGCCGTGAGGCAGATCACCGCCCGCTCGCGGCGACGTGTCCCGCTCGGGGCGCCTTCGTCACCCCCGCCCGGATGATGAAACCGCAGGTCAGGGCTACCGTTCGCGGCGTGCCGGAGTGGAGCTGCGGGTGTTGCGGACGCTGGCGGGTCAGCGTCGAACTGGTCCGCGGGCGGTACCGCTACCGGCTGGTGCACCGCTACCGCGCCGAGTTCGGTGGCGGCGCCAACGTGATCGGCGAGGTCGCCTCGGTCACCGAGCTGGAGGAGCTGTTGCGCCGGCACGCCCCGGTCGGCCTGGCCGACCTCCACGAGGCCGCCTGACCCCGGCCCTCCCTGGCTGCCCTGGCCGTGCTGGCTGCCCTGGTCGTGCTGGCTGCCCTGGTCGTGCTGGCTAGCTGGCCGTGGCTGGCTGCCCTGGCCGTGCTGGCTGCGCCGGCTAGCCTGGCCGTGCTGGCTGCCCTGGTTGCGCCGGATCACTTCCCGTCGATGCCGGCTAGCCTGGTTGGGACATCCGCCGGGGAGGGGAGCGAGATGCGCTTCGCGGAGACCGTCGAGATCAGCGCCGACCTGGACCGGGTCTGGGCCGTGCAGATCGACGTGGCACGCTGGCCGGAGTGGACCCCGTCGGTCCGCTCCGCCCGCCGGCTGGAGCCGGGGCCGTTCACGATCGGTTCCTCGGCCCGGCTGACGCAGCCCGGGTTGCGGCCCGCCGTGTGGCGGGTCACCGAGATCGACCCGCCGCGCGCCTTCGTCTGGGAGTCGAGCAGCCCGGGCGTGCGCAGCCGCGGCGAGCACCGGCTGCTGCCGCTGCCGGACGGGCGGGTCCGGGCCGAGTTGGTCATGGTGCAGAGCGGGCCGCTGGCGGGCCTGGTGGGGCTGCTGGCCGGCCGGACCATCCGCCGCTTCCTGCGGCAGGAGGCGGACGGGCTCAAGCGCCGCTGCGAGCAGGGCTGACGGGCCGCGGCCGCGGAGCCCGCACCGAGACCGAGCGGACGAGGCAGCCCGTCGGTCGCCGGGCCCCCGGTTCGGCGACCGGGTCCCGGTCGGTTGGCGGCCAGCCTCCGGACGTCGTGCGAACGGTCCAGGCTGCGCCCTCGCTACGGTGAGTAACCTGGATCGCCGGGCCCAGGACTTTTCAGCGATATGCCTCTGAGGCATGTTTATGCCTGAGAGGCATATCGCGTTGAAGTGATGGGTCGGGTCGGCACCGACCGCCGCCGGGACGTCCGCGGTTCGCATCGGTGGCGGAGGAAACGGGATGGGCCGAAGCCCAAGCCCAAGCCGAAGCTGAAGAAGCTCCGGTTGCCGCCGTAAGTACCGAAGCGCAAGCGGAGTCGGCGCCGGTCGCGGATTCCACGGTGGACGGTTCGTCGGCCCCCGCCCCTTGGCCCCTCGGCCCCTCGGTCGCCACCGCGTGGTTGACCAGTGCCGACTCGGGGCGGCAGCAGCCTCGTGAGAGTGACCTTGGCCCAGTGACCATCCGGTGGTGGGTCAGGCGCGCGGGCCGGTCGTGTCGAGCAGCTTCTCCAGCACGGCCAGGCGGTTGCCGTTCTCGTCCAGCCGGTGGGAGACCACCCGGTAGCCGCGCCGGGCGTACAAGCTCAGGTTCTGCTCGCTCTGCGCGCCGGTGAAGAGCGCGAACCGGGCCACCCGGCCGGCGCAGGCGTCCTCCACGGCGGCGAGCAGCCGGCCGCCGACCCCGCGGCCCTGCTGGTCGGGGGCGACGGCGAGTCGGCCCACGTGCGCGGTGTCCCCGTCGACGCGGGCGCGTACCGAGCCGACGAGGCGGGCGCCATGCCGGGCGGCCAGCACGATGGTCGGGCCGGCCAGGGCGGCGCGGACCTCGTCAAGGGTCTCGGTCAGCGGGGGCAGGAACGGGTCGGCGTAGCGCTGCGCCTCCACCAGGTAGGCGGCGCGCTGCACGGTGAGGATCTCGCCGGCGTCCGCGACGCCGGCCGGGGTGATGGTCACCTGATCGGTCACCGGGCAAGCCCACCACAACCCGCCCGGCCGGCCTCGGGCGGGCCACCCGCACGGCCGTACGCTGGCGGTGTCCGCGCGTGAGGAGGTCGCCGTGCCCGAGCTGACGTACCCGGAGGTCGGGGCGACCCGCGACGGGCGGCTGCCGGCCGGCTACCACCACCTGCGGCACCGGGTCCGGTTGCCGGACGGCTGCTTCCCGGCGGCGGCGGACGCGGTGCTCGGCTGGCGGCTGCACCGGGCGGCCGGGGTGGTGATGCGCACCGCGGCGCCCCGCGCGGAGGCCGGGGTGCGGGTCACGCCGGGGCTCGGCGTGGGGCCGGTGCGGATCTGGGGCCCGACCCAGGTGGTCTGGGCCGTGGACGGGCCGGACCGGGCCGGATTCGGCTACGGCACGCTGCCCGGCCACCCGGAGACGGGTGAGGAGGCGTTCCTGGTGCTCCGCGAGGCCGGCGGGGTGTTTTTCGAGGTGACCGCCTTCAGCCGCCCGGCGCGGTGGTACGTGCGGGCGGCCGGTCCGGCCAACCG
The DNA here is from genome assembly GCF_000982955.1 of Micromonospora sp. HK10. Taxonomy (GTDB): domain Bacteria; phylum Actinomycetota; class Actinomycetes; order Mycobacteriales; family Micromonosporaceae; genus Micromonospora. Next base: position 26,730 of record NZ_KQ058814.1, on the reverse strand, counting down.
GGCCGTGCAGCACGCGTACGCCTGGTGGCTGGGGCGCACGCTGCGCCGGCTCTGCGCGGCCGGTGGCGGGCCGACGGCTCAGTAGCGGGCGAACGAGCGGATGGTGGCCCGGGGACCGTACCTGGGCGCCTGGATGCCGGCGGCCTCCAGCAGCAGGCAGACCCGGCCGCGGTGGCCGCGGAACGGGTCCAGCAGCGCCAGCATCCGGGCGTCGTCGCCGCGCGGTTCGCCGGCGAGCGCCCAGGCCACCGTATTCGGCACGTGGTAGTCCCCGACGCTGACCGCGTCCGGGTCCCCGTACGCGATCCGGACCACCTCGGCGGCGGTCCACGCCCCGATGCCGGGGATGGCGGTGAGCCGGCGGGTGGCCTCGGTGCTGTCCGCGCAGCGTTCCAGCCGGTCCGCGACGGCGGCCGCGCGGCGCAGCGTGTCGGCGCGGCGCTGCTCCACGCCGAACGGATGGAACACCCAGTACGGGGTGGCCGCCACGGCCGCGGCGGTCGGCGGCAGCAGCAGCGGTTGCAGCGGTCCGGGCGCCGGCTCCCCGAAGTGCCGGACCGTCGCCGCGTACGCCCGGTAGGCCTCCTTGCCGGTGACCTTCTGCTCGAACACGGCCCGCAGCACCCGGGGGAAGACCAGCCCGGTGGCCGGCATCCGCAGCCCGTGGTGCTCCCGGGCCAGCCGGTGCACCAGCGGGTGGGCCGCCGCCAGCTCGGCGAACCCGGTCAGGTCGTCGCGCAGCCCGGCGACCGCGTCGGCCCGGTCGACCACCCACCCGGCGCCCGGCCCGTACCCCTCGGCGACCAGTTCGCCGGCGGCCGGTCGCAGCGCCAGGGTGGCCGGCCCGGCGGGGGTGCGGGTGGCCCACCAGAACGTGCCGGCGGCGATCCGCGCGCACGGGTCGTACGGGCTGAAGGTGAGCCCGCGCACCGACGCGGCCAGCCGGTAGCCGGCCGGGGGGCGCAGCGTCCGGCGGGCGGCGGGGTCGGTCACCCCGTCACTCTGCCACGCCGGCGGTTGCCGGCCGCGCCCTCCCCGGCTGCGACCGGCCACCGCGTCCGGGTGCGGAGCTCAGTACGAGTAGTTCGAGCCGCCGCCCGACGAGGTGCCCGACGCGGGCGGAGCGACCGCCTTCGGGGTGCCCTTGGGCAGGCAGGTCAGGTTCTTCTTACCGTTCGGGTCGACCACGAACCAGGTGCCGCCGACGCCCTGGCCCTTCCACTGGCCGGGCTTCTTGTCGCCGATGTAGCGGTAGACCGGCCAGCCCCCGATGGTGATCTGCCGCGTCCCGTCCTGGCGGGTTACCGTGCCGACCTTGTCGTCTGAGACCCCCTGGAGCCGGGGGTTGCCGTCGGTCAGCGCGGGCGGCCAGACCTGGGCGCACTTGTCTACGCAGTTGGACTGGGGCGGGTCGGCGGAGTCCTTGTCGAAGCGGTAGAGGACCCAGCCGTCCTGGTCGGTCACCACCTTGCCCATCCGGGGCAGCTTCTTGCCGACCAGCTGGTCGGTGAGCTGCACGTCACCGGCGGGTGCGGCCGCCTTGTCGGTGGCGGGGGCGCCCGGGGTCGCGGCGGCCTCCGGTTCGGCGTCCCCGGTGGGCTCGGCCGCGGCGACGGCGACCGGCTCGGCCGCGCCCGTGTTCGCCCCGTTGTAGCCCGCCGGGGCGCAGGCCGTTAGTGCGATCATCGCGCCCGCCACGATGACGGTCGTCCGCTTCACGTGTGCCACGTGCCCTCCTCATGCTTGGCAGTTCACCGGGTAGTACGGGCGGCGCGCTGTCAAGGTTGAAGAGCAAAGGGTGCTCCATTTCACAGTGGATCCGTTGAACCGTTCCGGCCGGCGGCGCGTGCTGGCACGCATCGGGGCCACGCCGCCCCGGCTACGCCGTCCCGGCCACGCCGTCCCGGGCAGGCCGCTCCGGGCAGGCCGCCCCGGCCTCGCCGCGCCGGCCTCGCCGCCCCGGGCACGCCGAAGCGGCGCCGGGGCGGTGTCGCTGCCCGGCGCCGGCATCCGGCGGTCAGAGATCGGCGATCGTCACCAGCGGGGTCGCCACGCCGTTGACGTCGACCGACTGCACCTGGATCTTCGCGATGTCGTCCCGGCCGGCCGAGGTCGACGCGCTCAGTTGCAGGGCCGGCTGGTTGGTGCTCGTGCCGTAGCCGCCCCCCGGCACCGACCAGGTGGAGAGAGCCTCACTGGTGTTGTTCTTCCGGACCACCACCAGCCGGCAGGTGCGCGGCCCGGGCAGCCGGGTGAGCTGGAAGTCGATCCGGGTGCCGAACTCCCGCTCGGTCAGCCACATGGTGGTGGTCACGCCGGTGCTCGGGTCGACCGCGTTGTGCTTCTCGCCGTCCTGCTCGTTGCCGCCCACGTTCGGGTCGTTCGGATCGGCCGGCACGCTGCTCGGCGGGGTCACCGCGACCGTCGCCGTCGGCTCCGCCAGCGGCGCCCCGGAACCGTTGTCGCCGAGGATGCCGGCGAAGCCGATCCCGGTCAGGCCGCCGACCACCACCACGGCCGCCGCCGCCACCAGGAGCTGCCGCATCCGGTTGCGCCGGCGGTCCAGTCGCACCGCGTGCAGCGTGCGGTCCAGCAGGGCCGGGTCGGTGTGGGTCTGCTCCAGCGCGGCCATGCTCTCGCCGTCGATGCCGGCGAGCAGCCCCACCACCGGGACCATCGTCTCCAACTCCGCCGCGCACGCCCAGCAGCCGGCGAGGTGCTCCTCGAACCGCTCCGCGTCCTGCGGGTCCAGCACGCCGAGCGCGTACGCCGCGACGTCCATGTGGTCAGCCCGGCTCATTCCGTCACCCCCCTCTCCTGCAGAGCCGTGCGCAGCGCGCGCAGCGCGTAGTAGACCCGCGACTTCGCGGTGCCGAGCGGCAGGCCCAGCTCCTCCGCGGCCTCGGGCACGGTGCGCCCCCGGAAGTACGTGGCCACCAGGATCTCCCGGTGCGACTGGCTCAGCGTACGCAGCGCGTCCGCCACCGTCATGGTGCGCAGCACCCGGTCGGTGCTGTCCGCCTCGGCGAACGCGGTCAGGTCCCGGTCGTACGTCTCGGCCGGCCGGGCCTGCTCGCTGCGGTGCTCGTCGATGGCGATCCGGCGGGCCACCGTGACCAGCCACGGGCGCAGCGAACCCTGACCCTGGATGCCCAGCCGGTGCGCGTTGCGCCAGGCACGCAGCAGGGTCTCCTGCACGATGTCCTCGGCGCGCTGCCGGTCCCCGCCGGTCAGCCGCATCACGAACATCAGCAGCGGCCCGGCGTGCTCGGCGTACAACAGCCGGATCAGCTGATCGGAATGGGTTGCCTCGGTGGAGGTCGCCTGGTGGCGCCCGGGCGCCGGTCGCGGCGTCACCGGGTCATTCTGGCGATCCGCGGGCCGCGCGTCGACCCCCCGGCCGGACCTCGACGCGCGCGACTGGGGCTGCGCCCGGGCGAACATCCACTGGGGCGTCGCCACGTCGCCGTGCCATCCGGCCGCCACCGCATGCATGCAGACCTCCGGTGTCCACTGACCTCAGCCGGCCCCCACGGGCGTGGCCGCCCGGTGGTACGCACCGCCGCGCCGAGCGGATCAACGACGCACGGAAAAAATTCCGGGCGGTGGCGGGGTGGAGTCGGTGGCGTCGGCGTCCCGGACCACCGGCGCACCCCCGGCGAACCGGTCCAGCTCCGCGCCGGCCAGCACCCGGCCGGGAAACCAGTCGCCGGCCGCCCGCCGGGTCAGCTCCGGCACCGGAGGCGCGACCCGCGACGCCACCAGCACCAGGTTGCCGTACCGCCGGCCGCGCAGCACCGCCGCGTCGCCGACCAGGCAGGCCTCGGGGAGCACGGTACGCACCGTGGCGACCTGAGCGCGGGCGTGCCGCAACGGCGGGCCGTCGGCGATGTTGGCCAGATAGCTGCCGCCGGGCCGGAGCACCCGGGCCACCTCGGCGGCGTACTCGGCCGAGGTCAGGTGCGCCGGGGTGCGGGCACCGGCGAAGACGTCGGCGACCACCAGGTCGTAGCTGGCCTCACGGGTGCCGGTGAGGGTGGCCCGGGCGTCGGCCACCCGTACCCGCAGCCGGGGGTCGGCCGGCCAGGGCAGCACCCGGCGGACCAGCTCAACCAGCGCGCCGTCCACCTCGGACACCCGTTGCGTCGAGCCGGGACGGGTGGCCTGGACGTACCGGGGCAGGGTGAGCGCGCCACCGCCCAGGTGCAGCACGCGCAGCGCCGCCCCGGCCGGGGCGACCAGGTCGATCGCGGCGGCCAGCCGCCGGACGTACTCGAACTCCAGGTGGGTCGGGTCGGTGAGGTCCACGTGCGACTGCGGTGCACCGTCGAGCAGCAGCGTCCACGAGCCCGGCCGGTCCGGATCCGGCACCAGCTCGGCCTGGCCGGTGTCCACCGGCTCGACGACCCGGTCGGCGCCACGGCGGCGGCCCATCAGCGCCGGACCCCCCGGGCCGCCGTGGTGAGCACCCGGTGCAGCAGGCGGGCGTCGCCGAGCATCGAACGCAGCCGGCGCTCCAGCCCGGCGATGGGGATCAGGTTCTGCGGGGCCCGCGGGTCCTTGTACGGGGTGGAGGCGAACCGGGGCAGGGTGACCAGCGACAGGTCGGCCAGCTCGATCGCCTCCGCCTCGGTCAGCTCGGTGGAGCACTCCACCCGGACGATCCCCGCCCAGGGCGCCCCACCCGAGCCGGGCAGCCGCAGGTACCAGGAGTAGCCGCCCCACGCGGTGCCCAGCCGGAACACCGGGCAGCGCTGACCCGGGGCCAGGCCGGTGACCACGGCGTTGAGCCGGGCGTCCAGGTACTGGCTGTGCTGGGTCTTGACGTAGCCCAGCGTGCGCGGCAGCTGCCGGCGGCTGCGCAGCGGACCGTCCACCACGAGCAGGTCACCGTCGGCCCGGGCGGCGTCCGAGACCGCCACCTCCAGCGCGGTCAGCGGGGCCTGCACGGCGGCCGGCAGCTTGCTCAGCTCGCCGGTGCCGCCGACCCGGTGCACCGGGTAGTGGATCCGCCCGGCCAGCACGTCCTGCGCGGACGGGCTGGCGGTAAAGAGGCCCCGGCCCACCCGTGCCCCGGCCAGCTCGGCGGCGCCGCGCTCCAGGTCGCAGCGGACCACCCCGGCCGCGTACGACGCGGCGATGCCCGGGAAGGAACCGCCGTCCTCCTCGGCCGTCCAGACGCTGGCGTCGATCCGGCGTACCCCGTCGACCAGCAGCACCACGTGCGGCGCGGTCACGTCCCGCCGGGCATCGATGGCCCGCCAGTCGGCGGCCGGCACCTCGACGTCGGCGTCGACCTGGGCGCTGCTGGGCGCGGCCGGCCCACCCGCGCCGGCCGTCTCGAACGAGGTCCCGTACGCCGGGTCCCACGCGTCGACGAAGAACCGGGCCCCCGGCCCGGACGGTCGCGTCACCCGGCGCTCCTCATGGTGCCCGCCTTCCGGTGGCGCGGCTGCGCCGCCCGCTCACCGGCCGGTCCGTTCGACCCGCGCGGTGCGGGCGTCCTTGCGGACCTCGAAGCGGACCGGGATCCGTTCGGCGAGGGCCGGCACGTGGGTGACCACGCCGACCATCCGGTCGCCCCGGGCGGCCAGATTCTCCAGCGTGGCCGCCACGGTGTCCAGGGTGGCCGCGTCGAGGGTGCCGAAGCCCTCGTCGAGGACGATCGACTCCAGGCTCGCCGCCGTGGTGGACATCCCGGCGAGCTGCTCGGACAGTGCCAGGGCCAGCGCCAGCGAGGCCTGGAACGTCTCCCCGCCGGAGAGGGTGCGGACGGCCCGGCGCAGCCCGGCGTCGTGGTGGTCGACGACGAAGAACTCGCCCTTGTCGTGCACCAGGTCGTACTGGCCGCCGGAGAGCTCCCGCAGGATCCCCGATGCCCCGTCGACCAGCAGGTCCAGTGCCTCGGTCAGCAGCCAGCGCTCGAAGTTGTTGGCCCGCAGGTGCCCGGCGAGGGCCCGGGCCACCCGGGCCTCCCGCTCGTGCCCGGCCCGCTGCTCCCGCAGCTCGGCGGCCTGCTCCCGGCGCTCGGCCAGCCGGCGCAGCTCCGCCTCGGCCCGTTCCACCGCCACCGCGGCGTCGCGCCGCGGGTCGTCCGCCCCGTCCAGGCCGGCGGCGGTGAACAACCCGGCGATCCGGGTCTCGACCTCGTCCGCCGCCGCCCGCGCGGTGGCAACCGCCGCGACCAGCCCGTCCCGCTCGCCCCGCCGCCGCTGCGCCTGCTCGCCGGCCCAGCCGGCCAGGGCGGTCCAGGCGGCGGCGACGTCGTCCCGGTCGGCGGCCGGGGGACCGAGCCGGGCCAGCCCGTCCCGGGTGGCGTCGAAGTCCCGCCAGGCGCGGCGCAGCCGCTCCTCCGCCCCGTCCAGCGCCCCCCGGGCCCGGCGCGCGGCGTCCCGGCTGGCCCGCACCGCGCCGGCCGCCTCCTCCAGGGCGCGGCGCAACCGGGCGTGCTCGGCCAGCGCCGCCCGCAGCGTCTCCGCGCTGGCCGCCCCGGCGAGCTGCCCGTCCACCTCGGTCAGTCGGGCCTGGAGCTGGTCGTGCTCGGTGTGGGCGCGCAGCAGCAACCGGTCCAGCTCGCGGGCGGCGGTGTCGCGCTCCTGCACCACCCGCTTTGCCGCGTCGCTGGCCGCCCGGGCCGCCTTGCCGGCCGCGATCGCCCGGGTCACCGCCGAGCCGCGCGGCACCGCCGGCACCCGGGCGACCACCTGCTCGCAGACCGGGCAGGCGGCGCCGTCGACCAGGTGCGCCCGCAGCGCCACCGCCTGGTCGGTGGCCTTGGCCTCCTCGTGCGCCCGGAACGCCGCCTCCAGCTCGACCTCGGCGCGCTCGGCGGCCGCCCGCGCCTCGGCCAGCGCCGCGGCCGCCCGGTCGTGCTCGACCTGCGCGGCGTCGACCGCCGCGCGGACGGTGCTCAGCTCGCCGGTCAGCTTCTCCCGGTCGGTGTGCGCCCTGAGCTGCAACCGCAGCGCGCTCTCGTCGCCGGCCGCGGCGAGCTCGCCGCGCAGCTTCTCCTCCCGCTCCTCGGCGAGACCGACCGCCGTGGCGGCCTCGTCGGCGGCGGCGCGCGCGGCGGCCACCGCCCGGGCCAGCTCGGCGATCCCGTCCGGCGGCCGGATCCCGGCCAGCACGGTCAGCTCGGCGTCGAGCGCCGCGAGCGCCGCCGCCCGCTCGCCCGCCGTGGCCCGGGCCTGCTCCAGCTCCGGTACGGCCGCCGCGACCGCCCCGGCCAGCTCCCGCATCCGGGTGACCCGCTGCCCGGCGTCGGCGAGGGCCGCGTCGTCGACGTCGGCGAGCCCGCCGAGCATCTTGTCGACGGCCGCCAGCTTCGCCTCGGCCTGCCCGGCGCGTTCGGTGGCCCGCTTCTGGACGTCCTCGTAGATGCCCAGCCCGAGCAGGTTGACCAGGATCTGCTGCCGGGTGGCCGGCTTGGCGTGCAGGAAGTCGGCGAACTGCCCCTGCGGCAGCACCACGCAGCTGGTGAACTGCTCGTAGGGCAGCCCGACCGCCTCCAGCACGGCCCGCTCCATCTCGGCCGGCGTGCCGGCCACCACCTCGCCGAGGTCCTCCGGGCTGAGCCCGGTGTCGAGTTTGGTGACGTCGAAGCCGGGCGGCATGAGCTGGAGCCCCGCGTTGGCGGTCTTCACCGCGCCCCGGCCGTCGCGCCGGACCACCCGGGTGGCCACGTACCGGTCGTTGGCGGACTCGAAGACCAGCCGCACCCGGGCCTCGGTGGCCGACGGCGCGAGGGCGTTGGCCAGCCCTCGGGCGCCGCCCCAGCGGGGCACGGTGCCGTACAGGGCGAAACAGATCGCGTCGAGCACCGTGGACTTGCCGGAGCCGGTGGGCCCGACCAGGGCGAAGAAGTCCGCGTCGGTGAAGTCGACGGTGGTCTCCTCGCGGAAGACGGTGAAGCCCGCCAGGTCCAGCCGGATCGGTCGCATCAGTGCTCCACCTCCTCGAGCAGCTCGTCGAAGAGCTCCTGGACGCCGTCGTCGGCGTGCCCCCGGCTGCCGAGGTAGTCGGCGAAGAGCTGGCTCGGGGACCGCCCGGCCCGCTGGGCGGTGCGGGTGCCGCTGCCGGGGGCGGGCACCAGCTCCGGGTCGATCCGGATCTCCAACGCCCGGGGGAGCAGCTCCTGTACCTCCTCGCGCAGCCCGGCCCGGGGTTGCTCCCGGACGTAGACCCGCAGCCAGCCGTCCGGGACGTCGATCTCGGCGAGCTGGGCGAGGGTGCCGCGGACCGTGCGCAGCGGGACCGCGCCGGGCACCGGCACCTCACGGATCTGCGCGGCGGTCGTGGCGGTCACCTCGACGACGGTGACCGAGCCGACGTTCTCCTGCTCGCCGAAGTCGATCGCCAGCGGGCTGCCGCTGTAGCGGATCGGGCAGGGGCCGATCACCCGCTGCGAGCGGTGCAGGTGCCCTAGCGCCACGTAGTGGGCGGTGCCCGGGAAGACGGTCGCCGGCACCGCGTAGCCGAGGACGGTGTGCGCGTCCCGCTCGCCACCACCGGTGCTCGCGCCGACCACGGTCAGGTGGGCGGTGACCAGGTGCACCCGGTCCGGCTCGTCGAAGCCCTCGGCGAGCCGGTCGAGGACCCGGCCCAGGTGGTCGGCGTACGTCTGGTTGGCCTCGGCGGCGGTCAGCTCGTACATCTCCACGGCCCGCACCGCGTACCGCTGGGAGAGGAAGGGCAGCGCGGCCAGCCGCCAGCGCTCGCCGTCCCGGGTGACGCCGTCGATGACGTGCTCGGCCGGACTGTCGCGGACGCTGCCGCGCAGGGTGATGCCGGCCGCCTCGGCCCACGGGCGCAGCGCGTCCAGCGCCGGGCCGTTGTCGTGGTTGCCGCCGATCGCCACCACGTCGGCCCCGGTCCGGCGCAGTGCGGTCAGCGCCCGGGTGACCAGGCGGGTCGCCTCCGGGGAGGGCGCGGCGGTGTCGTACAGGTCGCCGGCGACGATGACCAGGTCGGGCCGCTCGGCCTGGGCGATCTCGATGACCTGGGCGAGCACCTGCTTGTGCTCGTCGGCCCGGGACTGCCCCTTGAGCACCTTGCCGACGTGCCAGTCGGAGGTGTGCAGGATCTTCATGCTCGTCCCACCTCAGAACGGGATGTCGTCGTCGGCGGTGCCGGAGCCCACCACCGCGAACGGGTCGGCCGCCTGGGTGATCGAGCGCAGCGTCTCCGACGGCGCCCGGCCGGCCTCGGAGACCCGGGTGGCCCAGGCCGGGAAGGGGAACTCCAGGCAGAGCGGCACCGGGATGTCCGGCTGGTTGACGAACATGGTGCCCGGCTTGGCCAGCAGGGCGCGTTGGCGCTGGGCGGGCGGAAGGAAGCCGTACTCCGGGCGGGACGCCTCGGCCGGGTCGAGCCGACCGACCACCCGGATCGCCGAGTTGGTCACGATCCGCCGCTCCACCTCGCTGGCGGTCTGCTGCGCGCCGACCAGGATCACCCCGAGCGAGCGGCCCCGCTCGGCGATGTCGAGCAGCACCTCCTTGATCGGGGAGGAGCCCTCGCGCGGGGCGTACTTGTTCAGCTCGTCGAGGACGACGAAGAGCAGCGGCTTGGCGGTGCCGGCCTTCTCCTTGCGCTCGAACTCGCTCTTGAGCGTGACGCCGACCACGAACCGCTGCGCCCGGTCCGGGAGGTTGTGCAGGTCGACCACGGTGACCTGGGCGCTCTCCGCGGTGTTGATGCTGTGCGGGCGGCGGGTGGCCAGATCGCCCCGGATCAGCCGGCCCAGGTCCTTCTTGCTGCCGATCAGCCGGCGGGCGAACGCGTTGACCGTGCCGAGGCCGACCGCGCTGCCGGCCCAGTCGCCGCGGGTCTCGTCGTCGTTGAGCTGCTCGACGACGTGGTCGACCAGATCGGCGTACGAGCCGAGCCGGACCCCGTCCAGGCTCACCCCGCTGTCGGCGGGCTGGGCGTAGCGGGCCAGGTGGGCGGCGACCGAGTGGACCACCATCGTGTACTGCTGCCGCTCGTCGTCGGCGTCGGCGAAGACGTACGGCAGCAGCCGGTCGGCGCAGAACTCGCTCAGCGTCCAGTAGAAGCTGTCCACGCCGGTGAGCCGGCTGCTCACGTCCGGCGTGCCGGAGGAGTCGCCGACCCGGGGCGGGGCGTACACCCGCACGTCCGGGAAGGCGCCGGCGTCCAGCCCGAGCTTCGCGTAGCCGGCGCGGGTGGGGTCGTCGAGCCGGGTGTTGGGATGGTCGAGGAAGAGCAGGTCCTCGCCCTTGACGTTGAAGATCAGCGCCTTGGCGTTGACCGCGTCGCCGCCCAGCACGCCGGAGCGGAAGACCGAGTAGAGCAGGAAGGTGGCGAAGCTGGTCTTGGTGGCCACCCCGGAGATGCCGGAGATGGAGACGTGCGCGCCCCGGGTGCCGTCGAGGAAGTCGGCGTTGAGGTAGACCGGAACGCCGTCCCGCCCCATCCCCATCGGGATGCGCCGTTCCATCCGGTCGAAGTGCAGGGCCCGGGCCCGGGCGTCGCCCTCGGCCCGGTGCACCACCGCCCCGGGGGTGGGCGGCACGTAGAACTCGGGGTCGACCCGGGTGGTGGTGACCTCGGCGGCCTCCTGCACCTGGGCCGGCAGGGTGCCGTCGGCGATGGCGAAGACGTCGGAGTCGAACTGGGCGCCCTCGTGCCGGGCCCGCACCTGGGTGACCACCCCGGCGATCGTCACCGGCTCCCGGTCGGGCAGCTCGCGCCGGGTGACCACCACGTCGTCGAGCTGCAGGTAACTGCCCGGGGCGACGGCCGTCCAGAAGGTGAGCGGGGTGGCGTCGGCGGTGCCGAGCACCCGGCCGACCCCGTCGCCGGGGCCGTCGAGCAGGTCGTCGGTCATCGGCGGACTCCGGTCGGCTGGTCGTCTCGGTGGCGGGGCACGTGGTGCATCCTGCCCGAGGGATGCGACAGGTTGCCACGCGACGCGGCGGAGACCACGCCATGACTCCGCGAGGCCTGCGCTGCGCCGTCCCGCGCTGACTCTGCGTACCGGCCGGCTCCGCCGTTCCGGCACCGCCCGACCCCGGGCCGCGAGATCCTGCATGTGGCCGGAGGAGCGACGGTACGAGGAGCGGCGGTGCAGGTGAACCGGAGCCGGTTGGCGCTGCTGCTCCTCGCCGGCGTGCCGCCGCTGCTGCAGGAGGCGGCGCTGGTGACCATCGGGTTCAACGGCGCGCGCGGCCTCGCGCCCCAGGTCACCGCGGTCTGGCCGTACGACTCGTTCCACGACCTGCGCTGGCTGCTGGTCTACCACGACTCGTGGTGGACGTTCCTGCTCGGACTGGTGGTGCTGGTCCTGCTCCGCGGGCTGATGTCCGCCGCGCTGACCGCACTGGCCTGGCCGGCGCGGGTGCCCCGACCCACGTTCGGCTGGCTGGTGCGGCGCAACATCGAGGTGGCCGCGCTGGCCCTCGTGGTCATCTCGCCGTGGGCCGCGATCTCGGTCGCCTTCGCGGCCGTGGCGCTCTCGCTGTACCTGTTCGCCTCGCTGGCCCCGATGCTGGTGCTCGCCCCGTTCCTGCAACGCGCCGGGATGGTCGGGGCGTGGTGGCGCGGCCTGCCCACGATCGAACTGGCCGGTTGGACGATGCTCAACTTCGCGGTGCTCACCGTCGCGGGCGCGGTGATCACCAGCGTGCCGGGCTGGTGGGGCGTGGCCGTGGCCGGGCTCGCCGGAGTGGCCAACGGCCTGCTCTGGCGGCGCACCGTGGCGGCGGCCGTGGCGCCCGCGCGGGTGCGCTGGGCCCGCGTGCCGGTCGCCCCGGTGGCGATCCTGCTCACCATGGCCGGGGCGGTCGGCGCGCAGTCGGTCGCGGCCACCGTGTCGGGCCCGCCGGGGGAGTGGACGCCCCCGGTGGTCACCGAGCGGCTGCCCGACCGGGTGCCGCACGCCGTCATCGCGATCGCCGGGCACGACTCGCACTGGACCGGGCGGGAGCCGGTCGACCCGCGGGTGGAGCGCTTCTCGTACGCCGGCCTCGACGCGCGGGGGCGGCCCCGGCCGTACCAGCCGCTGGACACGCACCAGTCGCTGGACTCCAGCGCGGTCCTGCTCGCGGCGCAGGTGGAGGCGCTGCACAAGCGCACCGGCCGGCCGGTGGGCCTGGTCGGCTTCAGCGAGGGCGCCATGGTGGCCCGGACCTACCTGGACAAGTGGCCCCGGCCCTCGCCGGTGGAGGCGGCGATCCTGATCAGCCCGCTCATCCAGCCGGGCCGGGCCTACTATCCGCCGCCCGGCCACAGCGGCTGGGGGGTGGTGGCCGGTTGGGAACTGCGCGGGATCTTCTGGCTGGCCAATCTCGGGCGGGAGGTGAAGGACGATCCGGACGAGCCGTTCGTGCGCTCGATCCTGGTGAACGCCCCCTTCTACCGCAACCGCACGCTCTGCCCGGTGGCCGGGGTGCGGACGATCGCCTTCCTGCCCACGGTCAGCGCCGCCGAGGCGCCGCCGGGGGAGTACAGCCAGGTCCCGGTCTTCCAGCTGCCCGCGTTCCACGGTGGGATCATCGGTCGGCAGGTGGCCCAGGACCGGGTGGTCGACTTCCTGGCCGGTGACCAGACCGACACGCCCCGGCGGGAGTACCGCCTGTTCCAGCGGCTCGGCGCCGCCTGGCAGGCGCCGCCGCTGCCGCTCATGCTCAACCCGGTGTGGGCCGCCGGCCGGGAGGGCGACCCGGCGTTCAGCGGCCGGATCTGCCAGCCGCGCTGACCGGCGTCGCCCGGCGTCACCGGCCGGCGACGGCGCGGCGGTGGCGCAGCAGCAGCCGGATCGCCGCGGCGTTGACCGTGGCCACCAGCACCGCCCGGAGCGGCGCGTACGGCAGCATGAGCAGGTCCAGGACGATCGCCAGGGCGGCGCAGCCGATGGCCGTCCCGGCCGCGCCGCGCCGACCGGTGAGGGTGAGCAGTCCGGCCAGCGCGACCAGCGCGCCGACCGTCAGGTCCAGCCAGGCCCAGGCGGCGATGTCGAGCTGGTGGACACCGCTACGGGTCAGCACCAGGTACGGCGCGGCGGCGGTGTTGGCGTAGGCCGCCAGCATGTCGACCAGTCCCGAGCCGACCAGCAGGCCGGCGGCGAGCAGCGGCCGGCCGTCCCCGGCCGGGCCGGCACCCGGATAACGCATTCCCTGAGGTTACGGCCCTGATGGCTGGCCGGGTGGCGCTTCGGTGAGCGGTCGCCGCCAGCCGCCGGCCCGCCTCGGCGGGTTCCGCTCAGGCGGCCGGGGCGGCTCCGGCCGGCGGGGCCTCGCCGGGCTCGCGGGCGTACCGCAACATCAGCACCCCGTCGGCGGCGGCCAGCACGTGCCGTAGCGGCAGGTGCCGCGGCGCGCTGCCGGCCCCGGCGGTGATCCGGCCGGGGCCGGCACCGGCGAGCAGTGGCGCGACGGTCAGGCAGAGTTCGTCCACCAGGTCGGCGGCGGTGAGCGCGCCGAACAGGTGCGGCCCGCCCTCGCAGAGCAGCTGGCCCAGCCCGCGGCGGCGCAGCTCGGCCAGGCCGGCGGCCAGGTCGACCCGCTCCGCGCCACAGCGGACGAGGTCGGCCACGTCGGTCAGCCCGGGCGGCGGCTCCGCGGCGTCGTGGGTGAGCACCAGCGGCCGGACCGGCGCGTCGGCGAAGCACGCCTGGGCCGGGTCCAGGTCCAGCGAGCCGGAGACCACCACCAGGGTCGGGTGGTCGGCGAGTCCCTGCCCGGCCCGCCAGGCCCGGCGCGGCTCGCTCGACCGGAGCGCCCGGTAGCCCTCGTGGCGCAGCGTGCCGGCGGCCACCACCAGGCCGTCGCAGAGCATCCGCAGCAGGCCGAAGACCCGCTTGTCCGGCTTGCCGGAGAGCCCGGCGGAGTAGCCGTCCAGGGTGACCGCGCCGTCGGCGCTGGCGACGAAGTTGACCCGCAGGTGGGGGCGGGTGGCGCGGCCGTAGAGCGCGGCCAGCTCCGGGTCGGTCAGCGGCCCGGTCCCGGGCGCCGGCCAGACCCGCGCGACGGGCGTCGTCCCGGCGGTCATTCGCCGGCCGGACCGGTGACCGGCGGGGTGGGTTCGGGGGTACGGTGCTGGCAGTCGCACCACTTCCGGCCTGGACAGTCGTCGTGCCGCCGCTCCCGGCACGCTCGGCAGATCATGCTGGCAGCCTATGCCGAGGAGGATGGGACAGACATGCCGCGTCAGATCTTCCAGCTCCAGGTGTCCCTGGTCGGCGTCCGGCCGCCGGTGTGGCGGCGGGTGCTGGTCCCCGGCGGGTACACGCTGGACCGGCTGCACCGGGTGGTGCAGCACGCGATGGGCTGGCGGGACTGCCGCCTGCACTCGTTCGAGATCGACGGCCGGCAGTACGGCGAGCCCGACCCGGACGGCGAGCTTCCGGTCCGCGACGAGCTGGACGTCCGGCTGGACGCGGTGGTCGGCAAGGGCAGCCGGTTCCGGTACCTCTACGACTTCGGCGACTGGTGGGAGCACGACCTGGTGGTCGAGGACGTCTGCACCGCCGATCCGGACGAGCGCTACCCGTCCTGCCTGGCGGGGGAGCGGGCCTGCCCGCCGGAGGGGGTCGGCGGTCCGGCCGGGTACGCGGTCCTGCTGGCCGCCCTCGCCGACGCCGAGCATCCGCAGCGGTGGTTGATGCAGGACTGGGCCGGCGCCGATTTCGATCCCACCGCCTTCGACGCGGTCCGCGCCACCACCCTGCTGCGCCGCTTCTGCTGACAGGCGCGGCCCAGGCCGCCGGCTCGGCCGGCGCGGGGTCGGGATGGCGGTGCCGGGCGCGGTAACGATCTGGGAACGCTCCCATCGGTCTATTGACACCCCCGATACCTGCCGGCAATCTCATGGGAGCGCTCCCGGGAGTGGCGTGGATCTCACTCCTGCCCGATCCCGGGTCGCCGCCGACGCCCCCCACGGGCCGCCGGCGGCGAAAGCACGCGAAAGCACCCCCCACCACACAGATAGCGCCTCACCACCGAAAGAGGGGTCTGGAAGATGAGCGTCCCAATCCGCCGTCGTCGGCTCGCGGCCATCGCGGTCGTGTCCGCCGCGGTGCTCGTCGCCGCCACCGCCTGTGGCGACGACTCGCCGGGCAGCGGCGACAGCAAGAGCGACGGCCCGGTCACTCTGGTCGTCGACGTCTTCGGCGACCAGGGCTTCGGCTACGAAGAGCTCTACAAGCAGTACCAAGCCGACCACCCGAACATCAAGATCCAGGAGCGCGGCAAGGGTCTGGGCGGCGGCGACTACAACACCCGCCTGACCCAGCAGATCACCGCCGGCTCCGGCGCGGGCGACGTGGTGGCCCTGGAAGAGGGCACCATCGTCCAGTTCTACGCCCAGGCCGACAAGTTCGTGAACCTCGCCGACCACGGCGCGAACGAGCTCAAGGGCAACTTCCTGCCGTGGAAGTGGGAGCAGGGCACCACCCCCGACGGCAAGGTGCTGGGCCTCGGCACCGACGTCGGTTCGATGGCGCTCTGCTACCGCAGCGACCTGTTCAAGGCCGCCGGGCTGCCCACCGACCGCGAGCAGGTCGGGGCGCTCTGGCCGACCTGGGACCAGTTCATCGCCACCGGCCAGCGCTTCGCCGCCGCCGACAAGAAGCACAAGTTCGTCGACTCGGCGACCAACTTCTACAACGTGGTGCTCATGCAGATTGCCGGCCAGGGCACCGGTTACACCTACTACGACAAGAGCAACAAGCTGGTCATCGGCGAGAACCCGGACATCAAGGCCGCGTACGACATGACCACCAAGATGATCGGTGCGGGCCTGTCCAACAACCTCCAGTCGTTCTCCAACGAGTGGAACGCCGGCTTCAAGAACGGCACCTTCGCCACCATCGCCTGCCCGGCGTGGATGACCGGTGTCATCAAGGGCCAGGCCGGTGACGGCGCGGCCGGCAAGTGGGACATCGCCAAGGCCCCCGGCAACGGCGGCAACTGGGGTGGCTCGTTCCTCGCGGTGCCGAAGTCGAGCAAGCACCAGAAGGAGGCCATCGAGCTGGCCAAGTTCCTGACCAGCGCGAAGGGCCAGATCGAGGCGTTCAAGGCGGTCGGTAACCTGCCGTCGTCGCCGCAGGCACTGGCGGACCCGACCGTGGCCGACTCGACCAACGACTACTTCAGCAAGGCCCCGGTCGGCAAGATCTTCGCCGCCGGCGCCAGCGAGCTGAAGCCGGTCTACCTCGGCCCGAAGAACAACGCGGTCCGTACCGCGGTGGAGAACAGCCTGCGCGCCATCGAGCAGGGCAAGTCCGCCGAGGAGCAGTGGCAGGCGGCATTGAAGAACGGTGCGGCCGCCGGTAAGTGACCCGGCCCGGCCATCCGTGGGTGGCGTCGACCCCGCAAGGAGGTCGGCGCCACCTGCGGTGCCCACTTCCGGTGTCGCCCGTTTGTGGGCGGGTGACGCCGGCCGAGGAGAAGGACCTCCCATGAGCCTCGATCTGCACCGTGCGGCGCCGTCCGACCGCAACCGCGCCGCCCGCCACGCACAGCCCCGTCGCGCCTCGTTCAACCGGCTCGACCTGAAGTTCTCGCCGTACCTGTACGTCCTGCCGTTCTTCGTGATCTTCGCGGTCTTCAGCGCGTACCCCATCGCCTACACGGTCTGGATCGCGCTGACCGACCGCTCGCCGCTCAACTCGACGATCTCCTTCGTCGGCCTGGACAACTTCGTCGAGCTGTTCACCAACGACCCGCAGTTCTGGAACGCGGTGGTCAACACGTTCGGCATGTTCGTGCTCTCCACGGTGCCCCAGCTGATGCTGGCGCTGCTGCTGGCGAACGCGCTCAACCGGCGGCTGCGGGCGCAGACGTTCTTCCGGATGGCGATCGCCATGCCGATCATCACCTCGACCGCCGTGGTGGCGCTGATCTTCTCGATGATCTACGCCAAGGACTTCGGCCTGGTCAACTGGCTTCTCGACGGCATCGGGCTCGACCCGATCGACTGGCGGGCGAACCGTTACGCCTCCTGGTTCGCCATCTCGACCATGGTCGACTGGCGCTGGGTCGGCTACAACGCCCTGATCTACCTGGCCGCCATGCAGTCCATCAGCAAGGACATGTACGAGGCGGCGGCGCTGGACGGCGCCACCCGCCGCCGGCAGTTCTGGTCGATCACCATCCCGCAGCTGCGCCCGACGATCATCTTCACTCTGATCATCTCCACCATCGGCGGGTTGCAGCTCTTCACCGAGCCGCTGCTGTTCACCAGCGGCGCGGGTGGCCTCTCCGGCGGCTCGGAGGGCCAGTTCCAGACCATCACGATGTACCTGCTCGACGTGATGAACCAGCGTTTCCGGTGGGGTTACGCCGGCGCGGTCGCGCTCGTGCTCTTCGTGCTGATCGCGCTGATGTCGCTGGTGAACTACCTGCTCGCCCGCCGCATCAGCTCCGACAAGTGAGGTGACGAGATGACGACCACCACGCTCCGCCCGCCCGCCCGGCCGGCGGCGCCGGCTCCCACCAGCCGCCAGGCCGAGCGGCTCTGGAAGGCCAGCCCGCTCACCTGGTTCGGCCTGGTCCTCGGTGTGCTCCTGTCGCTGTTCCCGTTCTACTGGATGATCGTGATCGCCTCGCGCACCAACGACGCGGCGAACGCCTGGCCGCCGCCGTTCCTGCCCGGCGGCAAGCTCGGCGAGAACATCCAGCGGGTGCTCGACAACGGCGACGCCAACATCGTCAAAGGCCTGATGAACTCGTTCCTGGTCTCCGGGACCATCACGGTGGCCACGGTGTTCTTCGGCTCGCTGGCCGGCTTCGCGTTCGCCAAGCTCCGCTTCCGGGGCAAGAACGCGCTGCTGCTGATCATCCTGGCCTCGATGATGGTGCCGATCCAGCTCGGCGTGCTCCCGCTCTACATCCTGATGGCGAAGCTCGACTGGCTGAACACCATGCCCTCGGTGACCGTGCCGTTCCTCATCGGCGGCTTCGGGATCTTCATGATGCGCCAGTACGCCGAGCAGGCGGTACCGAACGAGTTGATCGAAGCCGCCCGGGTGGACGGCTGCTCGACCTGGAAGGTGTACTGGCACGTGGTGGTGCCCGCGCTGCGCCCGGCCGCCGCCGTGCTCGGCCTGCTCACCTTCATGGAACAGTGGAACCAGTTCTTCTGGCCGTTCGTGGTGCTGGCCGACCCGTCAAACCCGACCGTCCAGATCTCCCTGCGCAGCCTCAACACCGCCTACTTCGCCGACAACTCGCAGATCTTCGCCGGTACGTTGATCGCGACCCTGCCCCTGTTCGTCGTGTTCGTTATCTTCGGCCGCCAGATCATCGGCGGCATCATGGAAGGCGCCGTCAAGTCGTGAGCAACCCAGCCAGCCCGCCCGCCCTCGGCGTCCTCGACGAGAGGTCCGAGCTCACCTTCCCGCCCGGCTTCCTCTGGGGCGCGGCCACCGCCGCGTACCAGATCGAGGGCGCGGCGGCCGAGGGGGGCCGTACCCCGTCGATCTGGGACACCTTCAGCCACACCGAGGGCCGGACGGTGGCCGGGCACACCGGTGACGTGGCGTGCGACCACTACCACCGGATGCCCGCGGACGTGCGGCTGATGGCCGAGCTGGGACTCAAGTCGTACCGCTTCTCGGTCTCCTGGCCGCGGGTGCAGCCGGGCGGCACCGGCCCGGCCAACCAGGAGGGGCTGGACTTCTACCGGCGGCTGGTCGACGAGCTGTTGGCCCACGGCATCGAGCCGTGGCTGACGCTCTACCACTGGGACCTGCCCCAGCCGCTCGAGGACGCCGGCGGCTGGCCGGCCCGGGACACCGCCGCCCGGTTCGCCGACTACGCGGGGCTGATCGCGGACGCCCTGGGCGACCGGGTGCGGTACTTCACCACCCTGAACGAGCCGTGGTGTTCGGCATTCCTCGGCTACGGCTCCGGCGTGCACGCGCCCGGCCGCTCCGACGGGGCGGACGCCGTCCGGGCCGGGCACCACCTGATGCTCGGCCACGGGCTGGCCGTCCAGGCGCTGCGGGCCGCCCGGCCGGAGTCCCAGCTCGGCATCACGGTCAACCTCTACCCGGTCACCCCGGCCACCGGCTCTCCGGCGGACGCCGACGCGGCCCGCCGCATCGACGGCCTGGCCAACCGGTTCTTCCTGGACCCGGTGCTGCGCGGCGCCTACCCGGCGGACCTGCAGGCCGACCTGCGCCAGGTCACCGACTTCGGGCACGTCCGCGAGGGTGACCTGGCGATCATCTCGACCCCGCTGGACATGGTCGGGGTCAACTACTACAGCCGGTACGTGGTCGCCGCCCCGGCCGAGAGCGCCGAGCCCGAGGCGTACTGGCGGGCGCCGTCGTGCTGGCCGGGCAGCCAGGACGTCCGGTTCGTCACCCGGGGTGTCCCGGTGACCGACATGGACTGGGAGATCGACGCCCCGGGCCTGGTGGAGACCCTGGAGCGGGTGCACCGGGACTACACCGACCTGCCGCTCTACGTCACCGAGAACGGCTCGGCGTTCGTCGACGCGGTGATCGACGGCCGGGTCGACGACCCGGACCGGCTGGCATACTTCGACGCGCACCTGCGGGCCGCGCACGCCGCGATCAGCGCCGGGGTGCCGCTGCACGGCTACTTCGCCTGGTCGCTGATGGACAACTTCGAGTGGGCCTGGGGCTACACGAAGCGCTTCGGCATGGTCTACGTCGACTACGACAGCCAGGCGCGAATCCCCAAGTCCAGCGCCCGGTGGTATGCCGAGGTGATCCGACGCAACGGCGTGGCCGCCGCACAATAGGCTGGGCCAGCCAGTAACGGGCGGCCCGGCACCGACGCCTCAACAGGTGCCGGGTCCGCCCGAGGTCGGAGGAGCACAGATGACAACGCAACGCACGCGGTCACTCGGGCGCCCGACCCTCGACGCGGTCGCCGCTCGCGCGGGCGTCGGTCGGGGCACGGTCTCCCGCGTGGTCAACGGCTCGCCCCAGGTCAGCCCGGAGGCCCGGGCCGCCGTCCAGCAGGCTATCGCCGAGCTGGGGTACGTGCCCAACCGCGCCGCCCGGGCGCTGGTGACGCAACGGACCGACTCGGTGGCCCTGGTGGTCTCCGAGTCCGGGGAGCGGGTCTTCACCGAGCCGTTCTTCGCCGGCATCGTCCGGGGCGTCAGCTCCGCGCTGCTGGAGACCCCGATGCAGCTCTGGTTGGCCATGGCGCAGTCCCAGATCGAGCGGGAACGGGTCGAGCACCACCTGACCAACCAGCACGTGGACGGCGTCCTGCTGCTCTCGCTGCACGACGCCGACCCGCTGCCCACCCTGCTCGAGGAGCGCGGCCTGCCCACCGTGCTCGGCGGCCGGCCGGCCCGGATGCTGCACCCGAATGCCCAGCCGGCCTGGTTCGTGGACGTGGACAACGTCGGTGGCGCCCGGCAGGCGGTGGAGCATCTCTTCGCCCGGGGCCGGCGC
This sequence comes from Micromonospora sp. HK10, assembly GCF_000982955.1. Lineage (GTDB taxonomy): Bacteria > Actinomycetota > Actinomycetes > Mycobacteriales > Micromonosporaceae > Micromonospora. The sequence goes on along the minus strand of NZ_KQ058814.1, from coordinate 6,329 downwards.
CGGGTGGCCACCATCGCCGGCACCCAGGACATGGGCGCCGGCCTGGCCCGGCTCTCCGGCTACAAGGAGGCCGTCCGGGCCGCGGGCGGCCGGGTCAACCCGGACATGATCGCGTACGGCGACTTCAGCGAGGGCAGCGGCACCGCCTGCATGCGCCGGCTGCTGGAGGTCTGCCCGGAGTTGGACGCCGTGTTCGTCGCCTCCGACCTGATGGCCGTCGGCGCGCTGCGCGCGCTGCGCGAGGCCGGCCGCCGGGTGCCCGAGGACGTCGCGGTGGTCGGCTTCGAGGACGCTCCGATCGCCCGGCAGGCCGAGCCGCCGCTGACCACGGTCTTCCAGCCGGTGGAGGAGATGGGCCGGCAGATGGCCCGCCTGCTGGTCTCCCGGATCCGGGGCGACGAGTTGCCCAGCCCGCACGTCCTGCTGGACACCAAACTGGTCCACCGCGCCTCCGCCTGAGGGCGGCGGCGCGGTCAGGCCCACCGGCGCAGCTCGCGCTTGGCCAGCGAGGCCTTGTGCACCTCGTCGGGGCCGTCGGCGAGCCGCAGGGTGCGGGTTTGGGCCCAGAGGGCGGCCAGCGGGGTGTCCTGGCTGACCCCGGCGCCGCCGTGCGCCTGGATCGCCTTGTCGATCACCCACTCGGCCATCGCCGGGGTGGCGATCTTGATGGCCTGGATCTCGGTGTGTGCGCCCTTGTTGCCCACCGTGTCCATCAGCCAGGCGGTCTTGAGCACCAGCAGCCGGGCCTGCTCGATGCGGACCCGGGCCTCGGCGATCCACTCCCGCACCACGCCCTGCTCGGCCAGGGGCCGGCCGAACGCCACCCGGGCCAGGGCCCGCTGGCAGAGCAGCTCCAGGGCCCGCTCGGCCATGCCGATCAGCCGCATGCAGTGGTGGATCCGGCCCGGGCCGAGCCGCGCCTGGGCGATGGCGAAACCGGTGCCCTCGGCACCGACCAGGTGCTCCGCCGGCACCCGGACGTCGGTGAAATCGATCTCGGCGTGCCCGCCGTGCGCGGCGTCGCTGTAGCCGAACACCGTCATGCCGCGGCGTACCGTCACGCCCGGGGTGTCCCGGGGGACCAGGATCATGCTCTGCTGGCGGTGCCGGTCGGCCGTCGGGTCGGTCTTGCCCATCACGATGAAGATCTCGCAGCGCGGGTCCATCGCGCCGGACGACCACCACTTACGGCCGTTGATCACGTACGAGTCGCCGTCCCGGGTGATCCGGGTGGCGATGTTGGTGGCGTCGGAGGAGGCCACCTCCGGCTCGGTCATGCAGAAGGCGGAGCGGATCTCGCCGTCCAGCAGCGGCTTGAGCCAGCGGTCCCGCTGCGCCTCGGAACCGAACTCGGCCAGCAGCTCCATGTTGCCGGTGTCCGGTGCGGCGCAGTTGAGCGCCTCCGGAGCCAGGTGCGGGCTGCGGCCGGTCAGCTCGGCGAGCGGGGCGTACTGGAGGTTGGTCAGGCCGGCGCCGTAGCGCGGGTCGGGCAGGAACAGGTTCCACAGGCCCCGGGCGCGGGCCTCGGCCTTCAGCTCGTCCAGCACCGCCGGACGGGCCCACGGGTCGCCGGTCGCGGCCACCTGCTCGGCGTGCACCGGCTCCGCCGGGTAGACGCACTCGGTGAGGAACGCCGTCAGCCGTTCACGCAGCTCGACCGTCCGGGCGTCGTACGCGAAGTCCATCATCTCTCCCTGACCGCGTGCAGACCGTGCTCGACCAGCGGCGCGACCATGTCACCGATCCGGTCGAAGCCCCCGCCGAGCGTCTGCCCGAGGGTGTGCCGGTAGTGGATGCCCTCGCAGATCACCGCGAGCTTGAAACAGCCGAGCGCCACGTGCCAGTGCAGCGGGCCGACGTCGACGTCGCTGCGGCCGGCGTACCGGTCGATCAGCTCGGCGCCGCTGGGGAAACCGGCGCGGGGCCCGATGCCGTCGGCCACCGGGTTGCCCTCGGTCAGCTCGCTGTCGCCGAGCACGCTCCAGTAGGTGAGCAGCAGCCCCAGGTCGGCCAGGGGATCGCCGAGGGTGGCCATCTCCCAGTCGAGCACCGCCCGCACCGAGACCGGCTCGACCGAGGCGAGCAGGTTGTCCAGCCGGTAGTCGCCGTGCACGATCCGCCCGGCGTTGGCCCCTTCCGGCACGCTGCCGGCCAGCGCGTCGCGCAGCTCGTCGATGCCGGGCAGCGGCCGGCTGCGGGACCGGTCGAGCTGCCCGGCCCAGCGGCGGACCTGCCGGGCCAGGTAGCCATCCGGACGGCCGAAGTCGGCCAGCCCGACGGCGGCCGGCTCGACCAGGTGCAGCGCGGCGAGGGTGTCCATCATCGTCATGGCCAGCGCACGCCGCTGGGCCGCGGTCAGCGGGTCGGTCTGCGACCGGCTCCGGTAGACCTCGCCGTCGACCTTTTCCATCAGGTAGAACGGCGCGCCGATCACCTCGGCGTCGGCGCAGAGCAGCAGCGCCTCGGGGACCGGCACGTCGGTCGGGGCGAGCGCGGAGATGACCCGGTGCTCCCGGGCCATGTCGTGCGCGGTGGCCAGCACGTGCCCGAGCGGCGGCCGGCGCAGCACCACCGCCCGGTCGCCGCAGCGCAGCAGGTACGTCAGGTTGGACTTGCCGCCGGCGATCAGCCGCGCCGACAGTGGCGCGGCGGCCAGCTCGGGCCGGTGGGTCGCCAGGTACGCGCGCAGCCGGTCGAGGTCGAGCCCGCGCGGGGCCGGACCGGCCGGGTCCGGAGGTGCGTCGACGGCCGGATCGGTCATCCGGATAGTTGATGGCAGCTCAGCTTTCTTGTCAAGGTCGGATTTTCCGGGCAGACATGGCGCGGCAACAGGGGCGAAACGGCCACCGGGCAGGCTGGGGCCAGCCTGCCGGCACGACGGCCGGCCCGCCGAGCGGAGGGACCAGACATGCTGCTGAGAGTTCGGGTGACCCTGCCGGACCGCCCCGGCACGCTCGGGCAGGTGGCCCGGACACTCGGCGTCTCCGGCGCCGACATCGTCCAGGTGGTGGTGCTGGAGCGGCTCGGCGGCCGGGCGGTGGACGACTTCACCGTGGTCTGGCCGGGCGCGGCGCGGGTGGAGCGGCTCCTCGCCGGCCTGGCCGCGATCCCCGGCGTCCGGGTGGACGGGGTGTGGCGGGCGATCGGCGCGCCGACCACCACGGGGCAGGACGCCGAGCTGCTCGCCCAGGTGGCGGCGAACCCGACCGACGGGGTGGCCACCCTGGTCGACGCGGTGCCCGGGCTGCTCGCCGCCGACTGGGCGGTGGCCGCGGTGGTGCCGCTGGACTGGGCGTCGCGCAGCGGCGGAGCCGGCGACGCCACGATCGGGCACGCCAGCTGGCGGGCGCCCGTGCCACCCCGCCTGCCGGAGGTCACGCCGTTGCGGGCCCGGGCGATGACCAGCCCGGACGGGCACCACTACGCGGTCGCGCCGTTCGGCCGCGCCGGCCTGGTGCTGGTGGTGGCGCGTGACCACAGCGACCCGCTGGCCGCCGCCGCGTTCCACTCCACCGAGGTGGACCGGCTGGCCCAGCTGGTCCGGGCCGGCGCGGTGATCCTGGGCGACCGGCTGGACCTGGTCGGTGCCCCGCCCGTGACGACGGTCACCTGACCGGTCCCGCGGCGTCACCGGCGGGCAACGGGGCCGCAACAGCCGCCCGGCAGGGTCGTGAGGCGAGGAAGGGAGCGAACCATGGCGCTGTGGCGGATCCGAGCCACCGTGGACGACCGGCCGGGGTACCTGTCGGTCCTCACCGCGAGCCTCGCGCTGCGCGGGGTCAACATCCTCACCGTGCAGGTGCACACCACCGAGGTGGGGGCGGTCGACGACTTCCTGGTCGACGCCCCCGACCAGCTCACCGAGGCCGACCTGCGGGCGGCCGTGGAGCGCGGGCGGGGACGGGACTGCTGGATCGCGCGCAGCGAGGCGCGCGGGCTGGTCGACCAGCCCACCCGGGTGCTCGGCCTGGCCAGCCGGCTGGTGCGGGATCCGGACGCCACCGGGGAGGTGTTGCGCGCCCTGCTCGGCGCCGACACCGTCACCTGGCGGGCCGCGACGACTGGCCCGTCGGGCGGGGTGGGCGCCACCCGGATGCTGCTCCCCGACCCGTCCGGCGGGTCGTACGAGCTGAGCCGCCGGGAGCCCAGCTTCACCCCGGCCGAGTACGCCCGGGCCCAGGCCCTGGTCGAGCTGGCCGTGGCGGTGGCCCGACGGGACGACGACCGGGTCACCCTGGTCCTGCCCGACGGGGCCGAGGTGCGGGTCCGGCCGGCCGGCCCGGACGACCTGACCGGCGTGGTCGAGCTGCACGAATCATGCTCGGCGCGCAGCCGCCAGCGGCGCTACCTCAGCGGCGCCGGCTGCCCGTCGCCGGCCCGGCTGCGCCGGCTGCTGGCACCGGCGGGCGGGCTGACCCTGGTCGCCACGGCCGGTGACGGCGCGGCGGAGCCGGTCGTGGCGATGGCCAACCTGCTCGGCGAGGGGGACGAGGCAGAGGTGGCGTTGCTGGTCCGGGACGACTGGCAGCGCCGGGGTCTCGGCTCGGCGCTGCTGCGGAGGCTGGTCGCACACGCCGAGCGGATCGGCTACGCCGCCGTGCAGGTGCACGTGCACGCCGAGAACACCCCGATGCTGCGCGCGGTGCGCCGGCTGGACCGGCCGACCTCGGTGCAGCGCGACGGCGGCGTGCTGACCGTGACGGCGCCGCTGGCCGCCCGCCGGGCCGACCTGACGTCCAGGCGGCCCTGCACCAGCACGCCCGGGATGCCGCCCCGGCAGGCCGACGCGGCCGCCCGGTCGCACCGGGCGCCCTGACTTGTCCGGCCGCCCCGGCCGGTCGACCTGCCGCAACGGCGCGGCGGGCCGGCGACGGCGGGTACCCGGCCGGCACCGGCGCCGGGCTGATCCGGCGCCATCGTGGCCGACCTCCGGTGCGGGGGACGGTGATCGGCAGGGCCCCCGGTTCGGGGGCCCTGTCCACGTCCGGGCCGGAGTTCCGGTCGGTGCGGGCCGAGCCGGGTCGGGCCCGCCGTCACCGCCAGATGGTCGCGTGCTGGCCGGCCGGCACGTTTCTCCAGCCGACCAGCAGCCCCCGGTCGTTCAGGGCGATCACCTCCGCCGGACCGCCAGTGACCAGACGGCCGTGGCGCAGCAGGAAGGCCCGCCGTGGCTGCCCGGCGCTGGTGCCGGCGATCCAGCCCCGCTCGTTGAGGTCGCCGACGTACCCGTCGATCTTGGTGCGTACGCCGCCCTGCCAGCTGAAGGACCCGACCGCGGTCGGCGAGCTCGTCCAGCCGACGACCTGGCCGCGATCGTTGATCGCCACCGCACCGCTGTCGCCGGACGGGGGCCCCAGGTCGGTCATCCGGCCGTCCTGCCAGAGGAACGCGTGCCTGCTGCCATCGGCCGTGGTGCTCGTGCCCACGATCTGCCCGTGCTCGTTGAGGTCGGCCGGCACCGAGTCGGCGCCGCCGAGGGTGCCCAGGTCGGTCAGGACGCCCCGCTGCCAGAGGAAGCCGCGCTGGCCCGCGCCGGTGTCGTGCACGCCGATCACCTGGCCGTGGTTGTTGATGCCGACGGCAATGCGGTTGCCGGTGCCGCCCAGATCGGTCAGCACGCCCCGGCGCCAGATGAAGGCGCGGGTCTCGCCGCCCCGGATGTACGTCTCGTTCTCCCCGACGACCTCACCCAGGTCGTTGACCGCCAGCGCGGTGCCGGTGCCGCGTTCGTCCAAGGTGCCGAGGTCGCGGGGACGGCCCTGCCACCAGAGGCACGGCCGCGCGGCGTACGCGACGGACTGGCAGAACCCGACCACCAGGCCGTGCTCGTTGATGTCGCGGGGCAAAGTGCCGGTGCCGCCGGGCAGCGGGCGGAGCACGGTGTGCCGCCCGGCCCGCCAGACGAAACCGAGCGGCGGCTGGATCTCGGAGTCGATCTGGTTCGTCGCGGTGATGATCACCTCACCGCGGCGGTTCACCTCGGACGCGACGCTGGACATCCAGCCGGACGGATGGATGTCCCGCGCGGTCAGCCTCCGCGCGCTGGCCTGCGCCGGCGCCGCGAGCAGCGGGATGGTGATGAGCAGGGCGCAGGCGAGCGGCCCGATCCGTCGCATCATCCGGTAAGCCTGGTGTGTCGACGGCCGGGCCGGCACGGGGAAGTCCTCGATCCGACAGCCGCCGCCGTCCGCCGGCCCGAACCGTCGCGGTGACCGCCGGGGCGGCGCGGTGCCGAGCGACGTCCGCCGCCCGGCACCACGCGAACCTCGCCGCCACACCGCGCCACACCGCGCCGCGCCACCCGCGCCGCGGCGCCGCCCGCGCCGCGC
>NZ_KQ058813.1 GCF_000982955.1 Micromonospora sp. HK10 | reverse complement strand
ACGATCAAAAAGGTAACGGGGGCAGGCATTCGGCCCGCCGACGGGCTGTCATTCGGCCCGCCGAAGGGCTGTCATTCGACCCGCCGAAGGGCTGTCATTCAGGCCCGCCGACGGGCAGGCGTTCGGGCCCGTTGACGGGCATGTCGCTGCTGGGCGAGCGGCACCATACCCGATAAACTGTCATCTTCCCGCTACTCTGGGCAACGCGGCTCGAGGAAATTTTGCCCGGAATGGTCACAGACCGGTAACTTGCCCCCGGCTGAGGTCAAATGCACCCCACCATCGTGAGTAAGGCCCGATCCGGAGGCCGGTGGAACGAGCACAGCGAGGAGGCGGCATGACCGAGCTGTGGAACTGGAGAATCGACGGCGCGGCGCCCGCGGAGGTCTACCCGGCGCTGGCCGAGGCGCTCGGGCGGGTGGTCATGCCGCTCGCCGTCGCCGACCCGGCCCGACTGCCCGCGTACGCGGTGGTCTGCGACGTCTGGGAGGCGCCGGGGGAGTACGGCACGGTGGTCGACTGCTACGGGGTGCCCGACGCCCTGCCCGAGCGGCCCAGCATCGCGGCACTCGCCCGGCTGCTGGACCGCAACTGCCTGATGCGCGACGACACCCTGGACGCCGGGCGGCACCTGCTGGTCGCCCCCGACGGCACGATCCGCCCGGTGCACTTCGCCGTGGTCGAGACCGACGACGGCGAGGTGCTCAGCGACCAGCGTCTCTGCACCCTCGCCGACCCCGGCTGCCGCGGCTGGTCCCAGTGCCACCGCTCGCGCTGGGCGCCCGACACGATCGCCCCCGCCCTGGCCGCCGCCTAATCTCCCTTCGGCCCCGCCGGGCCGGCGCTCGGCAACGACATGCGGCAGATCGTGGCATCCCGGTCGCGGGTAGGCCCGATTCGCCGCATTCCGTGGCGCCGCCCGGTCGCCCTGTCGCCGTCCGACCGGCCGACAGAGTGGCCGGCGTCGGCCCGGTGCTCGGCAACGGCATGCGGCAGTTCGTGGCATCCCGGTCGCGGGGAGGCCCGATTCGCCGCATTCCGTGGCGCCGCCCGGCCGCCCGGTCGCCCTGTCGCCGTCCGACCGGCCGACAGAGCGATGGGTGCGCCGGATGCGCCAACTCGGGGCACCCTGGTCGCGGGTAGGCGCAACTCGCCGCAATCCGTGGTCCCGCCCTGACGGGCCCCGCCCTGACGGGCCCCGCCCTAAGGGGTCCTACCCGACCGGGTTCCCGCCGGACGGGGTTCCCGCCGGACGGGGTCCTTGCTGGGCCGGGTCCCGCCGGACGGGGTCCGGCTCGACTGGGCCGCCCGGTTGACCGGGTTCCCACCCGCCCGGACCTGGACCCCGGACCGCGAGCCCGCCGGCGGGCGGTCAGGCTCGGGCGGTGGGCGCCTGGCCGCGTACCACCAGTTGGTCCAGCAGGGTTGCCGTGGCGGCGGCCACCGCGTCCACGGCGGCGTCGAACGCCTCGGCGTTGTGCGCCGCGGGGGTACGGAATCCGGAGATCTTCCGGACGTACTGCAATGCGGCCGCCCGGATGTCCTCCTCGGTGACCACCGGGACGTAGGGCTCACGCAGGGTCTTGATGCTTCGGCACACGGCTCCTCCTCGTTCGTTCCGACCAACTCGGCCCGGATACGCTGTCCGGGTCATGACTACCGCAGCCGCGGGCAGCCCGCGCACCTACCAGGTGCGTACGTACGGCTGCCAGATGAACGTGCACGACTCCGAGCGCATCTCCGGCCTCCTGGAGGCGGCCGGCTACGTGCGCGCCGTCGAGTCCGATGAGCAGCCCGACGTGGTGGTGTTCAACACCTGCGCCGTCCGGGAGAACGCCGACAACCGGCTCTACGGCAACCTCGGTCATCTGCGCCCGGTCAAGGTCAAGCACCCGGGGATGCAGATCGCGGTCGGTGGCTGCCTGGCCCAGAAGGACCGCGGCGAGATCGTCCGCAAGGCCCCCTGGGTGGACGTCGTCTTCGGCACGCACAACATCGGCGCGCTGCCGGTGCTGCTGGAGCGGGCCCGGCACAACGCCGCCGCCGAGGTGGAGATCCTCGAGTCCCTCGACGTGTTCCCCTCGACGCTGCCGACCCGGCGCGAGTCGACGTACGCCGGCTGGGTGTCGATCTCGGTGGGCTGCAACAACACCTGCACGTTCTGCATCGTGCCCGCCCTGCGCGGCAAGGAGAAGGACCGCCGCCCCGGCGACATCCTCTCCGAGGTGCGCGCCCTGGTGGACGAGGGCGTGCTGGAGGTGACCCTGCTCGGGCAGAACGTCAACTCCTACGGCGTCGAGTTCGGTGACCGGTACGCGTTCGGCAAGCTGCTGCGCGCCTGTGGTGACATCGACGGGTTGGAGCGGGTCCGGTTCACCAGCCCGCACCCGAAGGACTTCACCGACGACGTGATCGCCGCGATGGCCGAGACGCCGAACGTCTGCCATTCGCTGCACATGCCGTTGCAGTCCGGCTCCGACGACGTGCTGCGGGCGATGCGCCGCTCGTACCGGTCGGAGAAGTACCTGGGCATCATCGAGAAGGTCCGGGCGGCGATGCCGGACGCGGCGATCACCACGGACATCATCGTCGGCTTCCCGGGCGAGACCGACGCCGACTTCGAGAAGACCCTCGACGTGGTCCGGGCGGCCCGGTTCTCCTCGGCCTTCACCTTCCAGTACTCCAAGCGTCCCGGCACCCCGGCCGCCACCATGGACGGCCAACTGCCCAAGCAGGTCGTCCAGGAACGCTACGAGCGGCTGATCGCCTGCGTCGAGGAGATCACCTGGGCGGAGAACCGCAAGCTGGTCGGCGAGACCGTCGAGGTGCTGGTCGCCGTCGGCGAGGGACGCAAGGACGAGCGCACCGGACGGATGTCGGGCCGGGCCCGGGACGGCCGCCTGGTGCACTTCGAGGCCGGGCAGTTGGCCGGGCAGATCCGCCCCGGTGACGTCGTGCACACCACCGTCACCTACGCCGCGCCGCACCACCTCAACGCCGACGGGGCGCCGCTGTCGCACCGGCGGACCCGGGCCGGTGACGCCGCCGAGGCGGGACGCGCCCCGCGTACCCCCGGGGTGCTGCTGGGGCTGCCGAGCGTCGGCGCGCCGGCCGCGGTGCCCGCGCCCACCGGCGGCTGCGCCGCACATTGAGCCGCGCGACCGGGCCGCGCCCACGGGCCTGAGCCGCGGGGCCGGGCCGCGCCCCACGGGCCTGAGCCGCGGCGCGGAGCCGCGCCCATCGGCCTGAGCCACAGGGCCGGGACGCGCCCCGCGCCCACCAAGGGCTTGCCGCGCACTGAGACGCGGGGCGGGGTCCGCCGGCCGTGGCGGGCCCCGCCCCGCTGCACCGTCAGACGGTGATCCGGCCGGCGCCCGCGCCGCCGGTCACGATCGACTTGACGCTGCTCGCGCTGTCCAGCGTGTACGAGTACGGGATGCCGGCGACGCTGCCGCCGGTCTGGCCGCCGCCGGAGTTGACCAGGTAGTTGTTGCGGGCAACCAGGCTGCCGGGGCCGGAGTCGCCTTCGCCGAGGTGGTACGGGTCCTTGACGTTCTCGAAGTAGTTGCCCTCGACGAGGACTCCGGCGTTCATGGTGGAGGCCACGCCGTAGCCGCTGTTGTTGTAGTAGTAGTTGTTGTAGACGTGGACCGGGTTGCCGAAGCGGACCCGGGGGTGGCGCTGGGTGCTCGCGTCGAACCAGTTGTGGTGGTAGGTCACCCGCAGGTGGCCGGAGTCCTGGGCGCCGTTGTCGTCGCTGTGCCCGAGCAGCATCGTCTTGTCGTGGTTGTAGACCCGGTTCCAGGAGACCGTGACGAAGTCGGAGCCGCGCTTGATGTCGACCGCGCCGTCGTACCCGTGGGTGAAGGTGTTGTGGTCGATCCAGACGTTGGTGGCCGACTCCTGGACGTTGATGGCGTCGTCGTCCCAGTCCCGGAAGGTCAGGTTCCGGATGATCACGTTGCGGTCGCCGCTGATGTTGAGGCCACAGCCGGCGATGGTGGCGCCCGCGTTGCCGAGGATGGTCTTGTTGGACCGGACCCGCAGCATGCCGGAGCAGGTGATGGTGCCGGAGACGCGGATGACCGCCGCGCTGCTGGAGCCGACGGCGGAGCTGAGGGCGGAGGCGCTGGTGACGGTGGTGGCCGCCGCGTTGCCGCCGCCGCTGGTGCCACCGTTCTGGGTGGCCCAGCCGACCAGTCCGGTGGTGCTCGGCGGCGGGGTGGTGCCGCCGCCCCCACCGTCGACCCGGATCAGCTGCCACTGCTGGTTGTAGCCGTCCAGGTCGGCGTACTGGGCGATGCTGCCGCCGTCCGCGGTGGACCACTGCCACAGGTCCAGCGCCTTGCCGCTGTGCCGGTTGATGAACCGCACGTAGCCGCCGGCGGAGTCGCGGAGCGCGAAGTGCTGCTTGGTGTCGCTGCTGGCCGTCGTCTGGATGACCTGGGCGCCGTCGACGGCGTTGGGCACGGCGACGACCTTGCCGGAGTGCCGGTTGCGCAGCTGGTAGTAGCCGCTGCCCACGTCGACGAACTGGAACTGCTGGTTCGCGCCGTCGGTGCGGGTGTACTGCCGGATCTCGCCGCCGTCCGCGGTGGACCACTGCCACAGGTCCATCGCCTTGCCGCTGTGCCGGTTCACGATCACGTAGTAGGCGCCGGTGTCCACGCTCGCCGCGGCGGCCGGCGCGACGGCCACGGCGGCGACCGCCGCGGGTATCGCGAGCACGGCCGCGGCGACCGCCGCGAGCCGTCGGACCAGGTGACGCTTGACGTTTGTCACGGGTTCTCTCCTTTCTGTCGGTGCGAACCGGGCGGATGGCGTGCTGGTACGTCCGCACCTCGGATGTCGGTGCCGGCCGGGGTCCCCGACGCCCGCTGGCCGACGGGGAGGAATTCCCGTGGTCGGCCTGGCTCCGGTGCGCCTGGGAGGACGCCAGGCAAGCGCTTTCCAATCAGAAGAACACAGACGAGCATCGATGTAAACCGCTGCCGCTGCGGGAAGGCCCCTCGCCGACGGACCCGCCGGTGAGGGGCCTTCCGTGCCGCATCAGCAGGCGGTGCCGTTGAGCTTCACCGAGCCCGGCGCGGAGGCCGTGCCGTTCGCGGTGAAGCCGATGGTCACCGAGGCCCCCGGCGCGAGCGACGGCGACCAGGTCGGCGCGGCTGCGGTGACCGTGCTGCCGGACTGGGTCACGGTGGCGTTCCAGCCGCTGCCCAGGGTCACCCCGGACGGCCAGGTCCAGGTCACCGACCACGGGTTCACCGAGGCGGTGCCGCTGTTCTTCACCGTCAGCTCGCCCTGGAAACCGCCCTGCCACGCGTTGGTCTGCTTGTAGGTCGCCGTGCAGCCCCCGCTCGGGGCGGGCGTGGTCGGGTTCGGTGAGGTGTTCGGGGTGCCGGTCGGGGACGGGCTGGTCGTCCCGCCGCCGCCCACCGGCGCGATCAGGTACGGCTGGAGGATGTCCTGCTTGGCCTGGTTGATGGTGGTCCAGTCGTCGTTGGCGATGCCGCCGGTGTCACCCGAGTTCGGGTTCCACGACCAGTAGGTGAAGGACATCCCGTTCACCCCGGTCCCGGTGTACGCCATCAGGTTCTGCAACCAGACCTTGTCCTTCGGGTCCTGCAGCGTGCTGCCGAACTCGCCCATCATGATCGGCGCGATGTTCTGCTTGTAGAGGTAGCCCCAGTACTTGTCCCAGATAGCCGGCAGGTTCGCCGGGTAGCTCGGGTCGTCGAACCAGGTCTGGTGGTAGACCGAGATCGCGTACTCGTGCGGGGAGTAGACCAGCCGGTTGGCCACGTTCAGCCGGACCGGGAACTGGCCGGCCTTGGAGAGGTTGCCGCCCCACCAGCCGCAGTCCTCGTCGTTGCTGGGGTCGTTGTCCCAGACGTTCGACAGGCCACCGCTCGGGCAGCTCACCCCCTCCACGAAGATCAGCCAGTTCGGCTGCACCCCGAGGATCGCGTTGCCGGCCCGTTCGGCGGCCAGCCGCCAGTCCCGCGCGGTGTCGCCGCAGCCCCAGCACGCGCCGGTGGCCGCCGGGTTGGTGCCCTCGGCGTGCGGCTCGTTGTGCAGGTCCGCGCCGATCACCGTGGTGTTGCCGGCGTACCGCTGGGCCAGCATCTTCCAGTCGTTGATCCAGGTCGCCTCGGAGACCCCGGAGGTGTACCAGAGCGGCGACTGCCCGGCCGAGGTGGGCCGGTGCCGGTCCAGGATGACCCGCATCCCCTTGCTGCCCGCGTAGTCGATGACCTTGTCGAGGATCTGCAACGGGGAGAGCCCGATCAGGTCCGGGTTGACGAAGTCGTTGATCCCGGTGGCGGTCGCGCCCGACTTCAGCGCGTCGTTCGAGTACGGGATGCGCAGCGTGTTGTAGCCCAGCCGAGCCATGGTGTCGAGCTGGCCGCGCCACGGGTTGCTCGACCACAGACCGTGGAAGGTCTTGTTGTCGGTCTCCATGCCGAACCAGTTGATGCCGGTGAGCCGGACCGTGGCTCCCGTACTGTCGACGATCTTGTTGCCGCTGGTGTGCAGGTAGCCGGTGCCGGTGCCGCCGCTGGCGGCGGCGGCCGGGGTGGTGCTGATGGTGGCGGCGACGAGGACGCCGGCCGCGGCGGTGGCGAGCGCCGCGAGGGCGCCGCCGAGGGCGGTAGGTCGGTGCATCAGGGCTCCACTTCGGATGCCCGCGCCGCGCGAGCGCCGCGGGCGGTGAGACCAGGGGGAGACGGCCCGCTCGTCATCGAGTACGCGGACAGCGCGCGTCGGGCCGTGTCACGTGGACGGCCACTCGCGGAAGAAGTCACCGGCGACCCGCGACGGCGTGCTCGCCGCCGGGTGCCCTCGCGCCGGTGTTGACCTGGCTCTGCCGCCATTCTGATCAGCTCGCCTCGATGCGTCAACACGGCACCGGCCGCCAGCCCGGGGACAGCGCATTCCGGCCGTGGCGGGCCCGCTCGGCGGACCGGTCCGGTTCGGGCCGGGGAGGAAGCCCTCGCCGGGTCGGCCGGGCCGGACGGCCGGAAGCCCTCGGTCCCGGGCCGGACGGCCGGAAGCCCTCGGTCCCGGGCCGGACGGCCGGAAGCCCTCGGTCCCGGGCCGGACGGCCGGAAGCCCTCGGTCCTGTGGTGGGATCGAGGGCTTCCGGTGACGCTCGGGTCAGCCGGCCTGCTCGGCCAGCTGGAGGAACTGCCGCTTCGAGGCGAGCGCCTGCTCGGCCTCCTTGATCCGCCGGGCGTCACCGGCGGCCTGGGCCCGGGCCAGCCGCTCCTCGGCCTCGGCGACCTGGGACCGCATCTGGGCCAGCAGCGGGTTGTCTTCCTTGGTGGTCCGCCGCCACGCCGAGTCCATGACCTCGCGGACCTTGTCGTCCACCGCGCGCAGCCGGCGCTCCAGCCCGGCGGCGGCCTCGCGGGGCACCCGGCCGGCCTCGTGCCACTGCGCCTGGATCTCCCGCAGCTTCGCCTGGGCGCCCTTCGGGTCGCCGTCCACGTCCAGCGCCTCGGCCTCGGCGAGCAGCGCCTGCTTGCGCTCCAGGTTGGCCCGCTGCTCGTTGTCCCGGGCGGAGAAGACCTCGCTGCGCCGGGTGAAGAAGGCGTCCTGCGCCGCCCGGAACCGTTCCCAGAGCTTCTGCTCGGCCTCCTTGGACGCCCGCGGGGCGGCCTTCCACTGGGCCATCAGATCCTTGAGCTGGTTGGCGGTGACGCCCCAGTCGGTGGACTCCGTCAGCTTCTCCGCCTCGGCGACCAGCTCCTCCTTGACCGTCTGCGCCTGCTTGCGCTGCTGGTCGAGGGAGGCGAAGTGGGCGCCCCGGCGGCGGGTGAACGCGTCACGGGCGGCCGCGAACCGCTTCCACAGCTCGCCGTCGGTCTTCTTGTCGACGCCGCGAATGGTCTTCCACTCGTCGAGGATCTCCTTGAGCCGGTCCCCGGCGGTCTTCCAGCCGGTCGACTCGGCGGCCAGCTTCTCCGCCTCCTCGACCAGGGCGGTCTTGCGGGCAAGGGCTTCGCCGCGGGCGGCTTCGCGGGCCGCCTTGGCCTCGCCGGCCTTCTCCTCGGCCACGACGGCCAGCTTGTCCAGGCGGGCGGCGAGCGCGTCGATGTCGCCGACCACGTGGGCCTCGGCCAGCGAGGCGCGGATCCGCCGGATCGTGGTCAGCGAGTGGCCGGCGTCCGCCGCGCCCGAGTTGAGCCGGGCCTCGGTCAGGTTGACCTCCGTCACCAGGTCGGCGAAGCGCCGGGCGAAGTGGGCCAGCCCCTCCTCCGGGGCGCCCGCCTGCCAGGATCCGACCACCCGCTCACCCTCGGCGGTCTTGACGTAGACGGTGCCGTCCTCGTCCACCCGTCCGAAGGCAGTCCAGTCGCTCATGTGCCCATCCTCGTTCTCCCGGCGTCGATGGGACTGCCCCCTCGATCGCCGCCACGGCGCAGCAAAGTCACTCCCGGCATTGTCACAGGTCCGACCCGGTCCGTGTCGAGCGCCTGTCGTCGACCGTGACCATACGGTGTCGTACCGCCGTCATGACCGGATCGGCCCGGGGACGCTCCGGTGAGTACGGATAGGTTGAACGGGTGCCTCTGGTCGCCGCCGCCGTCTGCCCCCACCCGCCCCTGCTCGTGCCGGAACTGGCCGGCGCCGCCGCCGGTGAGCTGGACGACCTCCGCGCCGCCGCCGACGCCGCGGTCGCCCGGCTGCTCGCTGCCGGAGCGCGCACCGTCGTGGTGGTCGGTGCGGCGGACCGCACCGCCGAGCTGTCCTACCCGTACCGCGGGAGCTTCGCGCCCTGGGGAGCGCCGCTGGAGGTGCGACTGGGACGGCATCCCGCCGGGATCATCGGTACCGATGGACTGCCACTGAGCCTCCTCGTCGGCGCCTGGCTGCTGAATCGCGTGCGGCAACAGGTCGCGACGACCTGGCGGATGATCTCCGTGGCGGCCGACGAGTCGGTCGAGCGGTGCGCCGCCGGCGGCGGCCGGCTGGGTTCCGGGACGCAGCCGTGGGCGCTGCTGGTGATGGGGGACGGGTCGGCCTGCCGGGGCGTCAAGGCGCCCGGCTACGACGATCCGCGCGCGCCCGCGTACGACGAGGGGGTTGCCGTGGCCCTGGCCGGCGCGGACGCCGCGGCCCTGCTCGACCTCGACCCCGGGTTGTCGGCGGAGCTGAAGGTCGCGGGGCGGGCGCCGTGGCAGGTGCTGGCCGGCGCGGTCCGGGCGGCGGGCGGCGACTGGCGCGGTGACCTCAGCTACCACCAGGCCCCCTACGGCGTTGCCTACTTCGTGGCGAACTGGGCGCGCGCATGACCGGCACCGTGGTCGCCGTGGTCGGGCCGACCGCGGCCGGCAAGTCGGCGCTGAGCATCGCCCTGGCGCACGCCCTCGACGGCGAGGTGGTCAACGCCGACTCGATGCAGCTCTACCGGGGCCTGGACATCGGCACCGCGAAGCTGACCCCGGCCGAACGCGACGGCGTGCCGCACCACCTGCTCGACATCTGGGCGGTGACCGAGCCGGCCAGCGTCGCCGAATACCAGCGGCTGGCCCGCGCGGCGGTCGACGACATCCTCGCCCGGGGCCGGGTGCCGCTGCTGGTCGGCGGCTCCGGCCTGTACGTGCGGGCGGTGCTGGAGCAGTTCGAGTTTCCCGGCACCGACCCGGCGGTCCGCGAGCGGCTGGAGGCGGAGCTGGCCGAGGTCGGGCCGGCCCCGCTGCACGCCCGGCTGGCCGGGGCTGACCCGGCGGCGGCCGCGAGCATCCTGCCCAGCAACGGCCGGCGGATCGTCCGGGCCCTGGAGGTGATCGAGCTGACCGGGGCCCCGTTCACCGCGGCGCTGCCCGCGCCCACGCCGTACTACCCGTCGGTGCAGCTCGGGGTGGACCTGGACACCGCGCTGCTCGACGAGCGGATCGCGCTGCGGGTCGACCGGATGTGGGCCGACGGCCTGGTCGCGGAGACCCGGGCGCTGGTCGGGCGCGGCCTGCCCGAGGGGCGGACGGCCAGCCGGGCGCTCGGCTACCAGCAGGTGCTGCGTTTCCTGGCCGGGGAGATCTCCGAGGTCGAGGCGCACGACGAGACGATCCGGGCGACCCGGCGGTTCGTCCGCCGGCAGCGCTCCTGGTTCCGGCGCGACCCGCGCATCCACTGGCTGGACTCGGCGTCGCCCGGCTTTTCCGACACTGCCCTGCGGGTGGTCGCCGAGCATCGGCGATGATGGGGGCGTGGAGTTCACCAAGGGCCACGGCACCGGCAACGACTTCGTCATCCTGCCCGACCCGGACGGCGCCCTCGACCTGACGCCCGGCCTGGTCGCCGCGCTCTGCGACCGGCGGCGCGGCCTCGGCGGCGACGGCGTGCTGCGGGTGGTGCGGGCCGCCAAGCACCCGGACGGCGCCGCCCTGGCGGGTGAGGCCGAATGGTTCATGGACTACTGGAACTCCGACGGCTCCTTCGCGGAGATGTGCGGCAACGGCGCCCGGGTCTTCGTCCGCTACCTGCTGGCCACCGGGCTGGCCACGCCGTCCGGCGGGGCGCTGCCGCTGGCCACCCGGGCCGGCCTGGTCCGGGCCCGGGTGGAGGGCGAGGCCGTCGCCGTCGAGATGCGCCGCCCCCGGCTGTACGACGCGGCCATCGCCACCATCGGCGGGCTGACCCTGCCCGGCGCGGCGGTCGACGTCGGCAACCCGCACCTGGTCTGCGCCCTGCCCGCCAGCCTGGAGCTGTCCGGCCTGGACCTGACCCGGGCCCCCGAGGTGGACCCGTCGGTCTTCCCGGCCGGGGTCAACGTCGAGTTCACCGCCCCCGGCGAGCCGGTCGACGGCACCGACGGGCACGTGCTCATGCGGGTCTACGAGCGGGGTTCGGCCGAGACGCTCTCCTGCGGCACCGGCGCCTGCGCGGTCGCCGCGGTGGCCCTGCGCGACGCCGGCCGGGACACCGGCACGGTCGCGGTCGACGTGCCCGGTGGCCGGCTCACCGTGACGGTGACCGCGGACTCCTGCTGGCTCTCCGGCCCCGCCGTGCTCGTCGCCACCGGCGATATCACCCTGCCTAACCTACTTCCCTGACCCCCCACCCCCCGGCGGTACACCGACCGCCCACCCCCCGCCCAGCCCTCGCCTCACCCACCCCGCCCCCGCCCCCGCCCGCCCCGCGCCGCCCCCGCCTC
>NZ_KQ058812.1 GCF_000982955.1 Micromonospora sp. HK10 | reverse complement strand
CCGCGCACGTTGGCCAGCCGCTCCAGGTTACGACCGTCGATGGTCCGGTAGCCGCGCCGGGCGGCCGCCCGGCGCCCGGCCCGTCCGCGCCGGCCGCGGTTCAGGCCCCGCGCGGGCGGCCCCGGCGCGGCGGCACCGGGCCCCGAGGGCACGCGGCCGGCGGCCGGGGCGGCCGGCCGGCCACCTCGATCCGCGGGGTCCGGTCCGCCGGGAGATGGTCGAACTTCGCGACCACCACCACGTCGACCTTCCCGTCGAGCATCATCTGCCGCACCTCGTCCCACGGCGCCGTGGTGATGATCCCGAGCAGGTCGTAGCGGCATCGCCGGGCATGGTCCAGGCAGGCCATCAGGTGGGGTTCGATGGGGTCCACCTGGACCGGGATCCAGATGGCGGCAACGGGGCGTGACAGTGAACTCACCATCCGTACTCTTCTCCGGATGCAAGTTGCAGATCAACCTCCCGCCGTCCGGGTTCACATATGCCGAACGATCGATGAGCGGGACTGCCACCCCGACCACCGGGCGCGCCCGGCCGCCGCGCCGATCGTCCGGTCAGCCGCCGGCCGGCCGGCCACCCCGCCCGCCGAGGTGCTCGTCGAGGCGGCTCTCCACGCCCTTGAGCCGGCGTTCCGCGTCGTTGACCGCGTCCCGCAACGTCCCGCGTCCGTCCGGGTGCAACTCCACCTCGACGCGCCGCAGCCGCTCCGGCATCCCCGGGACGGCCTCCCGGCCCGGCCGGGCGGGCATCCCGTACCAGTCCTGCCGGAACTCCTCGTTCTGCCGGGCCAGCCGGCGCAGCGGCCGGCTCACCGCCACGGCCAGGGTCAGCGCGCTGAGGATGGACCCCGACACCACGCCGACCGCCGCCCACTGCTCCAGGGTCACGACGACCACCCCGCGGCCCGCCGCCCGGCGGGGAGCCGCCGCCGGCGGGTGCCGGCGGGTGTGTCGCCGCGCTTCTTCGGTGCCGTACCCACGGCCAGGTCCTCCCGAGTCCGGTCCGGGCCCCCGTGCCGGGCCGCGCGGCGCCGGCCGGGGGCGACCAGTGCTGATGAACGTGCCGATTCGCATCGTGCGCCCGCGCCGCGTCGCGGGGCATCCCCCGTCCAGCAGGACGAACGGCGCGGGGTCTCCCGCCGCTCGGGCGTCCGGACGAGGTCGTCCGGGCGGCCCCGGCCGGGGTCGGCCGTTCGACCGAGCCGCCCGGCGCGGGCGTCCGGGCGTCACCCGTTCAGGGGAGTGAGATGCCCGACTGGGTCAGCCTCCCGAACGATCGTTCGGTCACACTGGCGCCATGGCTGAGAACTCCCCCGTCGAATCCGTTCCCGACCACGTCAGCGACATCGGCCTGCGCCGCATCGACCACGTCGGGATCGCCGTGCCCGACCTCGACGCCGCGATCGACTTCTACCAGCGCACCTTCGGCATGCGCTGCGTGCACACCGAGACGAACGAGGAGCAGGGCGTCCGCGAGGCCATGCTGGCGGTCGGGCCGGACGCCGGAGGCGGCCTGGTGCAGCTGCTGGCGCCGCTGTCGCCCGACTCGACGATCGGCAAGTTCCTGGACCGGCGCGGTCCGGGGATCCAGCAGGTCGCGTACACCGTGGCGGACATCGACGCGGCCTGCGCGGCGCTGCGCGAGCGCGGCGTCCGGCTGCTCTACGAGACCCCGCGGCGGGGCACCTCGGACTCGCGGGTGAACTTCGTGCACCCGAAGGACGCCGGCGGCGTGCTGATCGAGCTCGTCCAGCCGGCCTGAGCCGGCCGGACCCGGGTCCCCGCCCGGCCGGCGCCAACCGGGCGGGGACCCGTCCTGATGCCGGGGACAAGGCGCGGCAGTGCGCGGTTGCGCGTTCCCACGGACACCTCCACGCATCGGCGGATGCAGTTTTTCACACAGGACTTCCGACCCTAGCTACCGTTCAGTAACGTCCGGCCCCACAGGAGTGCGACCGGTGCCGGATGTGTCGATTGCCGACATGGCGGTCCCGTCGCACCGGCGCCGACGATGGCAGCACCCCTGCCCGCCCGGTGCGGGTGCGCAACGAACGGGAGGTCACCGTGCAGGACATCCTTGAAGCGATCATGGCGGCGGAAGGCTCCGCACAGCCGGAGCGGGAACTCGCCGGCCTCGCCGGCCTGCCGGTCCCGGAGAGCTACCGGGGTGTGGTGGTGCGGGCCGAGGACACCCGGATGTTCGAGGGCATGGCCACCCGGGACAAGGACCCACGCAAGGCACTGCACGTCCAGGAGGTGCCCACCCCCGAGCTGGGCCCGGGCGAGGCGCTGGTCGCCGTGATGGCCAGCGCCATCAACTACAACACCGTGTGGACCAGCATCTTCGAACCGCTGCCCACCTTCAAGTTCCTCCAGCGCTACGGCCGGCTCTCCGAGCTGACCCGCCGGCACGACCTGCCGTACCACGTGGTCGGCTCCGACGCGGCCGGCGTGGTGCTGCGCACCGGACCGGGGGTGACCAAGTGGAAGGCCGGCGACGAGGTGGTCGCGCACTGCCTGTCCGTGGAACTGGAGGACGCCGCCGGCCACGACGACACCATGCTCGACCCGCAGCAACGGATCTGGGGCTTCGAGACCAACTTCGGCGGCCTGGCCGAGCTGGCCGTGGTCAAGGCCAACCAGCTGATGCCGAAGCCGCGCCACCTGAGCTGGGAGGAGGCGGCCAGCCCTGGGCTGGTCAACTCCACCGCGTACCGGCAGCTCGTCTCGCACCACGGGGCGAACATGAAGCAGGGCGACGTGGTGCTGATCTGGGGCGCGTCCGGCGGCCTCGGCGGATACGCCACCCAGATGGCGCTGGGCGGCGGCGCCATCCCGGTCTGCGTGGTCTCCTCGCCGGAGAAGGCCGAGCTGTGCCGGAAGATGGGCGCCGAGCTGGTCATCGACCGCACCGCCGAGGGGTTCCGGTTCTGGAAGGACGAGCAGACCCAGGACCAGGACGAGTGGCGCCGCTTCGGTGAGCGGATCCGCGAGCTGACCGGCGGCGAGGATCCGGACATCGTCTTCGAGCACCCGGGCCGGGAGACCTTCGGCGCCAGCGTCTACGTCGCCAAGAAGGGCGGCACCATCGTCACCTGCGCCTCCACCAGCGGCTACCTGCACCAGTACGACAACCGCTACCTCTGGATGCACCTGAAGCGGATCGTCGGCAGCCACTTCGCCAACTACCACGAGGCCTGGCAGGCCAACCGGCTGGTGGCGCTCGGCAAGGTGCACCCGACCGTGTCGAAGACCTACCCGCTGGAGCAGACCGGCCAGGCCGCGTACGAGGTGCACCGCAACGCCCACCAGGGCAAGGTCGGGGTGCGCTGCCTCGCGCCGTCGGACGGGCTGGGCGTGCGCGACGCCGCGCTGCGGGCCCGACACGAAACGGCGATCAACCGGTTCCGCGGGCACTGACCCGTTCGGCTGAACGGGCCGCGCCAAAGCGCGGAGGAGGGCTTGCCTTTCCAGCGCGGTCACACCATTCGATTGCCGTACGACAAAGGGCCGCGGGCGACCACCCGCGGCCCTTTTTCCGGCCGCACCGGCCGCCGCCCGACCCGCCCCGGGACCTGCCAAGATCGCCGATTGGTCCGGTCCCACCGGGTCACCCGAGTTGACCATGTAATGAGGACATGAAAGGTGCGGACCGCTCTTGCGGAGCACCCTGGGGCGTCTGCCAGTATGTCCCAATGCCCCAGCAGCAGTCCTCCCCTCTTGCGTTCTTCGATAACGCGAACTCACAGCCCGATTTCACCGTTGGCCTGCGTGGTTACAACACCGGGCAGGTCGACGACTTCATCGGCCGGCTGACCGCCGCCCTGACCCAGTCCGAGCAGGCCCGCGCCGAGGCCGAGCAGCGGATGAACGACGCCCAGCGCCGGCTCCGGCAGGCCGAGCAGCGCCAGAACGCGCTGGAGCAGAAGCTCACCGAGACCAACAAGCAGCTCGAGGAGAACAGCCGGCCGACCCTCTCCGGCCTGGGCACCCGCGTCGAGCAGATCCTCCGGCTGGCCGAGGAGCAGGCCAACGACCACCGCAACGAGGCCAAGCGCGAGTCGGAGGGCATCCTCTCCGCCGCCCGCCTCGAGGCCCGGGAGATCACCGACAAGGCGCGCGCCGAGGCGGCCGCCATGAAGGCCACCGCCGAGCGGGAGGCGGGCAACGTCCGCACCGCCGCCGAGCGCGAGGCCGCCGAGGTCCGGGTGCAGGCCCGGCGCGAGGCCGACACCCTGCGGGCCGACGCCGACCGGGAGACCAAGCAGCTGCGTACGGTCACCGCGCACGAGGTGGCCGAGCTGAAGTCCACCGTCGAGCGCGAGGTCGCCACCCTGCGGGCCACCGCCGAGCGGGAGATCACCCAGCAGCGGGCGAAGGCCGCCCGGGAGGCCGAGGAGAAGCGGGCCGAGGCGACCAAGCTGCTCACCGACGCGCGGGACAAGCGCGACAAGGACCTCCAGGCGCTGGAGCTGCAGCTCGCCGAGCGGCGCGAGAAGGCGGAGCGCGAGGAGTCGGAGCGGCACGCCGCGCAGGTCGCCCAGACCCAGAAGCTGGTCAGCGAGGCCGAGCAGCGGGCCCGGGCCGCGCAGGAGCGGGCCAAGGAGATCGAGCAGCGGGCCGAGGCCCGGCGGGTCGAGTCGGAGCGCACCGCCAACGAGACCGTCGACAAGGCCAAGGCGCTGGCCGACAAGACCCTCGGCGAGGCGCGCGCCGAGGCGCAGCGGGTGCTCAACGAGGCCCGCACCGAGGCGGAGCTGACCACGCAGGCGGCCCGCCGCGAGGTCGAGGACCTCACCCGGCAGAAGGACGCGGTCACCTCCCAGCTCGGCCAGATGCTCTCCGGCCTGGCCGGCATCGTGCCGGGCGTGCCGGCGGCCGGCGCCAAGCCGGAGGCGGCCAAGGACGCGGGCTCCGAGAAGAAGGTCACGGCCGAGTCGGCCAGCTGAGCACCACCCGCATCGGGGCATGAACCGCGGCGCGGGGTGACACCGGGTGACCGGTGGCGCCCCGCGCCGTCATGCTTTCCCGCCCGTTTCGCCACGTCAGCGAAGTAGCTCCCGACAGGGGCGTCCGTATCGCCCCAGCAGAGCCGGATGCGTGTGAGGATGGGGGCATGTCGCACGGCGAGGAACTGTTCGCTCTCGGCGGGGACGTGACCACGGAGCCCAGCTTCGAGTCCGCGCTCCGGGGTTACGACAAACGACAGGTCGACCGGTACGTCGCTCGTGCCGAGCACGAGATCGCGGCGTTGACGGGCGAACGAGAGCAGGCGTACACCCAGATCCACAAGTTGGCCGGCCAGGTCGAGGTGCTGCAACGCGACCTCGCCCAGGTGCGCAAACAGGTGGGCGTGGTGGACCGGGCCTCGTTCCGGCACCTGGGTCCCCGGGTCGAGCAGATCCTCACCATGGCCGAGGAGCAGGCCGACGAGATCCTCGCCTCCGCCAACGAGGAGATCGAGGCCCGGCGCGCGGCCGCCGAGCACATCATCGAGGAGGCGCGGGAGCAGGCCGCCCAGGCGCTGAAGGACTTCGAGATCGCCCTCGCCGCCCGGCGGGCCGAGGAGGAGCGGCACACCGCCGCCCGGAAGGCCGAGGCGGAGGCCGCGCTCAAGGCCGCCACGGACGAGGCCGAGCGGCTGCGCCGTACCGCGCAGGAGGCGCTCGCCACGGCGCAGCAGGAGGCGACCCAGCTCCGGGACACCGCCAAGGAGATCCACAGCCGGGCCCAGCAGGAGTCGACCCGGCTGCGCGAGACGGCCAAGGAGGCCGTGGCCAAGGCCCAGCAGGAGGCCAACCAGCTCCGCGAGGCGGCCAAGGAGGTGCACGCCAAGGCGCAGCAGGAGGCCAAGCGGCTCACCGAGGCGGCGGCCGAGGCCGGCCGGGCCACGCACGCCAAGGCGCTCGCCGACGCCAAGAAGATCGTTGACGACGCGGAAGAGGCCGCGAAGGCGACCCGGGGCCGGGCGCGCACCGAGGCGAACCGGCTCACCAGCGAGGCCGCCGAGGCCGGCAAGCGCAACCGCGCCGAGGTCGAGGCGTACGTGCAGCGGATGCGCAGCGAGACCGAGGCGTACGTGCAGCAGGCCCGGACGCAGACCCAGCAGGAGCTGGGCACCTGGCGAGCCGGGGTGGAGAAGGAGGTCAAGGCCCAGCGGGACGCCGCCGGCAAGGAGCTGGCCCAGCGCCGCGCCGCCGCCGAGCAGGAGTACGCCAAGCACCGCGACGAGCTGGACAAGCAGCACCGCCGGCGGACCGAGGAGCTCGAGCAGGGATACACCGCCAAGCGCCAGGAGATCGAGCAGGCCGCGGCCGGCCTGCGCGAGGCCGCCGAGCGGGACGCGCTGACCATGCGCCAGCGGGCCGAGGAGGAAGCCGCCGAGCTGTTGCGGCGGGCCGAGGAGGAGGCCGGCGACAAGCGCCGCAAGGCCGACGAGCACGTGGCCGCCTCCCGCCGCCAGTTCGAGGAGTACGCGGCCACCACGCAGCAGCACCTGGCCACCACCCAGCAGCACCTCGCCGCCACCCAGCAGGAGGTGGCCGCCGGCCGGCAGCAGCTCGCCGAGGTGATGCTGGAGATCGCCACCGCCCAGCAGGAGCTCGCCGACCTGCGTACCGAGACGTGGTCGTTGCGGCAGGAGTCGGACGACCTCCAGCGGCGCCTCGCCGAGCTGCGGCTGTCGGCGGACTCCGCCGGCCTCACCGCCACCCCGGTCGACCCGGACGACCTTGCGGCCGCCGCCGGCGCCGACGCGACCGGCGACGAGGAGGGCGGCGCACCGGCGGGCGACCGGACCGCCGTGACCGTCCCGGCCAAGGGCGGCGCGGACGCCTCGCCGAACGGCGGCCGCGCGGCCCCGGAGTCGGGGAAGCCTGCGGAAGGCGGCAAGACCCGCCCGGTCGCGGAGCCGGTCACCACCGTGGACGGTTCCGCCGCCAGCGCCGGGGTGGACGGCGAGCCGACCGTGGCCGCGGTGCCCGGCGAGGGCGGCCGGGGCGCCACCCCCACGAAGATCACCAGCACCGGCGAGAACGGCAAGCGGCCGACCAAGCCGACCACCGACGAGCGCAGCGCCAAGCCGAGCACCGTCACCGTCGACAAGGACTGACCGCCCCGCCGATCCGGCGGCCGTCGCCGCCGCCCCGTCGACC
>NZ_KQ058811.1 GCF_000982955.1 Micromonospora sp. HK10 | reverse complement strand
CCGACTACTGGTACGACAACCTGCGCCACCCGGTCCAGTTCCAGACCGCCACCGAAGCCCTGCTCCGCGACGGTTACGCCACCTTCGTCGAGGTCAGCCCCCACCCCGTGCTCATCCAGCCGATCGAGGACACCGCCGACCAACGGCACATCGTCGCGGTGGCCACCATGCGCCGCGACACCACCGACCAGCTCGTCACCGCGCTGGCCACCGCGCACACCCACGGCCTGCCCGTCGACTGGACCCCGCTGCTGCCCGCCGTGACGGCACCGGTCGACCTACCCACCTACCCCTTCCAGCGCCGGCGCTACTGGCTGCACGCCCCCACCACCATCAGCCAGGCCAGCGACCTCGGCCAGACCGCCGCCGAACACCCCCTGCTGGCCGCCGCCATCGAGCTGCCCGACCAGCAGGGCCACCTCTTCACCGGCCGACTCACCCCCACCAGCCAACCCTGGCTCGCCGACCACGCCGTCACCGGCACCGTCCTCCTGCCCGGCACCGCCTTCGTGGACCTGGCCCTGCACGCCGGCCAGCACACCGGGTACCCGCACGTCGACGACCTCACCATCGAGACCCCGCTGATCCTCGACCACGACAGCGACGTGCAGCTGCGGGTAGAGGTGGGCCCCGAGCAGGGCGAGGGACGCCCGGTCAGCGTGCACAGCCACCAGGGCGGCACCTGGACCCGGCACGCCACCGGCACCCTCACCGGCACCGCCCCGGCCGGCGAGCCGGGCATCGGCACCGAGTGGCCCCCGGCCGGCGCGACCCCCGTCGACCTCGACGACTTCTACGCCACCCTGGCCGGCACGGGCCTGCACTACGGCCCCGTCTTCCAGGGCGTGCACGCCGCCTGGCGCGACGGCGACACCCGCTACGCCGACATCCACCTCCCCGACGACCAGGACACCACCGGCTACGGCATCCACCCCGCCCTCCTCGACGCCGCCCTGCACCCGATGGCGCTCACCGACGGTGACGAGGGCGTACGGCTGCCCTTCGCGTGGAGCGGGATCAGCCTGCACGCCGTCGGGGCGACCCGGCTGCGGGTGCGGCTGAGCCGTACCGGCCCGGACAGCGTGGCCGTGTGGGCCACGGACCCGACCGGCCAGCCGGTGGTCACCATCGGCGCGTTGACCGTCCGGCCGCTGGCCGGGAACCGGCTCGCCGCCGGCCCGCGTGGCGGCGACCCGCTGTACCGCGTCCGCTGGACCCCGCTCGACGCGCCGGCCGGCTCGACGGAGGTGCCACCGGTGCTCGATCTGGCCGGGCTCGCCGACATGCTCGCCGCGGACACCACCCCGGAGCTGGTGATCGTGGCGCCCGCCGGCGGGACCGACGGCGGACCGGCGGCGACGCACGACCTGGTCACCCGGACCACCGCCGCGCTCCAGAAGTGGCTGGCCGACGAGCGGCACGCCGCCGCGCGGCTGGTGGTGCTCACCTCGGGCGCGGTGGCCACCGGCCCGGACGAGGACATCACCGACCTGGCCGCGTCCGCGCTCTGGGGGCTGGTCCGCAGCGCCCAGGTCGAGCATCCGGACCGGTTCGTCCTGGTCGACGCGGACCGCCCAGCCGCGCTCGGTCCGGCGCTGGCCACCGGGGAGCCGCAGCTCGCCGTCCGCGACGGCAAGCTGTTCGTGCCGCGCCTGGTCACGGTGGGTACGCCGGAAGAGCCAGCGGCCGCCCTGGATCCGGAGGGGACGGTGCTTATCACCGGCGGCACCGGCACCCTCGGCACCCTACTCGCCGAACACCTCACCACCACCGGCCAAACCCGCCACCTCCTGCTCGCCAGCCGACGCGGCCCCGACGCACCCGACGCGACGGAGCTGGTCGACCGGCTTCAGGACCTCGGCGCCACCGTCACCATCGTCGCCTGCGACACCGCCGACCCCGACCAGGTCCACACCCTCATCACCGGCATCCCCACCGACCACCCCCTCACCGCCGTCTTCCACACCGCCGGCGTCCTCGACGACGCCGCCCTACACACCCTCACCCCCCACCAGATCCACACCGTCCTACGCCCCAAAATCGACGCCGCCTGGCACCTCCACCACGCCACCCACCACCTACCCCTGACCGCATTCGTCCTCTACTCCTCCGCCGCCGGCACCCTCGGCAGCCCCGGCCAAGCCCACTACGCCGCCGCCAACACCTACCTCGACGCCCTCGCCCACCACCGCCACACCCTGGACCTCCCCGCCACCAGCCTCGCCTGGGGCTACTGGGCCCACACCACCGGCATGACCAGCCACCTCACCACCACCGACCAGGCGCGACTCGCCCGCAACGGCCTGCTACCCATCCCCACCGACCACGCCCACACCCTGCTCGACACCGCCCTGGCCGGCGGCGAGCCGACCGCCGTACCGATGCGGTTGGATCTTGTCGGGCTGCGCGGCGGGCCGGTCCCGGCGCTGCTGCGCGGTCTGGTCCGGCCGGTGACGCGGCGGGCGGCGGCCGGCGCGGCCGGCGCGGCCGGCGACGCCGGGTTGGCCGGGCGGCTGGCGGGGCTGGATGATGCCGGCCGCCGGGAGCTGCTGCTCGGAGTGGTCCGCGGCCAGATCGCGGCGGTGCTCGGGCACAGCGTCCCGGAGACGATCGACCCGCAGCGGGCGTTCAAGGAGTTGGGCTTCGACTCGCTGACCGCGGTCGAGTTGCGCAACCGGCTCAACGCCGCCACCGGGCTGCGACTGCCGGCCACCCTGATCTTCGACCACCCGACCGCGTACGCCCTGGCGGGCGAGCTGCTGGCCCGGCTGCTGCCGCACCAGGCGGCGGCCGACCACGCCCCGCTGCCGGCGGCGCGGCCGGTCGACGAGCCGGTCGCCATCGTCGGGATGGCCTGCCGGTTCCCCGGCGAGGTACGCGACCCGCAGGAGCTGTGGCGGCTGCTGGTGGCGCGCGGCGACGCGATGTCCCCCTTCCCCACCAACCGCGGCTGGGACCTGGACGGGCTGTACGACCCGGACCCGGACCACGCGGGCACCGTCTACACCCGGATCGCCGGGTTCCTGCACGACGCGGACCGCTTCGACGCCGAGTTCTTCGGCATCAGCCCCCGGGAGGCCCTCGCGACCGACCCGCAGCAGCGGCTGCTGCTGGAAACCGCCTGGGAGGCCCTGGAGCGCGCCGGCATCGACCCGACGTCGCTGAAGACCACGCCGACCGGTGTCTTCACCGGAGTCATGTACAACGACTACGCCAGCCGGCTCCAGCAGCACACCCCGGACGGCTACGAGGGGTATCTGGGCAACGGCAGCGCACCCAGTGTCGCCTCCGGGCGGCTGGCGTACACGCTGGGCCTGGAAGGGCCGGCGATCACGGTGGACACCGCCTGCTCGTCGTCGCTGGTCGCCACCCACCTGGCCATCCAGGCGCTGCGCAACGGTGAGTGCACGCTCGCGCTGGCCGGCGGGGTCAGTGTGATGGCAACCCCGCACTCGCTGCTCGAGTTCAGCCGGCAGCGCGGGCTCGCCCCGGACGGGCACTGCAAGCCGTTCGCCGACAGCGCCGACGGCACGGCCCTCTCAGAGGGTGCCGGCCTGCTGCTGCTGGAGCGGCTGTCGGACGCCCGGCGCAACGGCCACCCGGTGCTCGCCGTGATCCGCGGCTCGGCGGTCAACCAGGACGGCGCCAGCAACGGCCTCACCGCCCCCAACGGCCCCGCCCAGCAACGGGTCATCCGCCAGGCCCTGGCCAACGCCGGACTGGCCCCGACCGAGGTGGATGCCGTGGAGGCGCACGGTACGGGCACCACCCTCGGCGACCCGATCGAGGCGCAGGCGCTGCTGGCCACCTACGGGCAGGAGCGCGACGAGCCGCTCTGGCTCGGGTCGATCAAGTCGAACATCGGGCACACCCAGGCCGCCGCCGGGGTGGCCGGCATCATCAAGATGGTGCTGGCGCTCCAGCACCGGTTGCTCCCGCCGAGCCTGCACGCCGACTCGCCGAGCAGCCACGTCGACTGGGACGCGGGCGAGGTCGCCCTGCTGGCCCAGGCGCAGCCCTGGCCGGTACGCCCCGACCGGCCGCGCCGGGCCGGGGTTTCTTCCTTCGGCATCAGCGGCACCAACGCCCACCTCATCCTCGAGGAGGCGCCGGCCGGGGCGGCCCGACCGGCGGCCGTCGAACCGCCGTCGGGTCTGCTGCCGTGGCTGCTGTCGGCGAGGACGCCGGCCGCGCTGCGCGCCCAGGCGGCCCGGCTGGCCGGGCACCTGGACGAGCATCCCGAGCTGGAGCCGGCCGCCGTGGCACACGCCCTCGCCACCACCCGGGCCACCTTCGCCCACCGCGCGGCGATCGTGGCGCCGGCCGGTACGCCGGGCGACGAGCCGCACACCGCCGCGGACCTGATCGCGGCGCTGCGCGCGCTGGCCTCCGGTGGCTCGCACCCGGGGCTGGTCCGGGATCCCGGCGGTGAGCAGCCGGCCGGCGCGGGGAAGGTGGCGTTCCTGTTCACCGGCCAGGGCGCCCAGCACCCCGGCATGACCGCCGACCTCTACGCCCACTTCCCCGCCTACGCGACAGCCCTCGACGAGGTCTGCGCCGCCCTCGACGCGCACCTGGAGCACCCGCTACGCGAGGTCATGTGCGGCCAGCACACCGACCTGCTCATCCAGACCCGCTACACCCAACCCGCCCTGTTCGCCGCCGAAACCGCCACGGTCCGCCTCCTCGACACCTTCGGAATCCGACCCGACTACCTCATCGGACACTCCATCGGCGAGTTGACCGCCGCGCACATCGCCGGCGTCCTCGACCTGCCCGACGCCGCGAAACTGGTCACCACCCGGGCTCGGCTCATGCACGGCATGCCGGCCGGGGCCATGCTCGCCGTCACCGCGCCCCTCGACCGCATCCGGCCGATCCTCGACGCCCACCCCGATGTCAGCCTGGCCGGACACAACAGCCCCACCTCACTCGTCCTCGCCGGCGACACCCACACCATCGACGCGATCGCCGCCCAACTCACCGCCGACGGAGTGCGCGCCCGCAAACTGCACGTCGCGCACGCCTTCCACTCCGCCCACACCGACGCCATCCTCGACGACTTCCGCGACGCCGCCACCGGCGTCACCTACCACCCGGCGTCGCTGCCCATCGTGTCCAACCTGACCGGGCAGGTCGCCACCTACCAGGAGCTGTCCGACCCCGACTACTGGGCACGCCACATCCGCGAAACCGTCAACTACAGCGCCGGCACCGAAACCCTGCACACCCTCGGCGTCACCCACTTCATCGAAGTCGGACCCGACGCCACCCTCACCACGCTCACCCGGGAAACCCTCACCGACGCCACCGCCATCCCCACCCAGCAGCGCGGACACGACGGAACAGGCGCGCTGCTCACCGCCCTGGCCACCGCCCACACCACCGGCCTCGACGTCGACTGGGCGCCCCTGCTCCCCGCCGGGCCGGTCCCGGCGGAACCGCTGCCCACGTACGCGTTCCAGGAGCAGCGGTACTGGCTGCACGCCGACGCCACCGTCGGTGAGGCCGAGGACCTCGGCCTCAGCAGCGCCGGACATCCGCTGCTGGGCGCCGCCATCGAACTCCCCCACGAGCAGGGGCACCTCTTCACCGCCCAGCTCTCCGCCGGGTCGCACCCGTGGATCGGGGACCACACCGTCGGCACCGCACACCTGC
The DNA here is from genome assembly GCF_000982955.1 of Micromonospora sp. HK10. GTDB lineage: Bacteria > Actinomycetota > Actinomycetes > Mycobacteriales > Micromonosporaceae > Micromonospora. The sequence goes on along the minus strand of NZ_KQ058811.1, from coordinate 4,587 downwards.
TGCCCGGCACGGCGTTCGTCGACATCGCCCTGCACGCGGGGGCGCACACCGGACACCCGTACCTGCACGAGTTGACCATCGAGGCGCCGCTGGCGCTCGACGCCGGCGTCCCGGTGCGGCTCCAGGTCGAGGTCGGCGCCGCGAACGACGCCGGGCTGCGACCGGTGACCGTACGCTCCCGGCCGGCCCGCACCGACGACGACTGGACCCGGCACGCCGCCGGCACGCTGAGCGCCGTCGCGCCCAGCCCGGCCGCTCCCGAAGCGGCCTGGCCGCCGGCCGGCGCCGTCGAGGTCGACGTGGACGGTCTCTACGCCGACCTGGCGGCCTCCGGCCTGCACTACGGGCCGGTGTTCCAGGGCGTGCAGCGGGCCTGGCGGGCCGGCGACACCATCCACGCCGAGCTGAGCCTGCCGGAGGGCACCGACACCGGCGGGTACGGCGTGCACCCGGCGCTGCTGGACGCGGCCCTGCACACCATGGCCTTCCTCGACCCGGTGGACGGCGTCCGCGCCTGGCTGCCGTTCGCCTGGGCCGGTGCCGGGCTGCACGCCCCGGCCGGCGAGTCGCTGCGGATCCGGCTGCGCCGCACCGGCCCGGAGAGCATCAGCCTCGACGCCGTCGACGCCGCCGGTGGGCCGGTGCTCACCGTCACCTCATTGGCCGTCCGGCCGCTCCCCGCCGACCTCGCCGGCAGCGCCGGGCAACCGGCGCCGAGGTACCTGCTGGACTGGGTACCGCTGGCCACCGACCCGGCCCCGGCGACCGGCACGTACCCGACGTTCGGCCCGGCCGACCTGCTCGCGGCGCTCGCCGACGGCACCGCGCCGGCCGGCACCGTGCTGCTGCGACCCGACCCGATCGACGGGGACGTGCCCGCCGGGACGCACCGGACGGCGGAACAGGTGCTCGCGGCCGTCCGCGGCTGGCTCGACGACGGCAGCGGCCGGCTGGTGGTGCTCACCCGTGGGGCGGTCGCCGTCGGGGACGGCGACGACGTACCCGATCTGCCCGGCGCGGCGCTGTGGGGCCTGGTCCGGGCGGCGCAGAGCGAGCACCCCGACCGCCTGCTCCTGCTCGACCACGACGACGACCCGGGCACCCTCGCCGCCCTGCCGGCGCTGGTCGACGCCGCGGCCGCGGCGGGCGAACCGCAGCTCGCGGTCCGGGACGGCGCGGCCCGGGTGCCGCGGCTGGTCCGCGGCCCGGCCGCCGACGCCCCGCCGGTCACCCTCGACCCGGCCGGCACCGTCCTGGTCACCGGCGGCACCGGCACCCTCGGCGCGCTGCTCGCCGGCCACCTGGTCGACCGGTACGGGGTCCGCCGGCTGCTGCTGGTCAGCCGGCGCGGGCCGGACGCCCCCGGCGTTCCGGATCTCGTCGCCCGGCTGACCGCCCTGGGCGCGGAGGTCGAGGTGGCCGCCGGTGACCTCGGCGATCCGGTGGCGGTCCGCGCGCTGGTCGCCGGGATCGACCCCCGGCACCCGTTGACCGCGGTCTTCCACACCGCCGGGGTGGTCGACGACGCCGCGCTGCACACGCTCACCCCGGACCGGCTGCACGCCGTGCTCACGCCGAAGGTGGACGCGGCCTGGCAGCTGCACCAGGCCACCCGGGACCTGCCGCTGGCCGCGTTCGTGCTCTACTCCTCGGCCGCCGGCATCCTCGGCGGCGCCGGCCAGGCCAACTACGCCGCCGCCAACACGTTCCTCGACGCGCTGGCCGGGCACCGGCGGGCCCGGGGCCTGCCCGGCACCAGCCTCGCCTGGGGGCTCTGGGCGGAGTCCAGCGGCATGACCGGCGGGCTGGGCGACGGCGACCGGGCCCGGATGGCCCGCGCCGGCATCCGCCCGCTGGACACCGCCGCCGCGCTGGCCGCGCTGGACGCGGCGCTGGCGCAGCAGCAGGCGCTGGTCGTACCCGTCGGGTTGGACCTGCCCGCGCTGCGCGGCCCGGACGTGCCGGCGGTGCTCCGCGGCCTGGTCCGCACGCCCGCGCGGCGTCCGCCCGCGGCGGCGCCGGCGCCCGCCGGGGCCGGCCAGCTGGCCGCGCTGCCCGGCCCGCAGCGCGACCGCTTCCTGCTCGACCTGGTACGCCAGCAGGTGGCCGGCGTGCTCGGGCACGCCACCCCGGCGGCGGTGCAGCTGCGGCGCGGCTTCATCGAGATGGGCTTCGACTCGCTGACCGCGGTCGAGCTGCGGAACCGGCTCAGCGCGGCCACCGGGCTGCACCTGCCCACCACCCTGGTCTTCGACCACCCGACGCCGATCGCGCTGGTCGACCACCTCAAGGCGGAACTGGCGCCGGACCCGGCCGCGGTGTTCGCGCCGCTGCTGACCGAACTCGACCGGCTGGCCACCGCCGCCGACGAGCTGCCCACCGACACCGACCACCACCGGGACGTGGTGGCCCGGCTCCAGGACCTGCTCGGCCGGCTCACCGGCACGCCGCAGCAGGCGACCAACGGCGGGTCCGCCGGCACCGATCTGGACGCGGCGACCGACGACGAGATCTTCAGCCTCATCGACAACGGGCTTTAGGGGTTTGACACCATGAGCAACGAAGCCAAGCTGCGCGAATACCTGAAGCGGGCCACCGCCGAGCTGCAGCAGACGCGGCAGCGTCTGGTCGATGTGGAGGCGGTGGCGCGGGAGCCGATCGCGGTGGTCGGCATGGCGTGCCGGTTGCCCGGTGGGGTGCGGTCGCCGGAGGAGTTGTGGCGGCTGCTGGCCGAGGGGCGCGACGCGATCTCGGAGTTCCCGACGGACCGGGGCTGGGACGTCGAGGCGCTGTACGACCCGGACCCGGACGCGGCGGGCCGCACGTACGTGCGCGAGGGCGGCTTCCTGCACGACGCCACCCTGTTCGACCCGGCGCCGTTCGGGCTCAACCCGCGCGAGGCGCTGGCGGCCGACCCGCAGCAGCGGCTGCTGCTGGAGACGGCCTGGGAGGCGTTCGAGCGGGCCGGCCTCGACCCCACGGCGGTACGCGGCAGCAGCACCGGCGTCTTCGTCGGCGTCATGTACGACGACTACGCGTCCCGGCTGGAGCACGCCCCGCCGGCCGGGTTCGAAGGGATGATCGGTAGCGGCAGCGCGCCGAGCATCGCCTCGGGCCGGGTGGCGTACACGTTCGGGTTGGAGGGCCCGGCGATCACGGTGGACACGGCCTGTTCCTCCTCGCTGGTCTCCGTGCACCTGGCGGCGCAGTCACTGCGCAAGGGCGAGTGTGAGATGGCCCTGGCCGGCGGCGCGACGGTGATGGCCACGCCGAAGGCGTTCACCCAGTTCAGCCGGCAGCGGGCGTTGTCGCCGAGTGGGCGGTGTCGGGCGTTCGCGGACTCGGCGGACGGCACGGTGTGGGGTGAGGGCGTCGGCCTGCTCCTGCTCACCCGCCTGTCCCACGCCCGGGAACACCACCTACCCATCCACGCGGTGATCGCCGGATCCGCGATCAACCAGGACGGCGCCAGCAGCCAACTCACCGCCCCCAACGGGCCGGCACAGCAACGCGTGATCCGCCACGCCCTGACCAACGCCGGTCTCACCCCCGCCGACATCGACGCCGTCGAAGCCCACGGCACCGGAACGACGTTGGGCGACCCCATCGAAGCCCAAGCCCTGCACGCCACCTACGGCCGCCACCGCCACCACCAACCACTCTGGCTCGGCTCCATCAAATCCAACCTCGGCCACACCCAAGCCGCCGCCGGCGTCGCCGCCATCATCAAAATGATCCAAGCCCTCCACCACGGCCTGCTCCCCCAAACCCTGCACATCGACACCCCCAGCAGCCACATCACCTGGGACCCCACCGCCGTCGCCCTGCTCACCGACGCCCAACCCTGGCCGCAGCACCCCGACCGGCCCCGCCGCGCCGGCATCTCCTCCTTCGGCCTCTCCGGCACCAACGCCCACCTCATCCTCGAAGAACCCCCCGCCGACACCACCGCACCCGGCAGCGCCATCCCCCCGCGCGAAGCCGGCGGGACCGCTCACCCGGACTCCGCCACCATCGCCACAGACCAGGCCAATGCTGAGGCCAGGCCAGGGGCCGGGACCGAAGCTGCCACCGCGGGCGGAAGCAGGACGGGCACCGCGAACGCGACCAGGGCCGGAGCCGCGAGCACGGACAACACCGACCACGCGCCGGACGTCCCGCCGGCCGACGACGCCGCCGACACCGCGCCCGTGCCGCTGCTGCTGTCCGGCAAGACCGCCGCCGCCCTGCGGGCTCAGGCCGACCGCCTCGCCACCCACCTGGAAACCCACCCCGACACCGCGTTGGCCGACCTCGCCGGGACGCTCGCCCACCAACGCGCCCACCTCGACCACCGCGCCGTCGTCGTCACGGCGAACCACACGCACGCCGTGAACGCGCTGCGGCACCTCGCCGACGACCAACCCCACCCCGACCTGATCACCGGCCACGCCACCGACCCCGGCCGCATCGCCCTCGTCTTCGCCGGCCAAGGCTCCCAACACCCCGCCATGGCCCACGAACTCCTCAACCACCCCGTCTTCGCCACCCACATCCACGCCTGCGACACCGCACTCGCCGCCCAAGGCCACACCTGGTCCATCCGGG
>NZ_KQ058810.1:128649-128833 GCF_000982955.1 Micromonospora sp. HK10 | reverse complement strand
GGGCGACGATGTCGGCGGCCTGCTGCTCCCACTGGGCGTAGGCGTCGGGGTAGGCCGAGACCTGCACGGTCTGGGCGGCGACGGTCAGCGGCATGTCCTGCCAGCCGTCGACCTGCTTGAGGCCCTTGAGGAAGGCGAGGGTGGAGTACTCGGGGTCGGTGATCTGCTCCGGCGTGCCCCAACC